>CAZXWS010000054.1:0-32220 GCA_964644605.1 uncultured Gammaproteobacteria bacterium
TCCTCTATGGAGTGAGTAAACAGCAAAAATATAATACAAACTTGGGGAAGTTACAAGTAACCACTTCCATTTATCCACTGTACTTTTTCACAACTCAAATCGGCGGCATACAAGTCGCAGTAAAAAATATTACACCAGCCGGAGCTGAGCCGCATGATTATGAGCCAAGTACACAGGATTTAGCAACTATAGAAAACAGTAAACTCCTCATTCTCAATGGCGAAAATTTGGAAAGTTGGGCGAAAAAAATTTCAAACGAAGTTGAACAAAACGGTGTAAAAGTAATTACAGTCGGAGAAGGATTTGTAAATAACGATCCACATATATGGCTATCGCCTAATCTTGCGAAAAAAGAAGTGGAAAATATATTGGAAGGTATTATCGCAGTTGACCGCACGCATGAACAGTCGTACACAGCACGCGCACAATCTCTTCTGCAGCAGCTAGATGAACTCGACACAAAATACCGCGCAGAACTGAGTCGCTGCCATCGAAAAGACTTTATTACTTCACATGCTGCGTTCGGGTATTTAGCTCGTGACTATGGGTTAAATCAAGTCTCGATTGCTGGGCTTTCACCTGATGAAGAGCCATCACCAAAACAGTTGGCGGCTGTGTCTCAATTCGCAAAAGAACATGAAATTAAATATATTTTTTTTGAAAAATTAGTTTCACCAAGATTTTCTGAAACTCTTGCGCACGAAGTGGGTGCACAAACACTTGTGCTTGATCCACTTGAAGGAGTTCCGACTGAAGATATACAAAAAGGTGTAAACTATTTTACAGTCATGGAACAAAATCTTACTAATTTAAAAACTTCTTTAGAATGTCAGTAGATCACACAAAAAATATTATTGAGTTGAGTGATGTATCGTTTCAATATGACCGCGAAGAGGTGTTGAAAGACATTACCTTCAATCTACACCAGGGAGATTATTTGGGGATAATCGGTCCGAATGGTGGTGGAAAAACTACGCTGTTAAAAATAATGGTGGGTTTACTAAAACCACACAAAGGTACTGTCAAATTATTTGGGAAACCAATTGCTGAGTTTAGAGACTGGTATAAAATCGGCTATGTCCCTCAGAAAGTGGTAAATTTCGACACTAATTTCCCGATCACTGTGGAAGAAGTAGTTGCGATGGGAAGATATGGTCAAAAGGGATTGCTAAACAACATCACAAAAACTGATAAAGAATTGATTAAACAGTCGCTTGAGCATGTAGAAATGTGGGAGTATAAAGATAGGTTGATAGGCGATTTATCAGGCGGTCAACAACAACGCGTTTTTATCGCCCGCGCTTTAGCAAGTGAACCGGAGGTTATTTTTTTGGATGAACCGACTGCAGGCATTGATGTGAAAAATCAGGAACAGTTTTATATTTTGTTACAAGAATTAAACAAAAAATTAAATAAAACATTAGTGCTTGTGTCACATGATATTAATGCTGTGGCGCATGAAGTCACAGAGCTGGTGTGCATCAATAAAACATTAGCGTATGATAGTGACCCGAAACAATTTTTAAAGAATGATGAAGTGAGAAAATTATACGGTGCGCAAATGACATTTATATTACATAAACATTAATACACGACGTATAGACTGGGCATGCCCCGTCTCTACAAAAAATTTATATTTAAAAATAAACTTCCCCGCAGCAAGCTGACGGGGTATTTAGATGAATATTAAAAAGTTTGTTGTTGTTTTTGACTAAGGTATCCCCGCAGTTATAAACAGCGGGGTATTCCCAACAATAAATCTGAATTCCGCAGTTTGTCTGATGACATATACAAGCAATTCGTCATTCTGGCTTGCCCTCCGAATTGGAGGGCTTGTCCAGAATCAGACGAATTGCAATGGTGCTATGTTGATTCTGGATGCGCTCAAACTGCGTTTTAGCTTACCAGAATGACGAATTATAAATTCGGAATTCACATTAAATAACAAAATTATGTTGGATATATTTCAATACGGATTTATTGTTCGCGGACTTGAGGCAGGAATACTTATTGCTATTATCGCACCGTTTATCGGCATTTTCCTTGTACTGCGCCGCTACTCTTTAATTGCAGACACTCTTGCCCATGTCTCACTTGCCGGTGTCGCTATTGGACTCCTGTTTAAAATAAACCCACTCATTACTGCCATTGGTTCATCGATACTCTCATCCCTTGCTATGGAACGTTTACGTATTACCAAAAAAGTCTATGGTGAATCAGCGCTTGCATTATTTCTTTCGGGAAGTCTGGCACTTGCAGTGGTTTTAATAAGTCTGGCTCACGGATTTAATGTTGATCTGTTCAGTTATTTATTTGGCTCAATTATAACGGTGAAACAAAGCGATGTATTTATTATTGGCGGATTTGGAATAGTTATTATCTCGCTGTTACTTCTGTTATATAAAGAGCTTGTATATGTTACGTTTGACGAAGAAGCAGCTCAAGTAAGTGGTATTCCTACCCGCTTTATAAATACGATTTTAATCACGCTTGCGGCCCTCACAGTATCTCTTGCCATTCCAATTGTGGGAGTACTATTGATTTCGGCACTTATTGTGATTCCTGTAATTACAGCTCTGCAGTTTAAAAAAAATTTTAAGGTTACAATTCTCTACGCAGAATTTATATCAATTTTTTCCGTAATTTCAGGAATATTTTTATCCTATTATTTCAATCTCGCGACAGGCGGTACCATCGTCCTCATCACCCTGATCATATTTACGATCAGTATGGTACTAAAAAAATCATAACTCTTAAATTTAGTATTAAATTTCGGATTTCGATATTCGTATTTCGAATTTATTATTCTTTAATCTTACATTCTTGGAACCTCAATAATAGGTTTTGGATCGAAAAGCATCTCTGCAGACTTACCAATACGACGGCCATCAGTCGCCACTCCTGCATTAATTTCCTCGTGAGTAGCAAAATATAATGGTGATCTGTAGTGTTGAGATATTGCTAGCATTCGCATCAATACTTCTTCGGAGGGATACAAATTATATAACTCCATTATTTTTAACTCCGGAACTGTATGATTTAGTCCTTTCCAAAACGCATTATAACCTGCTAATTCAAAACTAATTTGTTCTACCTCGGTGGGTCTTAACAGCGGATACTCTTCTGTCAATTCTTCCATCATTTCCCGGTATGGTGAAAGATCACGTCCTTCATGTCTTTCCTGCAACCACTGGGTGAGAAAATCCAAGTTCATGTGTGTCAATGGCATATTGAAACGTAAATTTCTCTCACCTGGCATTCTATTTCTTATACTTCTCATAACCTGATTATGTTTTCCAAATCCGAATGGAACATCAAAACTATCTCGAGGAAGTGATAAACGCTCTTCCAATTCACGCATTGTTGCCCGATTTACTTTAATACCTCCACCAATCGGCGTAAACACAGGCTCCTTCCCTTCACGTTCTTGGCCTTTATTCAATAATAAAGCATAACGTTTATCATATTCTAAAATACAAAACACACCACAATTCATGTGTGCTTGAGTATGGCCCCTAAATTCTGGTGACTGAATTAGTTCACTCATAGATTTTCTATTATACCTCCATTATATATTTACTCAACCCTTCCAATGTTCTAAGTTAAGTTAGAGAAGTCGGAAAATCAGAAAAGATCGGATTCTCTTATCTATTCCGATCTCTGATGCGAGCTGATTGATCCAATTCGCAGGCCCCTTTTTTTTTGATCAAAAATCGTGTATACTGTAACAATCAAGTAAGGGAATGGTAATAATCTGCGGTACCATTGTTACCAATTCTTCATTTTCATACGTCATACACAACCGCGACTCAATCCATTGAAACAGTAGCTGCATCACACAAATCTTTTTCATGTGCTCTTCAACTCTATAATTTGGAAAACGAAAAAAAAATTTCTTCACTGTTACCTGTCGTATCCGAACTGCTGGATGATTACCAAATTGATCCGCTTTTTTTTAACCATCCTGAGCGAAATTTATTTCTGCTTGCTATCGCCTCACAATGGCTACAAAAATCAAATATGTATGAAAAAAATGCGCTTCTTAATACGTTGAAACTTGTCGCAACAGGAGTTGACACCTCGAATCAATACACGAGCCTGAGCGGTTATGTACGAAAGCTTTCCTTAAATAAATCAGAAGCGGGACTGCTCTATGATCCCCAAGCATATACAAATACACATTCGTCATATCACTGTAGCCTCAAAACATTTCTTGAAAAAAATTATGATAAAGAACAAACGCTCAAGGTGCGCACGCTTGTTCACGACTGGAGTGCGGACTCACTGCTCCACCATGTTCGATCATTTTTGGGAGTAACAGAAAAAACAGAAAAAAAATTCCAAATTATTGTTTTAAAACAAACATATCAAGAACTAACACATGGGGCAATTGGCTATGCGGCCTGTTATACCACTGCTTTGGGAGTACCAACGATAGTGCTTGCAAGTAATTTTGAAACAGGAATGTTAGAACATGAGTATGCTCACTCCCAATCAAAAGGTATGTGGCGTTGGTATCAGCTATTGTTATTTCGTGGGATTACCGAAGCCCTCACTGAATCATGTGTTTCTGTCCCAACTTCTTATAAATTGCAGCGTGAAGCACTCACACAGTTTTTGAAAAAAAATCCTGATTTACGAGAACCACTGTATGAAGCGTATAAAGGGAATGAAACTTCACGACACATTATTTTTTCGCATATTATTGACAAATATGGGTTTGAGGGATTTCTGCACTTTGCGCGTCTTGCGCCAGTTGATAATCCGCGTATGTCAGGAAATATCGGATCTTCCATATTTATAAAACCCGACAGGGTTATATCGGTGTTTGCGTAGAGACGCCCCGCCATGGCGGGGCGTCTCTACCAATCTTGCAATCACCCTGAATATCTCCTACACTAAATGATATGTCTCTCTATGTCTATGTCGACGAAAAAAAACTGCAACAATCTGATAAAAAAGACAGTGCAAACCGCAAACGCATTATTACGCTTCAAATTTTTGCAATCATCAGTATTACCTTATTTATTTTCACAAGTTTCTATAAACCACACTCTTCTGTACAAAAAAAATTACTCGTCCAAAATACCGGTACAGTGCAAGGTGTGGCAATTACTTCATCGCCTACGCCAACACCCACTATGGTTGAACCAACTGAACCCATCATCACACCTATTCCTTCACCCACACTAGCTGTTAAAAAAGATGAGTATACAATCGCGATAATTGGTGATTCTATGGTTGACACTATGGGAGAAAAACTGGAATACCTAGAGCACGCGCTTACAAAAAAATATCCAACTACCAAATTTAAACTTTTTAATTATGGTGTCGGTTCGCAGAATGTGGAGCAAGGTATGGAGCGATTAAATAAACCGCTCACATATAAAAATAGAAATTATCCTGCTCTTCCGGAATTAAAACCGGACATCTTGATAATTGCTTCATTTGGCTATAATCCGCTGTCACCATTTGATCGCGATGCTCATTGGCTGAAGCTTGCGGAAATGATCCAGGCTGGAAGACAAATTTCCAAACAAGTATATGTGCTGGCAGAAATAGCACCGCTTTCCCATGATTTTGGCAAAGGCCCGCACGGTGTAAACTGGGATCAAAAATCGCGTGAAGAACAAGCAGAAAAAATAAATGAACAACTGCAAAATGCCATTGGTCTTGCCCGTTCTTTAAACGCGCCATTCATTGATGCGTATCATCCATCAATTACAGATGGACAACAGGAAGGTGATAAAAAATATGTAAATCCAGATGATGGCATACATCCCTCAGTTGAGGGTCATGAATTTATGGCAGATAAAATAGCTGAAACAATACAATTAGATTTATGATTTAGGAAGTGAGGTTATTAGGTATTCGGTATTGGTTATTAGGAAAAGCGTAATGCGAATGTAGGGAACGGTTTGAAACCGTTCCCTACAAATCAATAATTTTTGCGCCTGTACGGACAGGTCGCGCCGTGCCCCGCCTAGTCTCTAGTAACTCGGGACGTTGTGGGGACCTGTCCCTACTACTTAATATTTAATTCAAAACCCTTCAACAACACCAATGCATCGGGTAACGAAAAGGTTGCACCTTTCACAGTATTTTGATCAAGCGCTATTTCATACTCCGTAGACTTTTCAAAATTCGCTTTCGTTAAATTCGTATGAAAAAATCTGGTGTTATTAAAACTTGAATGTGAACAATCGGTTTTCGATAAATCTGTTTCCAAAAAATCACAATCCTCAACCCTCGAAGTACTCAACTTCATCCCTGATAATTTAAGATAGCTAAAATTACAATACTCAAGTTCACAGTTCTCAAAATGTAATGAATGAATATTCATTAGTTTCGTAAAATCAATACTCATTAATTTCGATTGCTGAAACTTAGCATCCATAATGCTGCAACTCACAAACTGTACAGCACTCAATATACTTGCTTCAAAAACAACATCACTAAAAACGCAGTGATCAAACACACATGCGATAAAACTGCAGTTATCGAAACGGCATTCCTCAAACTTTTTATCCTTAAACACACTGTTGCTACAGTGTAAAGATTTAAATTCCTGCTGATAGAAAGTATCATTTTGCAGGATATATGCTTCATCCGTTATTTTTTTCATACGCTACTGCTTGCAATTTTTAAAAAAATAAATAATACTTACTATACTCTTTATGACAACACAGTCAACCATACCAACAGAACCGCAACCAATTGAGACCGCCGCAATTATACCTGCGCCTAAAAAGCCTTCTTCCCTTTTAGTGATTAGTGCTCTAGCTTTATTTGCGATTATTGCTGGCGCAGGGCTCCTGTTTTCCAACTCCCGTAATACGCAAGTATATAACTCGGCTGCAAAAGAAAAAAAAGGTCATCTGAATAATAGACCAACAGCACTACCGACACAAGCAAAACCCTCCACTGATAGTCTGGACAAAGATACAGATGATATAAATAAAAAACTAGATAATTTGGATAAAGAAAGTCCTGACAGTATTCAAAATTTACTAAAAGATGTAACTCAGTTTAATTAATATCATGACTATTCAAAAAAACATACTCTTTCCGGTATTTATTTTTAGTCTGTCAGTCATGCTGACTGGAGTAACTTACGCACAATCTGCAACACCTGAGCCAACAGCAGCTACAATTTCGCCTTCTCCTGAAGCAAAAAAACCTGCAAATATTGAACAAATCAAAAAAAGAATAACGCAGAAGATTGATCAGCGTATTCAACAACTACAGAAAATAAATGATCGTATGCAAAAATCTAATAAGTTAAGTGACGACATAAAAAAAATTCTTGCTAAAGATATAACGGTTGCAATCGATAAATTGAATACGTATAAAACTGATGTAGCAAGTGCTACTGATATACAATCTCTTATGAAACTTGTTAGCAAAATGTATGAAGACAAAGATTTTCGTACAATACTCAATGAAATAAATATTCTAGAACGGTTTGAAAAATTTAATGATCTGTACACTGAATTAAATACATTAATAACTAAAGTTCAGACTGAAGTTGATACCCAAAAGACCGCCGGGAAAGACATAACAGATCTCCAAACAAAACTAGATGAAGCGAAGAAAAACCTAGCCGATGCAAAAACTGCACTCGATGATGTTCTCACAGCTATAAGTTCATCTTCGCTGCCAAAAGCACGTACAGATTTAGAAACGGCAAAAAAAGCACTCCGACTTGCCGCAGCGTCACTAAAACAAAGTACCGGTGAACTCAAAAAAAATGACCACAAAAAATCTACAGATAAGAATGAGAAAGAAGATGAAAAAGATCATGAAAAACTAAGCATTACACCAAAAACAAGTATAAAGCCAACTGAAAGCGAAGATCATGAAAAAGAAGATGAAAGAAGGAATGAAAACAGAGCAAAAAAACCCACACCGCATCTTTCGCAGTCTCCCACTCCAACCAAATCTTCTGAGCCCACACCAACAGAAAAGACAGAGAACGAATAGACGTTATAAAAATCGTAAAGACGCCCCGCCATGGCGGGGGCGTCTCTACATTAATCCTTACCAACCCTTCCAATGGCCTTTACCCATCATACCCATACCTCTGCCACCCATAAGATACTGCAACGGTATATTATTCTGTTTTGCCCAATTTTGTAAGTCCTGATGCTGTTGATCCATAGCTGCTTTACGCTGGTCTGGAGTCATAGTTTTGAAGTTTTGCATAGCAGATTGTCTATTTGCGATAAGTTCTTTATGTTTCGCAAGGATTAACTGTTTTTGAGCATCATTTATTTTTCCATCTTTAACCAACTGATCTAGGCGAGCTTCATACTGTGTTTCCATTTGTTTCATGCGGTCTGCTCTCTCTTGATCAAACACAGCTTTCACATCATCTTTATTTAGATGAAATTTATCAGCAATTTTTTGAATTAATGATGTATAGCCGTTTTGGACATCCTGTGCAACTGCTCCTTTTACGCCAAATGCACCAATTCCTACGATAGTCACAGCTGCTGCGGCGATTAATAATTTTTTACCCATTTATTCCACCTCCTTTCATGGAATTGATTCTAACGCATGGTCCTGAAATTCGCCTGAAATTACACCTCCGGGGTGGGATGGAGCGTAGGGACGAGCTGCCTGGACCTATTATTTGTCAGACAGAGGTTCTGTATGTATGAGAACTTTTTTAATAGAAGGATCGGCTTGGCGAATGAGATACTCAAGCCTACTGGCTGTCGTATGAACATCTTCTAATTTTTCCGTATCTGAAAAAATTACATGCATACTCACAAAAAAATGCCCGTCAATTTTACGTATTTGCAGCTTGTGATATTCTCGCACAGTATTTATTGATGTAATAACTGTGTTAATTTTCTCTTCAATATCTTTTTTAACATCCACACTCGCTTCTTCACCATCAATCATAGTCTTGTACAAGGGTTCTATGTGCACTGACACTTCAAAGTCAACCCCCAACTCCTTTTTTATCTTGTTCTCAAGCTTCGTGGACACCGCATGCGCTTCTTTAAAAGTTGCATGTGAATCGACTTCCAGATCAAAACTTACAAACCGCTTACCGCTATGATTGTGTACTGCAATGTCGTGGACTGAGTGACCCTGCGCATGCGCAATAATTTGGATTTTCTCAACAATTGTTTCTGTGGTAAGTGCCAAAGGAACAACTTCAATAGTAATATCCGCTTCTGAAATTTTTTTATGAATCTTCTCTCCAATCCTTTGTTGAATCGCGCGCACTGTTTCCAATGGAAGATTGCGTGCAACTGAAATTTCCATATCCACAAACACAGTGGGGCCTACAGGACGCACCCTAAGCTGCGGCACTGCCACAACACCCTCCACTTTTTGCGTAAGCTGCATAATCTCATCCTGTAATCCCAGTGGCGCCGCGTCAACAAGCACATCTATGGTGCGTTTTCCCAAACTGTAAGCCGCATGCAGAACAAACAGTGAAACACCAAGCGCCGCAATCGCATCAGCTCTGGCTATGCCAAAATACGAAAAAATTAAACCGATAATAACTACCGCAGAGCTTAAAATATCAGAACTAAAATGAAGTGCATCCGCCTCAAGTGCCTGACTGTTTGTTTCTTTCGCCACTTTCTTTAAAGCACGTGATCGTGAGAAATCAACTGCGATAGAAATAAACATCACGGCAAATGCATACCATGTCACCTCAACCTCGGTTTTGTTTTCAAATAAGCGTTTGCCCGCTTCATAAATAATCCAAAAACTGGTGAGGAATAGTAGCCCTGTTTCAATAAGAGCTGAAACGCTTTCTACTTTCCCGTGTCCATACGGATGAGTTTTATCAGCGGGTTTATCACCTACTTTCACTGCAAAATAGGTAAGTACAGCTGCTCCTAAATCGAGTAGAGAATGTGCCGCTTCAGATAATATACCCATACTACCGGTCATAATCCCGACAACTAATTTTATGAGAGTCAATAAAATACTTGCAATTACTGAACTAAGCGCAGCGCTGCTTTTGTTATTCATAATCAACAACTAAATCTTTATAAACGATGATGCGGTGAGAATCAAAAATATACCAATACCGTTTAGTATAAATGAAAGAAGTATGAATTTATTTGTTTTCATCTCAGAAATGCCGATCAGACTGATGCCCAGCTCATCGGGTAGCGGTGATGCTAAAATAAGTGCACCCATGATTGGTAATGTCCAGCTGAAATATTTGGTTTTTAACAAGTTGGCTATCCTATCATCACCCAAAAACTCAAAAAAGTGTTTAATTTCATCAACTATTCCTCTGTTTTTTATGTAATGGAAAATAAATAAGTCACCGATTACCGAACCTAAGGTAGCAATGAGTCCCACATATAAATGCGGTACCTGTTCACCAATAATCAAGAGTACCACCGTTGCTATTGAAACCGTAAATGTAGAGACCATGAGCATGCCTGCAATAAACGCACCAAGATACTCCAATTTTCCTAAATGCAAAATATAGGTATGGACAGTTTCTGATTTAAATAAAAAGTAAGAAGCGATTAAGCTGAGAATAAAAAATGTTAGGTTTTTGTATTCGTAGTCTTTCCAGAATTGCATATTTTTATTATAACGTAGAGACGACCCGGCGGGTCGTCTCTACAAAACCCTGCTGTCATACGCCCAATGCAACAATGCCTGCCGCTGTACGCGTCGGCACTCGAAATCTCCCTTTATACAATGCTTTTGAATTTGCGCGATGTGTCGCTTCATCAAACGCCATCGCCGGATTTGCCGCGCATCTTCTTCGGGCAAACGTCGACCCATAAAATAACGGCAGTACCACTGAAACCAGCCTCGCGGATCTTCATAATAAATCCAACCATTTTTCCGCCACACAGATAACGGTTGGCTTGCATTTACTTTAAAAAAATTCAGATCCGAATCGTGTTTGTCATGGCAGAGTTTGGCATGGATGAACCAGTTAGCGGGAAACTCATCACGGCAATCAGTCATATACTTGCCGCCAAATACACCCAAGGTAAGCATTTCTTTCGGTATTAATTCCGGTTTAAATAACGGATCAAAGTTTTTTCCCTGTGGTTCAGTAAGGATATATTTATATCCGTGTTGCATGAGATCATTCACTACTATAATTGGTGAACTTCGCATAATACACATATAATTTTTAATGTATAAAATACCTGATTTTATTCATCATAGAAATGATATATCCTACAAAAAGATATACTCAGATGTATAATAAAGGCACATTATTATTTATTAAATAATACTATGTTTAAAGGATTTAGAGACTTTATACTACGGGGAAATGTGATTGACTTAGCAGTTGCTGTGGTTATCGGAGGTGCATTTAACACGATTGTAACTGCACTGGTTAAGGATGTTATCACACCCCTTATCGCAGCAATCGGCGGAAAACCTGATTTTTCAGGGATTTATTTTACTGTCAATAATAGTCGGTTTATGGTCGGTGATTTTCTAAATGCTGTCTTATCATTTATGATCGTTGCTTCTGTTATTTATTTCTTCGTAGTTATGCCTATGAACCGAATAATGGCACGCATCAAAAGCGGTGAAAAAGTAGACCCATCTGAGAAAACCTGTCCCGAGTGTCTGAGCTTGATTCCTGTGAAAGCACACCGTTGTAAATTCTGCACAGCGGAGTTGAAAATGGGGAAGAAATAAAAACATCGATTAACGGCGAACGTTTTAGCAGCTCGTATGGTTTTACGTATGACGTCCTACGAATAACGATACGAGCAACGAGAACGTAAGCCCTTAGACTTTCTATTCATGTACGGAACGGTCGCGCTGTGCCCCGTCTAGCGTAACGATGTGGGGACCGTTCCCTACTCAATGCTGGATACTAAATACTGAATACTAGATACTAATAAATCTGCTACAATAAACTCCTTATGTCAGTGAAAATAATCAATGCCTGCTCGAATTTGGGGTATGCTAATAACCCTGTTGCCACTTTCCCGCAATACTTGAAAGAACATGGCCTTTTTCAAATGTTTGAAACTCTCAATATTCCCTATGAAGAAGTTACGACAGTGAAAGCTTCTGAAGTAAACAAAAATGTTTTCACTGATACACATGCTAAGTTTAAAAAAAATATTGTTACCTTCAGTAAAGAGCTCGCTTCTCATATCGAAAAACAAATCAATTATCAACACGACATCTCGCTTACCATCGGCGGAGATCATAGTGTTGCAATCGGAAGTATCTACGGGTTACTGCGTAAACGAAAAAAAATAGGAGTGTTGTGGATTGATGCACACACTGATATTCATACTACAGAAACTACTGAAACCGGCTGGGTCTATGGCATGCCTACTGCATTAATTCTTGGACATGGCGATATGGAGCTCGTAAATATAAATCACAAAAATATTCCGCATGTACTGCCGAAAAACCTCTGCATTTTTGGCGCGCAGTACATAGATAAGGATGAATATGTAAATATAAATAGATTTAAAACCAACCTTATCTCAATGGACGATATTATTGAAAACGGATTAAAAAAATCTCTTGATAAAGCGATTGATATTATTACCGACGGGACAGAATACGTTCATATTAGTTTAGACTTGGATGCGATTGATGATCCCTTAAACCCTGGCATTACTGAGCATTACAACGGACAATTTACTTACAGGGAAATAAAGTATATTTGTAAACGGCTCGGCAAAGAAGGGATTGTTAACTCTATAGATATTGTGGAAGGCGATCCTTCCAAAGACATTGACGGTAAAACAGCTCGCCTTACCCTCGAACTTATTGCGGCTCTGCTTGGCAAAAACTACTCCGAATACGACGCCACTTATCTTCGCGAAAATCATGTTCTTTAAACAAGGATTAAATTAAACATTGACAAGATATTAGTCGTTTACTAATATAAAAACATGTGTTGTAAAAAAAGACATTTTTATACGGCAATTTTTGTCTTCCTACTGGTGTCAGTTGTGATTGCCGCAATGATTTTATTCAGCAACTCTTCACAAAAAATCACTGTTAAATCAAAAGCTGATGAACCAATTAAAACATTTACTCTGGACAGTCTGTTCGCAAACTTTCCTGTAAACAGTATTGATACTATAAATATAGTTCCACGTGAAAATAACTCATATCTAGAAATCGTCACAAAAGGAAAAGACTATTGGATACGTACTGTCCCTAACGACACATATTGGAGAACAGGACAACAATTTGATGAAGGTAGTTGGGATGATTTTGGAGGAATTAAAAATTCACCGGTAAATAATAACCAAAAAGTGACAAGTGCCGTCTTTGATGATTGGCAGATAATTACATATGGCAATAAACAAAGTATAAGAAGAATTAGCGAAAAAAAGTTTAGAACACCGACTGCTCTCTATACTCTACCAACTGACTCAACAAAACAAATTCCAAATTCAACAAAAATCCCGCTGCCGACAGAAAACCTAGATGGAATGACAATATTTAAATATCCCTCAGGGTTTGGATCTTTATCTGGAAAAACAGCTATGACTGTATTTAAAGATAATAGATATTGGTGGACTGGAGATATTTACTCTGCATCAGGATTTACACTTACAGGAACATTGACATGCAATACTACTGCCGATACGGCTAACGATAACTGCGTTAAGTTACCATACGGTAAAATTGATTCTGTCTCAACATTCTTTTACCAAAACCAAGCTACCAATGTGTATACCGTGGGTAATAAAGCGCTTATCCAATTTCCTTATAATCAACCTCCAAAAGAAATAGCAATTGATGTAGGGACAAAAGTAACAGTCCAAAACTATACTAATATTGTGAACTCCATTAATCCTATGATGTATGGGTATGCCATTGGTTGGCCTTTCTTGCAGACAAATTATGATGATCGGTTTTCCTTAAGTACGTTTACAGACCAAAGATTTATTAAATCATTAAATGACGAGATGGCAAAACCTTCATTTTTTTATTACCCTGGAGGTAGCTGGTCAGATATTTACCATTGGTACTGGGCAATTGGACCAAAAATTAAACGTCAATTCCAAGTACTATTTGTCTCTCGCCAACCGCTCCCCACTACATTCGGAGTTACTGAGTTTGCGAAATTAATGGAACAGACTGGTCATGAAGGGATGTGGGCACTGAATTATGGAAACTCTACAGAAGGTGAAATAAAGGCTTTAGCGGAATTTATGCTTGCACCTGTTCCTACAAACCCTCCTATGCCTCCCTGTCCAGCCCCTATCTCCTGCTGGGGTACAGAGGATTGGCGAGTAAGACATGCCTCAACCACTCAATCAGAAATAACACCACTCACGATTCCGACTAATGAACCATATAAGACAATGTTTTCTACATTTAAAATAAATCTAGAACCTGGAGATAACACATCAACTTCATTTTCTCCTGATTATGTAAGGTACCTTCGATCAAAATATGATGGAGAAAATGGTATTAATACGAGTTTCGAATTTTTAAAAGATGAAGACCCAATCAGCGGGTATGGCTTTTTGTACAATCAGGTCCCTGGTGCTCCCACACCTATCATAAAAGATGTAAGCCGGTATAAACCTCGTATTACACCTTTGCCCAACGGAAAAAAATTATCCCAAAACGTAATTAATGTATATGAAGATAAGAAAGAGATGATACGAATCGGTTCGCTGAATAAGGAAGAAGATGGAGAATGGATGATAATTGATAAGATAAATTTCACCACGGGAGAGATAACAGTTCGAAGGTCAAAACCCCAAAAATCCTTTCCTGCAGGAAGTGCTATTACGACGTATGAATATCAAATTGATAGGATATCACAGGACCCCAATTATGCCGGTTACTTTGCTTGGTTACGTGCTCAACCTGGATATGGAGAACACCCAGAACCGTATAAATTGAAATATTTTCAACTAGCAAATGAGCCTTATTACATGGGACAGTACAATGAACAGACAGCGAGTGGTTGTCCTCCATGGCATGTTTGTAGCCCGGGAAAAAACAACGTGGCGAACTATTTCACTTGGTATCAGAAGACTCGTAAAATTCTTAAAGATGTAAATCCTGATGTTCGTGTAGGAATTAATGTATTTGGTGGAAATGGATTTAACGGACAAGCCGCTCAGATAGCGCAGTCTTTTAGTGATGCTGGAGACTGGAACCGTTACTTGTTTGATAGGCTTGTAGCACCCCAAAGGGACGCTAAGAGTACTATACAGAATATGGAGCAATGGAAAACAAATGGGGTGGAGTTCATTGCGCCTCATGATTATTATACCTTTCAATGGACTCAGCCACAGGTCCAATCTTCTGCTGAGTATTTCCAAAAGTCAAAAGTGGCAGACAGTTATGGAGGTATAACTTTTTTTGCGCAAAAAGTATTTAATGATATCTACTTTTTTGCTCGTATGTTTAATGGACAGATACCAAATGAACCTCCGACCTTAGAATTACCCACAAACATCGCCAAAAAATTGGGCGCTGAGATACTTATGACAGAATGGGGCATCAATTATCAAGAGCATTATATTGACTGGTGGCGTCAGTACGCCGGAGAAGGACCGCATCCAAATTTATCTGGAAGATGGGCGGATTCATTGGCAACTGCCGGTGTAATATCATCACTTTCAAAAATGCCCAATGTGCATGGTGCGTGTTACTGGCATATATACACACCTGGAGTGTTAGGAGCAGTTAACAGTCGAGATGTGCAAGCTCCGTTTGACTACAACACTAAATACACCAACTCAACTGATTTTATAAATAAAACTATTTACACAGAAACTGATCCTCAAAAAACGTGTATGTGGAGAACGTCTATATTCTTATCTCGCGAATTTACAGGAGATATTATCAATACTACACAAACAGGTGGATACAAGATTGGAACAATCGGATCAAATGCAACAAATAATAGAGATACATACCCTCTTGAAGTATCAACAGCACGTCAAAAAAATGGACAGACTAAACTCTTGATTGTTAATCGTTCACTTACACAGACTGCTTTTACACTCACCACGCCCAGTATTAGTAAGACATATACAATTAAAACAATGCTTTCAGACGATTATGATACGGTGGGGTGTAGAGAACAAAGCTCAGTTGTAACTGGTCCAGTAATTACAATACCGGGAGCCAGCATATCTATACTGACCCTTTCGCAATAAATAAAAAAACAGTCTTAAACTTCCCTACCCATTTCAATAATTTTTTCTATACCTAACTGTATATCCTCTCGTGAGTGAGTGGCGGAGGGAATAAGGCGAAGGCGCGCTTTACCTAATGGAACCATGGGGAATTTGATGGCAGAGACTAATACTCCTTTTTCAAATAACTGTGCAGCAAAGTCTTTTGCTTTATTTTCATCACCCAGCATAACAGGCGTAATGGGTGTTTCCGAGTGGCCGATATCAAACCCAGCTTTTTGCAGTTCTTTTTTTAAATACTCTGCGTTTTGCCATAGTTTTTTCAATAACTCATCTGATTCTTCCATGATTTTCACCGTTTCAATCAGCGCGGCAGTGTCAGGGATTGAGAGCGCGTTAGTGAATAGAAATTGACGGGCTTTTTGGCGGTAATACTCAATAAGTTCTTTTTTTCCGGTAATAAAACCTCCCATCACACCGAATGCTTTTGAGAGAGTGCCCACTTCAATATCCACTTTGCCGTGCAGATGAAAATGATCGACAATACCCCGGCCATGATCACCCAGCACTCCCTCACCATGCGCATCATCAACAATTAGCATAACACCTAGTTCTTGAGCAATCTCAACAAGTTGCGGAAGAGGAGCTAAGTCGCCATCCATTGAGAACACACCGTCAGTCACAATCAATCCTTTTCGTTTCTCCCCGTTTTCTTTCGGACTTTCTAAAATACTTTTTATTTTTTCTATTTGATTTTTTAAATCCTCGATATCCGCGTGTTTATAAATAAATTTATTTTGCACGCCAGACAAACGAATAGCGTCAATAATTGAAGCATGATTGAGTTCATCAGAAATTACCATATCATCTTTATCCAGAAGAGTTTGAATGGCTGCCATGTTTGCCACATAGCCACCCGTTACCACAATCGCGCCCTCTGCTTTTTTAAATGCGGCTAAATGACTTTCAAGTTCTATATGCAATGAATTGGTGCCGACCAAACTGCGGACAGATGCTGTGCCGACGCCGAATTTTTTGATAGCTTCTATTGCAGCTTCTTTTACCCGAGGATGTGCGGCGAGACCTAAATAATTATTTGAAGATAGATTTAAATATTTTTTACCGTTTATCGTAAGGTACGCGCCTTGCTCAGATTCAATAGTTTTAATTACATTCAATATTCCCTTCTTCTGCATTTCTTCAATTATTTTTATATAGGTATCCATACTTTAGAAAAATTTATTAATCCGTACTCAACAAGATCTTACCGCACTCACCACTTTTCATAACCTTCATGGCCTCTTCAAAATCTTTGAGTGCAAAACGATGAGTAATAATTTTAGTTAAATCTATTTTGCCGCTTGTCAAAAGTGCTGTTGTATCTTTCCATGTATCCCAAATCATGCGTCCAAAAACAGACTGCAATGAAAGTTCTTTATTAATAAAATATTTTCCCCAATCAATATGAATTTTGTCTTTTGGAATGCCAAACGCGATAATTTTTGCTCCAATTCGTGCGGCTTCAAGACCGATTTCAATGCCGCGCTGGTGGCCACTCATCTCAAGCACGACATCAAATGTGTTGTACTCTTTCGGATCAAGTTCTGGCAGCGCGCGGTCAAAACCCAACTTCATAGCAAGATCACGGCGATATGGTTGCGGATCGACACCCACCACTTCGGCGGCTTCGTAAGGTTTTGCTGCCATTCCAGCACACAATCCTGTCGGTCCTAACCCCATAACGAGCACTTTTTTTCCTTTCACCTGTGCTTTCGTTACCACATTTACCGCATTACCGAGAGGTTCCTGGACGCTCATAGCTTCAAGTGGAATTGATTTATCGTTCACCCAGGTTGTACGAATAGGAATCGTGGCATACTCGGCAAATCCACCATTACGGCCAATGCCAAATAGATTCATATTTTCACAGATATGATAATTTTTTTGTTCACATTGGTAGCAATTAAGACAAAAAATATGTGTTTCAGAAGAAACAAGATCACCTTTTTGTACAGAAGTTTCTGTGTCAGAATTAATTTCCACGACTTCACCAACAATTTCATGACCGATAACAATGGGTGGTTTAATATGTGCAGCAGCCCACGGTATCCAATCATAAATGCCAATATCTGTGCCGCAAATTGAAGCGTACTTTACTTTCACAAGTACTTCACCCCGTTCTGGTTTTGGAACTGGAATGTCGGTAATGGTAACACCTGGTGCGGTGTGTTCTTTGAGTACAGCTAACATAATAATTGTAAAACGTATTAATACTGGACGCTTAATCCAAGTTAAAAATTAATCCCGAGTACTCGGGACAAAAGGTAAAAACACACGTTAAAACTCAAAAGTAATATGTATTATGACTTTTTACTTTTTATTTGTGCTTTTGACTTTTGCCTTTTGATTTTTGAATTTCTTTCTATGTACGGAACGGTTTTCCCACTTCGCCCCGCTACGGCGGTGCTATGTAGGGATAAGCAAACCGTTCCTATACAAAAAATGCATTATCCACTAATTCTTGCAAAAGGAATTAATATAATCATTAATGGGAATGGAAGAACTATTAATAGTTTTATCCACCATCTCCACTTCATCCACATAAACATCAAGAGCAACCCAACCGGATATGCAAAAAGCAATGTAAGCACAACAATGATCGTTTTAGTGTCGTGTGACATACCTGGTGGTGCGGCGTTTGGCTGCGGAGCAGGAGGAGGCTGAACTTGAGTAACAGGTGCGGGAGGCACTGCAGATGCATTAGTATCCATAATAAAAAAATTTATAGATGTAACCCTATCATATTACAGTAAATTGAAAAATGCAATGAGCGAGTCGGAAAGGTCAGAGAATCAGAGAAGTCGGAAGAGATCGGAAGATCAGAAAGATCAGATAAATCAGAAAATGCTTTGTCTGATTTATCCGATTTCTTCCGGTTTCTGACTTCCTCTGATATTTTCCGATTCTCTGATTTATTCTGAAACTCCGCTTACTTCTTCCGCACTCAGCCTAAATAACCCTGGATCCAGTCGTTTCTGATCCAGATAATGCGCTATCAGCCCGACTGATCGTGAAAGTACAAAAAACGCATTAAAAAATTCATTATCCACTAATTCTTGCAGTTGTTCTGGAGAATATCCTTCTTTTTCTGAAAGTAAATCAAGCAACACAGCTGCGAGAGTTCCATCGACATTTAAAATAAGACTCCCTTTTTTGGCGGTAGTCACTTTCTCAACCTCAAGCGCAAATGATAGGTAATTTTTTTGCGGTAACTTTTCCGCAAATTTTTTAAGTGCTGCCACACGCTGATCAGGAAAATCAACACGATGTTTCAAATGTCCAATGCCTTCTATTATTTTCCCTTGTCTCACAAAACTTTCCACAAATTCATACGCTTCCATCTTGTTAGTAACACCATGCAACCAATTCGCCGCGGCTTCATTAGTTGCTCCACCAAAACGAGGACCAATGGTGAGAAGTCCGGCGCTAAGTGAGGAAACCATATCTCGACCTGCCCGCGCAGCAATGATGGTGTTTACTGGCCCTGATTGATACGGCCCATTATCAACCACCAGTTTTAAAATATACTCAATACATTCGACCAGTTCTTTTGACTGTATTTTTTTTCCTAAAAACATTGAGCCGACAATATACGCAAAAGACTGATTTTGTGCAAGCTCTAGCAGGTCCATACCAAGCACCTGCACCACACCATCTTTTTCCCCCGATACCGAACTCACAAACATTTTTTTCTTTCTCTGTTCCATAGCTTCTATCGCAATTTTTAATGAATCACTCTTCATTCGTAATTCGTCATTCGTAACTTTCTGAATTGTTCCTAGAATTTTCACAAACTCCTCAAACGTAGACGCCACCTGCGCTCCAGCTTCAGCTAATACCTTACGCTTTGCTTGAGCTGTCTCATCAAACTTGTTCGCCATGGCTTTTGCATGACCAAACTGTGGCGGTGTCTCAAACATTTCTGAAATTGTACCCGCTATATACGCATACACCGGTTTCGTAACCTTTTTTTGTTTGATCAACTTTACAATATCATACTCATCAGTGCCGCCCAATTCACCATAATAGACTATATTTTTTGTGTTCGGATCGGCTTGAGCAGCTAAAAATGCGGCAGAAGGAGTGAGAATTGGAAAACGATCGCCACCGAATGTGAGTGAAAAAGATAGATGCACGCCCGCTTGGGCAAGAACTGTGATAACTTCACCCACCATCCCGCCTGATGCCGAAAGTACAGCAGTGTCACCACGTGTAAAAATGCCTGATTGCAATTGGTGTTCAGGAGGCAACCCAGCAATTGGCCCAAGTTTGAGTGCCCCTGGAATTACTATACCAACACTGGCCGGTCCAATAATCCATTTTTTGTATGTTTGTGAAAGCTGATATAACTCAAGCGCGTGTTTTTCAGGCATGTTTTCAGGAAAAATTACACCGCCGAGAATATGGGGAAACGATCCAAAAACGTTTTGGGTAGATTCTAGAGCTCTCCGGCCAGAATTCATATTCAAAAATAAATTAACCTGCTCTCTCAGGTTTGGTGGGATCATCTGTACACCCTGAAAACAAGGTATAAGAATTTCGGTTGTTCCCCAAAAGTATCTCTCATATTTCCTGCTTTTTGTATTTACCACTATTCCTAATACAGAAGGATTGCTGCAACCGATCAGATAGTCGTAATCTATTATTGATTGAATAATTTGAGGCTGAGGCGAACCTATGATAATAATTTTAGGTTTAAGAGTACGTAAAATAGGTATATCTAGCATTCTATCGAACATTATACAATGAGATCATTCCCATAATGTTCCTTCTCACAGAAAAATTCATGTAGATATAATTAAAGTTATTCTAACAATCTAAGTGTAGACTTAGCAATAAAATCTTAGCTTTGCTAATATTTATACACTACATCTTTTACCTTTTGTGACAGTCTAAATAAGCTATATATGCAATAGTTTAACGCTGAAAAAAGAAAGGGCTCAGGTCTGACTATTAGTCAGACCTGAGCAATGAGCCTCAGGCGATATCTGTTAGAAGTACAGACGCTTCTGCACAACAAACAGAATCGAGAATACCGTGCCAATCATGGCGCATACCAGAGGGTATAATGCCACGATGTGCCACAGATTGAGGCCTGAGGTCTGTAGGATTGAAGTGGTGAGTGCCGCAAAACCCAGCCAAATCAACACTACCGCCACCAGTAGTCCCCACACCTTCATGTGGATGTAGAGAAAGCCTGTGAGCATCGCACCCATATACAACGGCAAATACGCCAGGAGTTTCAGGGTGTAGAGAATCTCCTTTCCGTATGCTCTGAAGAACTCGTAGGCCAGAAAAACCAGTGCAAGGCTACCCACGATGTACATAGGGTACCACCCAGCTTCTGGCGCCGGTGCAATCATCCACCAGATTGCGGAAACGAAGAGAGCGACCAGTACCCACGCCACCACCTTCATGGGGCGTGTAAACTCGAGGGATAGAGCGGTTGTTCTATCCTGCGCAACATATTCCTCCATCATTGCCTCCTTTGAGCGCGTGCGGAAACCGAATCTCACCGTAAATGGTAAGCGACTGATTATTGTAACACAAATTTTATTATGGGCTAGTGATATTGATCACATATCTAATTCAACTTTTTATACCACTATAAATATATCTTTTAAAAGATTAGATTATTTTATCCTCCGTGCAGAAAATATTAACTAGATGTATAAAGCAGTGCTTCTTTAACAATATTAGTACAGATCATTTCAGGCCCCGCCACGTACCCGTATAATCCTTCTTTTTCCAAAAATACTTTCATCGCAGACAAGCCTTCTTTCTGATAAGGACCACCGCGACGCACGTACACTTTCACATGCTGTTCCCGCAGCGTATCCGCAACTTCATTGAGCGCTTTTATTACTCCCTTAAATGTTTTTCTTATATCAGTAAAATTCGCCACACCACCGGCAATAATCAAAACTTTTTTTCCAGCCGTGGACTTTAAGAGCAGTGAAAGAACATTTCTTGTATACGTATATGTTTCTTCATTATTCGGATTTCCGCTATATTCTCCATAATTTGCAAGTTCTTTTCCATATCCACGGTTATACACTTCATCCGCCAGAGCAATGCTTGCTCCTCCACCTGACAGTAATAAAAAGATTTCGCCCTGCGGATTAAAAACTGTCAGTTTTAACGAAGCCGGACTGCCTTCAGCAAGTGCCTCAATATTTTTTTCTTCCTGTGTTTTGTCAGTTCGACTGCCGTCAGTATAATCTTCTTTACTCCAGGCTCCATGCACAAAAAACTCCGCTGCGTCATCTACTTCTACAGCCAGATCTAAAACATACGTCTTTTCATTTAAAATTAATAAAGGATTAATTTCAAGAAAAGAAAAATATTTTTTTTCAAAAACATCCACCAGTGTCTTTAAAAATTTTTCTGGTAAAGTCAAATACGAACTTATTTTTACATCTATCTCTGAGTTATACACATCTTTTTGCACTTTATCCACATTACTTTCTACATTTATACCTCCTACATTTGAATAATTAACCACAATTCCTTCCCGTATACGCTCTAAAGATAAAAATAAATCAAGTGTGGCATTGTGGGGAATAAACTCTTCGACAATAAACTGTGAGTAGCCTAACTGTTCCATTCGTTTTATTTCCTCTTTTACTTCATCCGCATTCGCATTCACTTTCACCAATCCTCTTTTCATACGCCCTTTTACTCCCTGATCCACTTTTACCACATATCGTTTATTTTTTTCTAAATCAGTAGAATCAAATTTTTTTGTATTTATTTGAATACCTGTATACTGAAGATCTAGTGCAGAATGAAGGATTTGTTTTGCCTTATACTCCGAAAGTTTTCTCCTGGCCATATGAGGAAGAGTATAGCACACAAAAAGTTAAAAGGTTTGTACAACAAACTGATAAAATTATTGTATGAACGCTCCAGATTTTTCATTACTCGATCAACATGAAAAACGCCACACCCTTGCTGAATATGCAGGTAAATGGGTAGTACTTTATTTTTATCCGAAAGACGATACCCCCGGTTGTACAAAAGAAGCTTGTAACTTTCGCGATAACCTCTCAGCACTCACTCAAAAAGGAATTGTTGTGCTGGGAGTATCAAAAGACAGCCCAACTTCACACAAAAAGTTCGCCGAAAAATATCATTTAAACTTCCCGCTTCTCTCCGATCCTTCCACCGAAACGATAAAAGCGTATGGTGCCTGGGGAACTAAAAAATTTATGGGTCGTGAATTCGAAGGTATCTTGCGCAACACATACCTCATTAATCCTGAAAGAAAAATAGTAAAAACCTACGAAAAAGTAAATCCCCGAGAGCATATCCAAGAAATTCTCACAGATATCGAAAACTTATCAAGTATTTAATGTACTACGTCTAATGGTTTCGCAACACGTATCGTAAGTCGTAAATCGTTTGACGATACGAGCAGCCAAACCCTTTGCCTTTTGACTGTATATTCATGTACGGAACGGTTTTAAACCGTTCCCTTCAAATTTATTCTTAAATCATAAATCCACGCCTGCCATAACCTGTCTTTACATGCACATAACGCGTATAGATGAGATTAACTGTACAGTTTCGTGTATACGTATCGTAAGGTACTAACGGGCAGGCTAAATCTTAAATCTCAATTATCTTTACTCGTAATTCGTCACACGTCATTCATAATTTGTAACACATAACTCCTAACTCTTAACCCCTAACTACTTCCTTCTCGCTACTATTCTAATTCCCCACTTTATCCCATTCCACACCCGCTCGTGCAAAAAATACAGCAGCGTACTTGAGATATTTGAAAAAATCATTACACCTATTGCCAAATCATACCGGTGCGTCAGCGCCATTATTATCACAAAGTCAGCCACTAAAACCACCAACCGAAAACTGAGTGCTTTTGCCAGTGATCGCAGATGTGTCTCATGATAGTACATCTTTCCATTATAATAATTCTATGGATACAAATACTACTAAGTCAGTACGACACTTTACAGTCGTAGGCTTTACACTTGCTCTCATCTCTCTCATCTTTATCACACTCATCAGGATGTTGTTCCCGTTTCTCAACATTATCATCGATTCCATTATATTAAGTATATTTCTTTATCCATTTTATGCAGCGGTTGAAAGTCGTATGGGCAACCATAAAAATATTGCTGCTCTACTCACTCTTCTTTTTTTCCTTGTGGGGATGCTACTTCCGGTAGCTTTTATTATTAATTCCCTTGTACGAGAAGTAAGTTACGCCGCCACCCAGGTACCGAAAGAATTTGGCAGTGTCAGCAATATTGAAGTGTATATAAACCGCACCCTACGCACATATAACTTACCTGTAAAAGATATCCAACCAGAACTAAATCAGTATTTATTAAATGGAATGCGTACTGTGTATGAATATTTAGCAGGAATCCTCTCACGCACGGGTACAATTATTGTCCATATTTTTCTCATTTTGCTGACGACATACTATTTATTAGTTGAAAAAAAGCGTATTCTTGAGTTTATCGAAAATATACTTCCTCTCAGCAAAATGCATTATGAGCGTTTACGCACACGAATTAATGATGTTGTGGTAGCTTCAATTAAAGGATTTTTAGCAGTTATTATTCTACAGTCACTACTCGCTATGACCGGATTTTTATTGTTTGGTGTTACCGCGCCCACATTACTGGGAATTATCTATGGTTTATCTTCTATGGTTCCGGTGGTTGGCAATTCCATTATCTGGATACCAATTGTTATTTATTTATATCTGACTAAAGGATTATTTTTCGCAGCTGGCCTTATACTTTGGGTTTTGCTAGGGAATTTCCTGATCGATCATTTAGTCACACCGAATATTATCGGACGTGCTACGGGTATTCATTCAATCATCATTCTATTTGGAGTATTAGGTGGCCTGCATGTCTTTGGTTTTCCCGGCGTGATTATCGGCCCTACCATCATTTCATTGGCGTTTATCGAACTCGAACTTTATAAAGAACTGGTTAAATAATTATGGAAGTTTTGCTCGCGGTTGCATTTATTTCCGGACTTCTTAGTATTTTTTCACCGTGTATTTGG
Source organism: uncultured Gammaproteobacteria bacterium (assembly GCA_964644605.1). GTDB lineage: Bacteria > Patescibacteriota > Microgenomatia > UBA1406 > GWC2-37-13 > CAZLAJ01. The sequence continues at coordinate 25,221 of CAZXWS010000054.1, forward strand.
TCCATTTTACCCGTTGTCCTCTCATCATCATTTGTGAGCGGTAAGGCAAAACCACTGGGTATTACGCTTGGTGTTGTCACGACATTTATACTCGCAACATTATTTTTAAGCACTATTTTAAATTATATTCCTATTGAACAAAATGACCTGCGAATTGTCTCTATTGTGATTCTTGTCGCAGCGGGACTAACAATGATTATTCCCCAACTCAATGCTCTTGTCGAAGGATTGATCAGTAGTGTGACTCATATGCATATGCAGCGTTCCAATGAAGATTTTTTGAGCGGAGTTTTTACTGGAGTATCGCTTGGATTACTATGGACACCCTGCACTGGTCCAATTATGACTATGATCGCCACGTTCGCTGCTGTGGAATCACTAGATTTTCCTATTATTCTTATTGCGCTTGCATTTGGAGCCGGTGTAAGCATTCCTCTTTTTACCCTCACATTCAGTGAACAATGGCTGTACTCACATCACCCAGTTTTAAAAAGATTTACTCGACCTGTTCAGATAATTTTTGGATTTATTATGATCTGCGCATCCATTCTTATTTTTACAGGCTACGATCGTATCCTTGTATCTAAATTTATAAACGTTTTACCCTACGACCAAACATACTATAGCCCCGCAGAGACACTTCCATCTGTGCGCACTCAACTCGAAGAACTTCGACGCAAACGACTCATGCCCACACAGTTTGTCATCAGGCCTAGTTCAGATGTGCCCACTCCCACAACATACATCCCTTCCCCCATTCCTTCACGCTACCGATCTTCAGCGCCAGTGCTCGGTCAAGCACAAGAAATTTCTGGAATTACTCGCTGGTTTAATACACCAAATAACCAACCCTTATCATTACAGCAATTACGAGGGAGAGTAGTGCTGCTCGATTTTTGGGCGTATACCTGTGAAGCTTGCCTTACCACTATCAGTCTTAAAAATACCTGGAAACAACAGTATCCCAATTTAACCATACTTGCGGTGCATGTGCCAGCTTCAAATGAAACACGTTCTGAAGAGAATATCGCAAATGCCATCACACAATATGGGGTGACCTATCCCGTAGCCGTAGATGCTAACTTCTCAACATTCGACACCTATCATGCGAGTGTACTTCCCACTGAGTTTTTAATAGATAAAAATGGATACATCCGCTTTACAACCATTCATACTTCCGATGCAGGAAAAATGGATCACCTGATCCAGGAATTATTACAGGAGTAGAGTTTTTTTAGTTAAAGGTCACGTATGACCCTTTAACTAAAAAAAATGGCCACGGCATCTGCGGGCGTGGCCATTTTCTCCCCCGATGCTGAGCATCGAGGGTTCCGGTTATTTATTCACATTCACATCAATCTTACCCGGTACTTGAATTGATGGTGTTCCTGCTCCCATAAAGCCTCTTGTCAGGCCAGGGGCAAGATAGTACACGAATAACACTCCAAAGATTATCAAGAGCAACACACCGAGCAAAAATCCCAGACCACTTCCGCGATCAGTACTATTCGGTGTGGCATTTACTATAGTTGCCATCAGTACACCTCCTTTTTTAAGTTCTACAAACTTATAATGTTCTGGTTAATAAGTGCGTGGACGAAACAAGCGACCGAGCCAAATCAACACAACTGCTCCTAAGGTTGCAACGGCAATACTATAAATATTGAAACCGTTCACACCATCATTACCAAACAAACTCATAACAAAACCTCCGATTACAGCTCCGACAATTCCCAGAACTATATCGGTTAATATTCCTTCACGACTTCCCATAATAAGTGAAGCTAACCAGCCAGCAATCAAGCCAAGGACTATCCATGTTAAAATAGACATAAACTTTTTCACCTCCTCTCATTTTGAAACGTATAACAATTATTTTTAAAGAACGTACTTATACTTTACCCGCCGGTATTAATAGAGGCATAAGAAGCCAGTAAGAAAAAAGTAAGATGTAGTTGTCTTACCAAAGCATTACTCATTTATGATGCATATCATATTGTATGCCGATAGTATAAGAAATCTTACTATAAAAAATTCTTGATTTTTAAATAAAATCCAAATATCAAAATTTAAATGTCAAATCAATTTCAAAATCTAAAAATTATTTGGACTTTGAATTTGATTTGATTCTTTGGATTTTGAAATTTGGATTTAAAAATTAATACTATTTATTGAGGGGAGGTGAAACATATGAGAATGAACATGTTACTCGGTGTTTTTTCAGAACGCGACTCAACCGAAAACGCAATTACTGATCTGAAAGATATGAGGTTTGACGCAAAAGACATTTCTATAATTGTGAAAGACGTAGTGGTAGGTAATCAAGTCGCGCAGAATACTGGTGCAAGTGTCAGTAACGATGTGGCGTCCGGTGCAACAACCGGAGGAGTAATTGGTGCACTAGCCGGTCTGCTTGTTGGAATTGGTGCTATCACAATTCCTGGCATAGGAGCGTTCTTTATTGCTGGCCCTATTGCCGCGGCATTAGGACTTACGGGAGCCGCAGCTAGTACTGTTTCCGGTGCTCTCACTGGCGCATTAGCCGGAGGATTAATTGGCGCGTTAGTAAATTTAGGTGTACCGGAAAATGAAGCACAGGCATATGAAGAAAAAATTCGCGCAGGTGCAATTTTAGTGGCCGTACCAGTAATGTCAGAAAGAGAAGATAGAGCTCGTGCTATCCTTGAGCGAAATAGTGCAGAACAAATCAGAACGGTTCCGATTCCTGAGGACAGAGAAAAATATTATGATGAACGACGGCATGTAGCAGTGTAAAAACGTATATTCACTAAAATCCCTGCCTAAGAGCAGGGATTTTTTTAGCAGTATAATAAAGCTATGTCAAAGGAAAGTATGACACATGATTTAGGGGAAACCCTGAAACGTTGGGCACCAATAGCATTAATCGGAGCAGCATTACTCTGGATAGCAGGAAGTGTCTTATAAATTAATATCAAAAATAAAATATCAAATATAAAAAATTTGTAGGGTCATAAAAACCGTTCCCTACGCATTTTTTTATTTTTAATTTTTTATATTTTATCTTTACTCTTCCACCTCCACCCTATACTTTGATCCGCGGTAATCCATCGCATTTTTTCTTGTTATAAACTTTGCCATATTATTTTCCAAAATTTATAACTCTGTATTATCTTTCCATTCCACACCCTCAGCACGTACTTCATACCCACTCGTATGTGCATTTTCCAATCCTACATCATAATCATCCACCAAATTCGCACGATACTTACCTCTCTCATACTCCTGCACAGGCTTCAGTACTCGGCAGTGGGGTGTCCCAAAATCATTTCGTTTACTGTGTAACATATACATGTAATGTGTAATTGATTTATAGTACAGCGGCTATGTCAACATCCGGTCACAGCATAGTAATAATTACGTAAGATAATTTTGTACAATATACCCATGCAAAAAGAAAGAAATAATACGATCGATATTTTGCGTGGAATTGGTTTATTTTGCGTAATATTTATCCATGCGCTTGCATACTATTTAAATGACATAACAGCGCATGTTTTCTGGAATTATTTGCAGTTTGCAGTCCAAATTTTTGTATTCTGTTCAGGTTATATTTTTTTTGTAAAGTATTTACCTCAAACCAATTTCAATTGGTTACAGTATTTCATAAAACGCGTGAAGCGTTTACTAATTCCCTACTATATTTTTCTCGCATTATTTTTACCGATTGTGTTTTTCACAGAGCCAAAAAAATTTCAAATCCCATACATTATTGATAATCTGTTGGTAAAAGATGGTATTGATATTAATTGGTTAATCCTTTTATTTATTCAACTCACCCTCGTTACTATTTTTTTAAAGTACGCGATTAATAAAAAGAAACTGCTTTTTTATCTATATACCGCTCTCTCATTTCTCTCGTCTTTTGTATTTCTTTTTTATGTCCCCCATATTAACTACAAGTTCTACATGTGGTTACCATGGTCTTTAATAATCATTTATTGTTATTACTTCGCTACCTATGAAAAAAATAAAAAATTTTTTGTCTGGACTACTTTAATTTTTTTGGGAGTATATGTAAGCACATTATTATTAAAACAACATATTGATGGCAAGCTTATTTTTTTTGATAATAAATATCCTCCTAACACTTTTTATTTATTTTATGGATTATTTGCCTTAAATATTTTGTACTTGCTTATACAAAATAAAATATTTCATCCGTTTCAAAAAATCTTATCATTTCTAAGCATGTATTCATATGAGCTCTACTTTATTCATTACGCAGTTATTTATGTAGTTTCCACTCGCTTCCCGTATACATCACTCCATTGGTCCGTCTTTTTTGTCATCATATTATTTTTGTCAGTTGGAATTCAGTTTGGTATCAATCGGTTTGGAAAACGTTTGAAAGGTTAACGTCTTCGCTGCTCGTATAGCTAGACGTTAAACGTTTTACGTTTAACTATCGTGCCGCGAAAACGTTTAACTTTTTACAATATATATATGTATGTACGGAACGGTTTTCCCCCGTCGCCCCGCCATGGCGGGACTATGGAGGGGCACGTAAACCGTTCCCTACAATATAATATGTATTTGTATCATTAGAAATAAGACGTAGAACGTTAGACTCGTATCGATACGAGCAGCGAGACCCTTAGCCGCTAAAACATCTTACCCGATATACTTCTTCACTAAACTCAATAATTCATGCATATCAAAAGGCTTACGCACAAAATCATCCGCACCGCTTTCTTTTGCAGAATTCTCAATTTCATTTAATGCAGACAATAAAATAATTGGAGTGTTTTTTGTGTGTTCATATTGCTTGAGCTGTTTTACCACCTCTGTCCCTTGTAATCCCGGCATCCATATATCTAAAAAGATTAAATCAGCATTTGTGGTATTCACTTTTTCCAACACTTCTTCGCCGTTTACCGCTCGTTCTGTTTCATATCCTCCTTCTTCTAAAATAATTTGTAGAACATCAAGAATACTTGAGTCATCATCACAAATGAGTATTTTTTTCATAGCGGCAATGTAAAATAAAATATTGACCCTTTTCCTTCCGTACTTTCAAAACTAATCTCTCCGTCGTGACGACGCACAATCTCGGCAGAAATATAGAGCCCTAAACCAAGGCCCTGGAAACGCTCTCCTCGTGGTCCTTTCACACGATAAAAACGATCGAAAATTTTCTTTTGCTTATCTTTTGGGATACCGATTCCAAAATCGTGAACTGAGGTTCTAATAAAGCCCTTTTTCTTTTCAATTCTTATGATAATTTTATCAACTCCAGGTGAATATTTCACTGCATTCGTGATTAAATTGATTAAAACCTGCTCAAGGCGAGAACGGTCGGCATAGACAGTAACACTCTCGTTCTTTTGAATTTCAATACTATGATTATTGAGGACTGGTGCTAGATTATCCGTCACTGATTTCACCATTTCATCAAACTGAAAATGCTCTTTATGTAATTCAAGTTTCCCCGCTTGAATTCTAGACACATCCAAGAGGTCGCTTACCAAATCAGTTAAACGGTTTATTTGAACCTCCATTTTTTTCAAGTACAGTTGAGACTGTTCATCATAAATACGATCCATATGCTGCTGGAGGATTTGTGCAAATGCTTTAATACTGGTGAGTGGTGTTTTTAACTCATGACTTGCAACACTGATAAATTCATCCTTACGTTGTTCCAACATTTTTCGCTCAGTAATATTAAGCACGAAACCGATACATCTATCCTTATATCCTTCAATCAATGCATAACCAATTAATATTGGTATACGATGTCCATCGCGATGGATATACTCTTTTTCATAGGTTGAGCATATCCCTTTTTCTTTTGCTTCCTTTATTGCTTCAGCATCTTTTTCGGCGTATTCCGGTGGTGTAATATCAGCCCATGTTATCATATGCGACACAAGATCTTCCCGAGTGTAACCAAGTAATGATAAATACGCTTTGTTTGCTTCTATAACAGTCCCATTAAAATCAGCAATAAAAATGCATATAATATCTGATTCAAACAACCGTTTAAAACGCGACTCACTTCGTCTGAGAGCAGCACTTGCCTCTCGAAACCGAGTAAGGTCTCGGCTTAAACAGGTATAACCGACTATTTTCCCTTTATCATCTTTAATTGGTAGAACTGTAATTTTTGCCCAATAGCGTGTACCATTTTTTTTACACGCCACCCTTCATCAACTAATTTTTCTTTCATTCCCACTTCATGTAATAAATGCCATGGCCTTCTCTCTTCTATATCTTCGTCAATAAAAAACATTGAAAAATGTTTACCCACTACATCATCTTCAGTATATCCTGTTAGTCGTCGTCCACCCGCATTCCACGTAGTAATATACCCTTGAGCATCGGTTGTATACGTTGCATAATCACGTACTCCTTCAATTAAAAATTTCAATCTCTGTTCGCTCATACTTAACATCTGAGTCTTTGTGTCTGCGTCATATAAAGATGTACGCATTACTTCTATAATCCAACTCATCCATATAGCCTGGGATATAAAAATACCCAAACTCAGTGCCTGGCTTGCAGTTGTAATTTTAAAAGAATATATCGGGGCAAATGAAAAATATATAGTGGCTAAAATAATCAACACCATAGTAACCATTGCAGACAAAAAACCTGCAATAAGCGCGCTCAAAACAACAGATAATAAACCAAAAAGAAATGGCGTGGTTGTAAACGGTAATAACGGAGTCAAAATGAAACGCGCAATGACCACAACTAACGGAGTGCCGCAAGCAATAGCAAGTTTTACCCAGTATAATTTCTTCTTTTTAAATAATCGAAGCGTGTTTAAATAGTGACGACTATCTGGAACTAGAAAAACAAGTCTCGCCACTCTTAGAGGAAGATGATACACGAACGAAAGTATTTTCATTAACTACCTTACATTAATCCTACCACATATCACCCGCATTTACACCTCCGGGGTGGGATGGAGCGTCCCCACCTTCCACCCAGACCTATTAGAATTAATACACTTTAA
>CAZXWS010000055.1:0-6662 GCA_964644605.1 uncultured Gammaproteobacteria bacterium
GTCATTTTATTGTATTTATCTTCTGGTTTACGTTGTATTCCTTGGAACCGAAGTTTGAACGTAAACCCTATATTTGGTCCCGGTGTGGCCGTAGGAGCACGTGTTCCCGAGGGTGCAGTTGTTGCAGTTGCTGCAGGAACCGTTGGTGTAACTGCTGATGTCTGATTTACTGTTAACGGACTCATATCCACAACAACAGGATTTAGCTGACCAGTAGACTCAAGTTTAATGATTTGAGGTGGCACAATAGATGATAGTTTGATTGAACTACCCGTAGTTGTTTTTACAGTAAATGTTAGAGTTACTAAATCCATATCTGTACTTATTACTTTTCCTGACTCTTCTTGCACCTCGCCCTGGATATGCATATAGCCGCGAGAATTTACCGTACTAACAGTATTTGTATCATCTCCTATGCCTGCACTCACTACACCCACCTTATACTCAATACTTTTAACCTGTATTTGATTTTTATCAAAATCCAATCCAAAACTGTACCCTTGAACAGGATAAGCACCCGCTGCTACTTTAATCGTGGTTGTAAAATCAGTATTTACCGGTGCAACAACTGAATCTTTATCAAACTTCAAACCGACAGATAGTGCCTGTTCAGCCCGTGTACGATAAGTATTTTTATTGCCGGTTCTATTAAGGACTGCTGCAGAAATCATAAGCCCCAGCATAAAGACTCCAATAATAGAAGTTATTAATAGTTGTTTTTTCTTTTTTTCCATTATTTAGTAATTAATTACTAGGGGTGGGTGTCGATACTTTCATTAAATTTAAATTTTTACAAATAACCTGACAATAACTTTGTGAAGTAAACCAACCAGTACTTATTGGCTCTGTACAGTTGTTACTACAACCATATCGGGCACCCGGAACCGATGTAGGAGTTGGGGTTACGGTAAGGTTTGGTGTTAAGGTTGGTGTGATAGCAGTAGGAGTTACGGCGATTGGAGTTGGTACGCCAGTACTTGTTGGCATTGAGGATGGCGGATTATTTATAGATTGTACAACAATAGCACGGTCTGAAGGAGATACCAAACCATCCCCATTTACATCTGCATTAACTTCAGTGGGAACCTGTCCCCCATTCACCACCCGCAGATAATAAAAATAATCAAGCGTATCAATTTTATTATTTCCGTCAATATCTCCACTTGAGCGGTAATACCGTTTACAAAAACTATTTTTTACTGAAGCCTCCGGCGTCGGACCTATTGCTGACTCGCGAGAACACTTCAAAGTGCCAGATGATGAAGCCACAGATAAACAACTGCTGTCACACATATCATCTGCTTTGCAAACGCAAGAATCAGGTTGGCTCGGTAGTGGTTGCGGTAGAGATGTTATAGTAGGTACGAGTGTGACTGCTGGCGTATTGGATACGACAGGTGTTGGCAATGGAGGAAGCCCCTGATCGCAGGTACTTCGATACCCTATAAAATCTATTAGCGTTTCCTTATTAGTTATAAGAGGAGAAGTTGGATCGAGACAAAAATTTGTTGTATTTGCAAACTTCGGATCAACTGACACATTCCCATCTTTTCCTTCAGGATTGTCGATGCCACGATAATTTGTTCCATTCTCCCATACGTCATTATTTGTTATTTTCAAATCTACCTGGCTAGGGAACTCTATATTTACACCCACACTCGTCAAATTATTAAATGCACCATTTTTTGAAATTATATTTTTATTCATATTTAATTTTGAACGGGCTGTGCTATAGCCATGCACAACTACCGCACCGGTAGAAGAGCCAGAATTGTGGGTGATAGTATTTGAAGTAAGCTCAATAGAATTATTACCCGACATATACACTGCCGATGTCTTGTTGGCCGTTATAAGATTATGTTCTATAAATCCATATGAATTGTTCATCTGTATCCCATAGGTACTGCTTGTTATTGTATTGTTAGCGAGAACAACATTGTTTGCATAGCTCAAACGCACTGCACTAGAAACACTTTTTAGTAATGATTTATATATGGATACATCCGCACTGGTATCTATTGTGATACCATTTCCTTTATCATTAGAAAGCAGCAGAGAATTTAACTCTGCTTTCGGTACATTTTTTAATTTTATGGCATGGTTGTAAGTGCTGCTGGTTATATCAAGACCGCTCAGTAGCACTGCACTTTTTTCAATATACATACCAACAGAGGCATTTGAAATTAATATGTTTACTCCTCTACTAGCTGTATTCTCAGCATTTTCAATATACATAAGAGGTTTATTAATAATTTCAATTGCGTTTGTTTTGGAGCTGTTAAATGTGTATGTGCCTTTCTGCAGTTTTATATGTGTACCCTCTTCTGTCACAGCATTAATGGCTTCTTGCAGATCACTACAGGATGCAGCAGAACCCACAGGACCCACAGTGATTTCTTTATTCTGAGGTGTGCATGAATGAGAGGTAGGAGTTACATTTTGTGAATGAACGCGTACTACATATACCCCACTCACACAGAATACTAGTAGTAACAATAAGGAAGTAAATTTAATAGTAATTATTCGCATGATTTTATAATACCTTCAATACCCTCAATAATGCAAAACTAATAAAAAAATAAAGTATCACGACAAAGATCGGCATAAACAAACTAAGTGCAACAGCAGACGCCGCTACTGTAAAAAAAGCTTCATTATGAATTGCAGGTAACAAGCCTTTTACTAATAAAAAAATTATGGCTAATGTAAGTAAAGTTTTTTTATCAAACCACCAAATATCAAACTTAAAATAAAGAGAGAGGAAAAGAAGAATAATCGCAATTACGAGAAATATCTCTTTAGAATTAAAGTATAACGGTCCGATATACATATACTAATAAACATTAAAGGATTTCTATAGGAAATGCAAGAGAAAGACACAGAATGTCTCACCATGTAATTTATCTTGTTCTTTCTTTCTAAATTCTGTTTGACAATATAAATCTACTAATTTATAATAACAACCATGTCATATCCCGGCAAACTAAACACAAAAATATCACTCGAAGATTTACCCGACTTACTGACGATTCGTGAAGTAGCTGATCTTTTAAGGGTCTCCCCTCTTACCATAAAACGCTGGGGTAAAAAGGGTAAGCTTCCTGCTATTCGTATAAACTCACGCGGTGATCGAAGATACCGTAAAGATGTAGTCACTCGACTACTGGGTGTTGATGTAGAAAATTCCTAACTTTATTCTTAAGTTGTTTGCTACTTTCTGGATTTTTGTAAACCTCTTTATGGTGCTGCACCAGGAAGTACCCCACCAATTGATGGAGGAATAGGTGTGGCTGCGGCAGCGGCAGTTGCAGCAGCAGTCGACGTGGCGGTCGCAGTAGCTGCAGCGCCCGCAGCTCCACTACTTGCTACTGATCCAGCACTGAGAATAGTAGCTATTGCGCCCACTCCCGATGCAAGAGTATTGAAACCCATTACCGATAACGTGATTGCACTTACTCCTGCTAAAGCCCACATTAAACGTGGTCTCCATTTTTGCCAATCAAATCCATTTTGTCTCGAAAAATCCTTACCATATAACTGTTTTAATTCCAGCTCTATCTGCTCTACTTGCGATTTAGCTGCCTGATGTCCGCCTGCTCTTTCTCTGGCTGCTGCTATTGCTCTGTTGAGTAATTCTCTTCCATTTGGATCACGAGCTAAATACTTTGTCACAGCTTCATTCATTTGCCCGCCGCTTAAAAAGTAATCTCCCAATAAATCGCCCCGCCATTTTAGCATCTGCTCCTTCATCCATTTGGGGTCTTTTATAAATTTTTTTAGCGCTTTTACTTCATGAATGGTCAGCCCTAAATGCAATAACTGCGGGTCTTTTAATTTAGTATCTCTGTCAGGAATACTAGAAATGAGAGCTAAATAGTTTGTACCGAATCCTGTGGAAAACAGTTCGTGTTGCTTTGCGGGATTAAGGATAAGTTGTAACCAAGGTGTAATAAGGGTCGGATCATTTTCAAAAATTGATAACTGTGTTCCATTCTTCAGCTTAACATTACCAATCCTCCGCCATGCATTTTCGAGTTTATCTGCACCACTTTCAGCCAGTGATGCCTCTACGGTCCCCACTTTTTCCATTTCCTTTGTTGCCTCAGCTGTCCATAATTTTTTCAATTGTGTAAATGCTTCCGTGAGAAATTCCTGCATTGCAGTTTCCGGCATCGAAGTTATTTCAGAAGCATACAGTATCATGTCTGACTCTTCTAAAGACTGCTCGTCGATGAGTTCTCTTTCTTTAGCTTTTATTGCCGCTTCAATTCGTGCTCGCTCCGATGCGCTTATTCCAGCTTTTTCGCGCGCGCGCAATTCTGCCAATTCTGATTTAGCATCTGCCACTGCTTGCTCTAATGGCTTTATGATACCTTCTAATCGCGCAATTTCTACACCCAGCGCTTCATGTCCCTTAATTTTTGCATCTAAACTATCATAAGTAGAAAGGTTTTTATCATTGTTAGCAAAATCTTCAATCTGTGATTTAATTCCTGGTAAACTAGCATCATTGGGATTGCTAGCGTATTTAGCATCATAATCTTGTTGAAGTAAATCTCTCTTGGTTAATTTAGCAGCTACTCCAGGTTCTAAATGCGATCTTTGTGTTCTATAACCTTGAACAAATTTCGCATCACTGTTATACAACTGTAGACTTGTCGAATACTTAAGTCTATCTGCTCCGGCCTGTGATAATGCTAATTCAGCTTGTGAAATTTTCGCTTGCGCAGCTGTTATTTCTGCTGGCGTAACAGCAACTCCGATTTGTGCCTTAAGTTCTTCTAATTCTTTTTGAATTCTTGAAACGCTTGCCGAGTGCTCCAGTCTGCGTGTTGGCTCTAGTGTTTTTGTATACACACCACGGAGCTTATCTTTATAAACAGGTAATTTCATCATTGTCTCTGTGTACATATCTTGATCGGGGACTGCAGTTTTATCCGCCATTATTATTGCAAACCGAGGGTCGTGTAGCAGATAGCTCTTTACTTTGTCTCTAATCGGCTGAGCGATAGAATCTTTTTCAATAAAATTTCGCGCTTCTTCAGCACTTGATTTTGCTGCGTTATATCGAATTATTTCCGTTGGTTTTGTAGGTGCTACCTTCTCATTATGCTGCCCTCGAGCTGTGCTCAAATTCTGAATTAATACTCGTTCAACATCGTTTGCTAAAGGAATTATTTTATCTTTGCTTACTATACGTAATGCATCTTCTGGATTACCTTCTTGAAATGATTTACGAGCAGCTTTTACAAGATCACTACCACCTGTTTTTGTACTATCTGATTCAAATCCCCATCGCACGAGTTCCATTGCTTGTGAATTTGTTAAAACCGGTTCGCCTGCTATTGCTGCCATAGGTATTTAGTGAGACATGTTTGCTAATGTTGATAACTGCTGTTTGATTTCATCCAATTTTTTGGCATCAGTTGATTCTGTTTCCGTTGACTTCTGCTCAGTATCGAATAAGGGTGTGAATATAGACCATATATCAGAAAGAGTTTGTAAAAATTCTATAAGTTCCTCTTGATTAGTAAAGGACTCTTTTTTAGAAAGAATATACTCGGCCACAACTCTACCTTCTTCTTCACTCAGTAATTGTTGCTCCATGGCATCCAATAATGTCCCCGTTATTTTTTCGATTACCTCTTTCTTTTTCTCAGAGAAATCCATATCTCATTAATTTTTATAGATATAATCATCTAACAATAAAATAACCATCAAGTCAAGTGGAATTTCATGTATACTCAAATATATATGCACTGCCCAAACTGTCAAACTGTCATGGCTCACCTGCAGTATGACCATCAACACATACTTCATTGCCCCAAGTGTGGAGGCTCATTTTTCGAACAAAATGGGATTAATAGAATTAGCATGAAGACAGCCAGAATCTTGGCAACAAACATGAACTTTAAAATTTCTAATTCACCTAATTGATCTAATTTCTAAATAGTATGCATTATTGTGTAGGTTAATTAGAAATTAGACAATTAGAAATTTTTGGTATGATTTGTCCCAAAGACGGGTCACCGTTATACACCATTGATCACAACCAGGCAGTACCGCAGATTGTCACCTTATACGAATGCCGTGTATGTAAAGGTGTGTTTTCTATGCCCAAAGATTTACTGGCATTTAAAAAAGCGCAACTAGCTAAACTAAACTTCATAAAATCGTGGGGTATTCCTTTGCCATCACTTCAAACGGTCATGCTTTTTAGTATCATGGCCTTCTTTTCTATAGCAGCATTTACCAGTTTATTCTTTTTCACTCAACCTAATTTACAGCGTTCCCAAGCCTCAGAGCTAGTGAATCACCTTTCAGTAACACACGCTGACCATTATTTATTCATTTCATTCAAAACACCGATTCCCGTAAGTTCTCGCATCACTTTCACAGATAAAACGACTGGGACAGTGACAATTAAAATCGTAAGCGATTCACCAAAAACGTTTCATTATTTAACAACCGGCGATATTAACATCAAGGATCAAATCACCTACCAAATCATACTGCGTGACAGTAATGGCTCCGAGGCTCGCACAGAGGAAAGGGAGTTGAATATAAAAAAATAAATTAGTAAAAAGTTCATAAAGTACTAAGTACTAAGTCCTTTTAAGAAAAAATCTTGTTGAAGACGTGTAAATATTTTTGGGAACGTT
>CAZXWS010000056.1:0-15632 GCA_964644605.1 uncultured Gammaproteobacteria bacterium
TCCGGTCGTACAAGGACACATCGTACTTCAACAGATGTCTGTTGGAGACGATGGTCCGTGGCGGGCTCACTGTAGAGTCTGTGGTCACACCCTCACAGTACCTTCTTATGGGTACAAATTTCTACTGCGCCGAAGAGGGGAACCAGATCGGGAGATGTTCACCTTCGCTGCTTGTCCGGAGCACGAAGGGGAACTGGATAAGAAGCTCGAGCAGTTTCGCGTGCTTCTGGTAAATGAGTCGTTCCTCGAAGAGGTTGGCGCAGTACGAATGTTTGGAAACATGTTGGTACGCAAGAACCGTCCCTTCAGGACATTTTCGATAGCCTTGGCAAAGGTTGGGCTTATCGAGGACCGAAAGGAGACCCAGAGACGAAATGGCGCTGTTAAGGCGCTACACCGGGAGCGTAATGAACTTACGCAGGTAATGCGTATTGTCAGGCAGGTGAATGAAGCATGCCTCCGGTTAGGCTTACCGCAACCGGATTACGAAGTCCTCGTACACGACAACGTAGCTGTGGGATTTTCAATCCCGATGTGGGAGACTAGTGTGACCTTCACTGCCTGTTGGAGTTCCAAGGCAGCGAATAACCTCGCTCATAGTGCGCCACATCTGCAGCCGGTCTTCCCGGCAAAGAAACTCGATCCACTCATGCAACGTATTCAGGAGATGATCGCCCAAGCGCGTCTATCCTGAAACAACACTGAGGTGGCTACCCCTGCCACCTCAGTCTTTCTTTTTTATAATTCTACTTATTCCTATAATAAAGTTGTTCTTTTATTAAAATTCGATATAATATTCCATAATCATAAGATAATAATCAAATTTTTCCTTTCACACTTTTAAATTAATATATAAAGCATACCTAAAAAATGAGGGTGTCAACAATGCCTTTCAATTAAATTATTAATCAAAGGTTTTGTTATCGCCTCTCATTTTTTATAGCTCTCAGAAAGGAGCGATCATGTGGATTGTGGTGTTTGAAGGCACCGGATTGCAAGGGAGCAATCACCTGGGAATCCGAACGTGGACGCAGTTCAAGTCCCAGCAGGAGTTCAATGAGTCCTATCGCCCGTATTCTCGCGACAACATAGTCGCAGAAGGAGTTACCGAACAAGAAGCCATCGCTCTGGTGCGCCAAACATCTTCGGCGGCACGGGTTCTGGCAGCTATCGTGGACAGCCGTGGAAATCCTGCTATGTTGAAGTATGCCCTACGTACCGCTGCTGCACATGCTGCAGAGGACGGTACGCTTGAGGCATTCATTGAGGCAGCTGAAAGGATCATCCCCAGCTTCCAACCCAACTCCATGACCCTTAACTAGGAGTACGAATCATATGCCAGGCGAGTTAACTCTCGCCTGGCTCCTATCTTCAAAATAATAGTTTATTTTTAATTCTCTTGAATCCTATATAAAAAAGAATATAATCATTAGCAGACTTGCACATCTGTGCCAGTTGCACTCAACAACTTAGCCTGATGAGAGGATAACGGAGAGGAAGTACATACTCGCGTTTCGATCACGTATTTTCTCTTCCCTATCCTCTCTTTACCCATACTTACGACCCAAAAGGAGGTCATTTTATGTCTATGCACCCCAATTGCCCGCCGGAAATTGCAGCGCAGGTCACGGCTGCTGCGGAATCCAGAAGGCTCAGCACGATGGACTGGAGTCATGTGTCATGGGTACTCCACAACTTGGGGTTCACCTGCCAATGCTCGTGCGGTACTGACTGTGAACTGATGCGGGCCCTGGCTCAGCTTCGCCATGAGCTGCGTCTGTACATCCGCATGATCGTGAATGAGAACGGGATCAAATGGGAAGACACAACCGCGGTCGCTCAAGTCATGCGCCGGTTGAGCCTCACAGTTTCTCCGTTCGACACGGAGACGTCCCAGGACGTCGGAGGGTATGACTACCAGCCTGCACTGACCGCATTGTGGCAAACGGAGGACGCTATCATCGGCACAGCCTAAGGAGATTTCATGCTCCGTAAAATCCTAAAAGTGTCGCTGAGACCTGCCAAAGCTACCTTTGCGCGGGTCAAGAGACTCAAAGAGTACAAACGTCAGAGCCCCATCGTCAGCGAAGACGAACATGTAGCGGATGAGGAAGACAAGACTCTTCCAGTAGGGTGGACTGAATTTCCAAGTTCACCTCCCTGCAGTTTAATGTCGTATGCAATGAGAGAGCTCATGATTTCTGTACCTCTTGGGGCAAGAGCAGAAGTCCGTGAGATGTTAGGACTGCCCGCTCAACTCAATGAAGTGAAGTCGCTGTATGCTTCTATCCCACCGGATGCTTCTGATGAAGAAGCAGCTGAGGCAATGCATTCTGTAGGAGTTCGGTGCTGTCCTGTATGTGACGGCCTCGATCCGGAATGCAAAGTACAGCGCGCGCTGAACAAGTTGTGGGACGAAAATCCATCTCCTGTTAAGGAGGATCAAATCTTTGCAAGTCCTGTGAGTTGGGTCGCCGTGGTCGACCCGTTCGAAACAGCGTAAAGTTCAACAAATAGGGGGAATGCAGCCGCATTCCCCCTCATATTCTTAATTCATACAATAACTTTAGCTATCGCTGTGTATATTTATTCATAAATTTAAATGACTGCCGAATAAAGTGAAGATATTAAAAAAGAAGGGCTTCTCCGCCGATTGCTCGGCGGAGAAGGTTAGAGGGATTAGGTGCCCCCCGACGGAACTCGAACGCTGTTCATATATCTTACCTCCTTTCCAGAGGATTTGCACAAAATGTGTGGGCACTATATTATACCAGATATGAATGCTTTCATTTACATATAAAGAAAATGGGCACAGTATCGTCAGATACTGTGCCCAGCTGAATCAAGCGTGATCAAGCAGCTGTTCCATCTGCTGTTCAATCCGCCAGGTATCATCCTGATCTATTCCCACGATCAGGTAACCAAACTTGCCACGACCAAACTGCGAGCGCATACATTCCGTGATGATAACCCCCCTTCTCTCTGATTCTATTTGATACAGAACAGGTGCTAGAAGGCGCTGCAGGTTATGATATGTATACCCGTACAAGTTATTCCGGATATACTTATCGTTAGAGCGCAGAGCACACAAATCGAGGAAATCGGGGCCAAATAGCATCTGGCCGATCTCCACCATATAGCACATGCTCGTACGCCGCAGGTTCACTTCAGTGGGTATGATTGAACCATCGACAGATAGGATGTAATCTACATCAAACCATCCCACATAACCTGTCTCCCTGAGAATCTCTGCAACGACTAGAGTCATATCAGCGAGCATCTGCGTCTGATCGGGGCTAAACAAACCCACACCCGCTACACATCCATAGAAACCCACCTCATTCTCGTCATGCGTGATGACCATAGCATCTACTGCTTGGATCCTTATGTCCCCATCTGCTGTCATCAGCACATCAACACTGGGAAACACTCCATGGTGACTAAAGTCGGGAGGAATATACTCCTCCACAATAAAGGGAACCTCGCCAGTATAGAGCGGGTTATTCTTAACAGAGTTCAGCATTGCCAAAACCTGCTCAGAAGTTACCAGCCTCTGCGGCGGGTACACATTCACACCGATACCCGATCCTCCTTCATTCGCCTTGAAAACCACTCCCAAACCACGATCCGTAAGTACCCGTACCACTTCTTGAGCCTCTTCCCATGTGTTCACCACTCGACCCCAGGGAAGCTTTATCTTAGTGCTGCGTGCTGCGGCTTTTTCTAGCAGTTTTCTACATCCAACCTTAGTGTCATAGTACCTCACTATCCAGCGGTGGTCCGCATCGGGTGTTTCCGGGCTCGTAAACTCCAACTCTAGTTGAGCCAGCTGGGCCAGTAGCTCGTAGAATTCAGGTGAGTTACCAAACGGAATAATCCTGACACCCGGATTAAGGCGTATGGTCTCTACAAGCACATTCCATGCATGGTGATCCTGCACAATGTCGATACACAATCCGGCATTTTCAACAGGTACTACTACATGGAAATTCCGATACCCAAACAGCTGGCAGATATCCCGCACATACCCTTCATCGAGGTACTGCGGCATGAACACAAGCTTATTATCCCCACACCACATGATGTCCATATCAGCTTCGTCGAGATCAGCCTGCTCAAACTCCTTTCGTAAATGAGGCGGTACAAACCTGTCAATCGGCGCGAAAAACTCGCGATCATTCCCAATGACTATAGTAGTGATCTCATGGATTCCAGACATGTTCTCTCCTTAAGAGGTTATTGAGGCGTAGAGGATGGCTTATCAACGTACCTACACAGAATTATAACAAAGCGCATATGATATACAGATTTATTTTATCGGTTATTTTTTTTAAAATACTCTATCACTTCAACAAGTACTTTACTGATAGAATCGATCGAAGCTAACGGCACCTTGAGCTCAGTGCTATGATAGTAGTTACCTGGTATAGGCACCCCATAATAAAAAGTTTTTAGATTATATTTATGACCATAGATCCATGTTTCATCCTCTGTTTCCTCAAATAAACCATCAATAAAATGAATATTATTCTCAAAACGAGATTTTAGTTCACCTAAATAATTCTCCATACCATACACATTTGCTATAGTTGCATTTTTACCATTAGTATCTCTCTCTAAAATTGTATCTACTACAATGACGAGAGCATCTTTAGAAACACTATTTGCGACTGCTTCAGCACCATCATAATCAAGTTCCTCAAAATTAGTAAAGTGTACGGGTATGCCTGTTTTTCGTGACGCTTGATACGCCACAAATACACCTGCAAAATTATCTACAAGTCCTTCAAGATTATTTGCATCCATTTTTATTGACATTACAGGACGTGCAAGATCCATATGTGCAGACATAATTATTTCCATATGAGCATTTTATCAGATAATTATAAGTAGGTGTATTAAAATATGCACTAATGGGTACAAATCGAAATAAACAAACAGACATGCCCTACGTATATATGATAAAAAAGTACGTAGCAGAGAGAAGAATTCCTTTTCACATGCCAGGTCACAAGCAAGGAAAAGCAGTGCATAAAATATTGAAATCATTATTGGGAAACAAAGTATTTAAATTCGATCTCACAGAAGTAGACAATTCTGATTACCTAAACTCTCCGACAGGCGTCATACAAGAAGCAGAAAATCTTGCCGCTCAAGCGTTCGGCTCATATAAAACATTCTTTCTTATAAACGGATCTACTGTGGGTAATCAAGCTGCAATCTTATCAATCGTTGGAGAAAACGATAAAATAATCGTTGGAAGAAACGCACATCAATCTACTGCAGCAGGGATAATTTTATCTGGTGCCTATCCAATTTATGCCGAGCCCGCACTACATAAAGAATCGGGCTTTTATCCAGTTATTAGTCCAGAGGAGATATCACGACTTATTTCTACGCATCCAAACGTACGGGCAGTACACCTAACTTCACCTACTCATATTGGCTTTATATCTAATATAAAATCTATTCGTGAGCTCACTTTGAAACATAACATCCCGCTTATTGTTGACGAAGCGCACGGTTCTCACTTCCCGTTTCACTCCGAACTTCCTGTTTCAGCAATTAAGATTGGTGCTGACATCATAGTGCAGAGTACACACAAAACTATAGGATCGCTCACTCAAACTTCGATGTTACATATAAACCATTCACCTCATATTAATACTCAAAAAATGCAAAGCATATTAAGCCTGTTACAATCTTCTTCCCCTAGCACTCTGTTTATAATGAGTTTGGATGCCGCCCGCTACCAAATGGCCACCGAAGGTGATACGCTTCTCACCAAAACACTCCAACTCGCCCGTAAGTTGCGATCGGAAATTAATGAAATACCTAACCTATACTGCTATGGTAAAGAGATTATAGGACAAGATGACATATATGATTTAGACGAGACTAAAATCCTTATAAATGTAAGTAAAACAGGATATACAGGATATGAATTAGAAAAAATATTAGGCAGAAAATATAAAGTCGAGGTAGAAATGTCAGATGCTCATCATATACTTGTATTTGTTACTGTCGGAGATACTATATCTTCTATTAATTCCTTGTTAGTAGCATTAAGAGATATAGCCATGAATCCCAAACAAGCCCATTTTACCCGTGAACCTCTTATACTTCCAGCCATACCACCTTTACAAATAACTCCACGGCAAGCATTTTTTGCATCAAAACAACGGGTGTCATTGTCAGCATCAGTAGGACAAATATGTGGCGAGTTTGTTACACCTTTTCCTCCCGATATTCCAGTTATTATGCCAGGTGAAATCATAACTAAAGATATTGTTGAGTTCATCAAAAAACTACAAAAAGACCGAGTGATGGTTGTTGGACCCGCAGACACTACCCTCGGAACAATCCAAATTATCAGATCATAAACACCTCCGGGGTGGGATGGAGCATCACCACGCTCCACCTGGACCTAACTATACATCGTAAAAATATTTCTTAAATAACCTAATTATTCTAATTTCTAAATAAGAACGAATGACTAAGCAATTCGTCATTCTGGCTTGCCCTCTGAATTGGAGGGCTTGTCCAGAATCAGACGAATTGCACTGCTGATATGTTGATTCTGGATGCGCTCTAACAAAAGTTTTCGCTTACCAGAATGACGTGCTTGTAATTATAAATTTCAGATTATTAAATTAATTTTTTAGGATGTTTTATAATTATTGAATGACTGATTTAGACAAAGAAGCAATCCTTCTTCACCGCAATAACCACGGAAAAATAAGCACTCAATCAACAGTACCAGTTAAAAATAAAAAAGATCTATCACTCGCCTACACTCCCGGTATCGCTGCTGTTTCCCGCGCCGTAGCAAAAGATCCTACACTTTCATATGATCTTACATGGCGTGGACACACTGTTGCCGTTATTTCTGATGGTTCTGCTGTTCTCGGACTAGGGAATATTGGCCCAGAAGCTGCACTGCCAGTGATGGAAGGGAAAGCACTGTTATTAAAAGAGTTCGGCACTGTCGATGCAGTTCCGATAGTCATAAATACACAAGAATCTTCCGAAATTATTTCATTTATTAAAAATATTGCTCCTTCATTTGCAGGTATTAATTTGGAAGATATCTCAGCTCCCCGATGTTTTCAGATCGAAGATGAATTACAAGATATTGGTATCCCTGTATTTCACGATGATCAGCACGGCACAGCGATTGTTGTTTCCGCAGCCCTGAAAAATGCCGCAAAAGTAGTGGGTAAATCATATGAAAATTTACATGTTACCATTGTGGGTGCAGGCGCGGCGGGATTGGCTATAGCGCGCATGCTCTTAGGCTTAAAGTGTACCTCAAATACTTGCGAAAGAATTAAAGGAGCACACTCAGTAGCAGATGTGGTTATAGTAGATACATATGGCGCATTCTATGCCGGGCGCGAAAACCAAAATGTATATAAACAAGCATTAGCAGGCATTTCAAATACACAACGCAAACAAGGACCGTTATCCACTGTTATAAAAGATAGTGATGTTGTTATTGGAGTGTCGGGCCCAAACACTATCACAGAAGAAATGATTAAAAGCATGAACAAAAAAGCTATAGTTTTTGCGCTTGCAAATCCTACTCCAGAAATCATGCCTGATGTAGCCAAAAAAGCCGGTGCAGCCATAGTAGCTACAGGTAGAAGTGATTTTGAGAATCAAATAAATAATGTATTAGCATTCCCCGGCATTTTTAGAGCAGTTGTCGAAGGCCACCTAAAAAAAATCACACATGAAATGAAGCAAACAGCCGCAGATGCTCTGGCCGAACTTGTAAAAAATCCTTCAGAAAATAACATTATCCCCGATCCATTTTACCCCAACCTATCCAAACACATTTCCGACGCAATTCTTCATCTGCAAGCCTCCGAAGTGAAATAGATCATACTTTGATCCATCTAGAAAAACTATTTAAAAAATTTTTAAAAAAACTCTTATCCACAGCTAGTTTTTCTTCATCACTAAGTTCTACATACGGCTTACTGCTCCCATCTATTATTAAAAAACTCGACATAGGATACCCTTTTTCGATTCGATCTGAAAATTTTTCCGCAACTTTTGATTCCATTACTACCTTACTATAATGAAGCTTATCTGATTGAGGATTGAAATATGCTATCGAAAAATCCCATATAAATCGTTTTGGATTTTGAGGATATTTTTGAAATAACTCATGCCATACTTCTAGTGATTCATTATCTGTCATTTCTTTTTCTTTATTCGCAAATCGCCTTACAAATACACCTGGTTGCTCATTATCAGGAAGAAAGTTAGTGCTTGTTGCTTCATCTATTGCGATAGTCGGTAAACCCGACATTTTTGCATACTCTTTCGCCTTATATACGGCATTTTCTTTTGCATTATCATAGGGTTCATCTACTTTTATAGAAATATTCACGTTACTAAGCGTCAGTAAGTTTAAATTAGCAACATCTTTCAAAAGTCTTTGGTACCTTAAAAATTTGGCCGGATTATGTGTTGCTAATAATATTTCCATGCATGACCATTTTACAATATAACAATTTTGGCTTTTTACTTGAAGTGCTCACCACCGGCTTCAATTTGTAAGTAATTACTATACCTGATATAATTCAGTACGCACTCGCCTTTTTCTAGGTTGTCTTGCTGGGTTAACACCCGAAAGGAGTCATGGTGCACATTCCCCTCATCCCGTTTTTCTTTGAGAGCTGGCAGTTCTTGCATCAGCTCGCTGGGTTCATAGGTATCGTAGTAGGTCTGATCGGTGTGGTGCTCTTTTCCGCCAACGGTCTCAGCAAACCAAGGAACAGAGCTGCCGAGATCTATCAACTCGATAACCTCCAGTTGAGCACCTGGATCACCGCTTGCGGAATCGCGTTGATAGTTGGCGGAGGATACGTACTCGCTGCTATCCTCGTGATCATTCTGATGGTGACGATCAAGGGAATCGTCAACGGCGCTATCGTCCTATGGAGGAATCGGCACACAGAATTCTAAACTGAATAGAGTGAATAGCACGGGGTGGGCATTATTGTCCACCCCCTCTTCTTTTATCTTACGGCATATTCATAATTACCTGTCGTTTTTATGTCGAAATACAACCTCGGGAGTTTGAGAGATTGTTAGCAAGCGCTAAAATAGCAGGTTCAAATATAGAATACAAATATAAGTCCTACGTTTTTTATCAATTGTAATTTTTGTGACCCCACGGGGATTCGAACCCCGGTTAGAAGGCTGAAAACCTACTGTCCTAGGCCTCTAGACGATGGGGCCAGATTATAGTATCTCTGAGCCATTGATCAATCTTTCAATACTTTTTCTTTTTCTAAAAGTTTACTTTTGCCTCTAGACCCCGGTTCCGGCTAGGCCGGATACCGTGGGCCCACGATTTCTGATCTATGATCAGAATCGGGGCGATGGGGCCAATAAGTTAAAAGTGCAATATCAAAAGATAAAAGTCATATACTTTAAACCGAGTTCTATTTTAACAAATTGAAGTGCATATATCCAGGGGAAAGTATAATTTCTGACACTTTCTACTCCTTACCAAACTATTACCTCTCTCTATAAATACATTTAACTTCGTACATTATTCTTTATCTACATAATTATTAATTAGATAGAATATTTATGCTTATCAAAGGAAAAGATATATTAGGACTAAAAGTAATTACTCTAGAACGGGGAAAGATTATTGAGGATGTGAATGATCTTGTATATGATTCCCACACAAACAGAGTGCATGCGTTTGTGGTAGACAAAGGAGGCTGGTTCTCAGATGCAAAGATCGTGCTTTTTAGTGATGTCAAAAGCATTGGCCGCGATGCAATTATTGTGCAAAATGAAACAGCCATTCAAAGAGCCTCTAATACACAAAAAGATTTGTCTTCCATTAAATCCGACGACACTCACATAACCCGCACAAAAATTATCACGCAAGAAGGCAATGAACTCGGTAAAGTAGAAGACATTTTATTTGAAAGTGACACAGGAGAAGTAAAACAGCTTATTGTCTCGCAAGGCTTAAAGGATTTACATTCAGGTAAAAAAGTAATAAATGTATCTGACATCATTACACTCGGTGAAGATGCCACAATTGTCCGTACAGCTGCCGAAGCAGATGTAAAAGAACAGGCACAGCATCAGGGACTCCAAGGCGCGATTAATAAAGCAAAAGATCTTCCATCAAATCCCGATACTCACAATGCTGTTGAGTCAGCAAAAGAATCCGGCAGTGATTTTCTGAGTACTGCCGAACAAAAACTTGATCAGATCAATGAAAAAATCCGAACCAAAATAAATGAGGTGCAAAATTCACCCCAAACACAAAACTTAAAACAACAGGTCTCAGAAAAATCAACAAAAATAAAAGAAAAAGCTGAAAATGATCGTATTCAATCAGTATTAGGAAAATATCTTACTACTAATTTACTCGCACCGGACGATACACTCCTCGCTGCACCAGGTGACATAATTACTCACCAGCTTATCGAAGAAGCCCGCAAATATAATTTACTCAATACAATATTCGATAACGCAAGCAACGACGCGCCTGTCCGCGAACGAAGAATTAGAGAGGAAGATTACGGTGCTTATACATTTGGCACGACAGATAATACTGATAAAGATTTAATTCATCAGGAAGGAGGTGAAGAAAATGAGTGACAGAGACTACACACGTGACGACGTACGAGAAGTATACGATGAAAGAGGCCCAAGTTGGTGGTCTGGATTGTTCACATTATTGCTTATCCCTCTACTTCTCATAGCGGGATATTATGGCTACACCCGCGGCTGGTTTAATAAGTTGAATCCATACAACACAACCACAAATCAAAGCAACCAAAACAATGGGGGTCAAGTAGGAATTGGAGGTGCACCTTACACTATGCCTTCTGTATCTGTAACACCAACAAATACACCTACGGCAAACATGTCAGTTACATCGACAGTAATGCCTTCCGAAACACCTGCATACAGTTCTAGCAGTAATACACAAACCGGTGTAGGCGGAGGACTAAATGGTCCACCAAACACAGGAATGGGTGCTTTTAAGTAATTAATCACGTTACATGCGTAGGGACAGGTCGTGACCTGTCCCTACATCATTTTTATATCGTCATATACTTTCAACTCTTCAACCTCTTCAAATTTATTCAAAATTATGCCAATCACAATCAAATCACATTTATGTTTTAGTAAATTATTTTGTGACAAATAAAACTGAATCGGGCGCTTCAAATTTTGTAATTTTTTGTAGTTCACGGCTTCGTACGGTTTTCCTTTCTTATCCCCTACCTTTGTTTTCACCTCCACAAAAACAATCTTCTCATATTTTTCCACAATCAAATCCAGTTCACCCCAATGTGTAGTAAAATTCCGGGCAAGCAGTGTATAGCCCTCATGCAGTAAATAATCACATGCAAAATCTTCGCCAATCTTTCCGATTTTCTTTCTATGGAGAGACATCAAAACTCATTATACGCTTTTTGATTTTGCAGTTTTTTGTTGATACAGCTTTCTTCGAATATTTTGGTCCGAAAGCTCACGAATGAAGTAAAGTTTCGATTTTGTATAGTTTGATTTTCTACTCACTTTAATATCAGCAATAAACGGAGAAGAAAGAGGAATAATTCTTTCGACACCCACACCTGATTTCGACATTTTTCGGACAGTAATCATACGAGTAGTGTCAGAAGCTCCTTTGATTTTCAAAAGGATTCCTTCAAAAAGCTGTTGTCTCTCTTTGTCGCCCTCTTTAATACGGTAATTAATTTTTACTGTATCGCCGACTGCTAATGTAATGTCTTTAAACTGAATAGAATTTGCCATAACGGATATTATAAGGAATACTTCCTAAAATTGCAAACTTTCTCTGCATTTTTATGTGGCATAGCCTTGCGGGTTCATAGATTGCCACTTCCAGCTGTCCGCGCACATTTCCTCAAGCGACTTTGTGGTATGCCAGTTTAGTTCTGCATTCGCTTTTGAAGGATCAGCATATACTGCCGCCACATCACCAGGCCTGCGCGCGACAATCTCATAAGGGATTTTTTTACCCGCAGCTTTTTCAAAAGCAGCTATAACTTCAAGTACGCTATATCCTTTTCCTGCACCTAAATTTACAGCTCTACATCCAGTTTTTCCCGTGTATGCTTCGAGTGCGCGCAAATGACCGATTGACAAGTCAACAACATGAATATAATCTCGCACACCGGTACCATCTTTCGTCGGGTAATCATTACCATATACAGATAGTTTCTCCCGTTTTCCCACAGCAACCTGCGATATAAAAGGAAATAAATTATTGGGAATACCGTTCGGATCTTCACCAATCAAACCGCTTGGATGTGCTCCCACTGGATTAAAGTAACGAAGTAACGTTATATTCCATGTGTTATCACTAACATATAAGTCCTGTAATATCTGCTCAATCATTACTTTCGTACGGCCATAGGGATTAGTGGCATGAATAGCTGCGTCTTCTTTTACCGGCACAGATTCTGGATCACCGTACACTGTGGCCGAGGAACTGAAAATAATCGTTTTTACACCATGCTTTTGCATCGCTTCAAAAAGATTCACCGATCCAGTGATATTATTTTTGTAGTAATACAGAGGCTTTGCCACTGACTCGCCCACTGCTTTTAATCCTGCAAAATGTATTACAGCATCAAATTTTTCCTGTTCAAACAAATCCATAAGTTTCTGCTGATCAAGCAGATCAAGTTCATGTACTGCTACTTTTTTTCCTGTAATTTTTTCTACTCTCTCTAAACTTTTGGGGCTGCTATTTAAATAATTATCAATAACAACCACGTCATGATTTGCCTGCAATAGCTCCACGCAAGTATGACTTCCAATATAACCAGCTCCTCCAGTAACAAGAATTTTCATATGTTTCTATTCAGCACACGCTGCGATAAAACTGATAAACACCGGATGCGGTTTGAGCGGACGGCTTTTATATTCCGGATGTCCCTGTGTTCCTAAGTAAAAACGGTGCTGATCCTTAGGTAACTCCACTATCTCTCCTAAACCTTCAACAACAGAGCGCGCGCTTACTACCAACCCTTTTCCTTCCAAATCCTTTACAAAGTCGTCATTAAATTCGTATCTATGTCTGTGTCGCTCACTGGTTAATAAATCACCCTCGTTCGTAAATTCTTTATAGCCATTGTATTCTTTATAAATATCAAATGCGCGTGTTCCTTTTTTTACTATTGCCTCCCACGCACCGAGCCGCATGGTGCCGCCATATGCCCGCCGTTCCATTAAATCTTTTTGGGAAGGAATAAGATGAATCACTGGATGAACAGTGTTGGGATCATTTTCAGCAGTATTGGCATCGTGCCAACCGAGTAAATCACGCGCAAATGCCACTACTGAAAGCTGCATTCCATAACATAACCCTAAATACGGAATATTATTTTTACGTGCATAACTTGCGGCCGCGATCATACCCTCAGCTCCACGCTCTCCCCAACCAATGGGAACGATAATACCATCCGGATGGCCGATTACTTCAACTCCATTTTTTTCCACTTTTTCTGCGTCAACCCATTTGGTCTCTACTTCCACATCATCCGCCCACGCAGCATGGTCTATGGCATCAAAAAGTGCCGCATATGAATCACGAAGCTGATACTCCCCCGTACCAAAATACTTGCCGATAATAGCAATCTCTACTTTTTTCTGCTTTGGTGCTTTAATTCGTTCAATTAATTTTTGCCACTCATCAAGCTTTGGCTGCCGCACTTCCATGCCTAATAATTTAAGAATATTTTCGTCGAGTTTTTGCTCATGAAGTACTAGTGGAATTTCATACACAGAGGGCAAATCAGGGCTTGAGACAATATGTTCAGGCCGTACATTGCAGAATAAAGCAAAACGCTCACGGCGCCTGTCATCAATAAATTTCTCAGAACGAGCAACAATAAAATCAGGCTGTATCCCCATGCTATTCAATGTACGCACTGACAACTGTGTTGGTTTTGTTTTCGGTTCACCCAAGTGATGAGGCGTTGGAACATAACTTACATGCACATGAATCACATTGCCCGGTTGTCGAAATGCCAATAATCGCGATGCTTCATAAAAAAATACATTCCAGTATTCCCCCGCTGTGCCTCCGAGCTCAACAATGACAATATCGGCATTACGTTTCTTACCGGCCAGATTAATTCTGTCAATAATTTCCTCAGTAATATGCACAGCTTCGACATCCTCGCCGTGATACTCAAATCGTCGCTCTTTTTCAATAATCTTTTGATATATCTGACCCATGGTTACAAAGTTCTCTCGTCCCATGTCTTCATTTAAAAATTTTTCATAGGTACCAATGTCCATGTCTGTCTCCGTACCATCTTCACATAAAAAGGGATCGCCGTGCTCTATAGGATTGATAGTTCCTGAGTCGATATTTAAATAGCCTTCAAACTTTATGGGCTCAACTTTATAACCCGCAGATTCAAGAAGAAAACCGATTGAAGCAGAAGTAATACCTTTTCCTATCCCAGAAATCACCCCACCGGAGATGAATATGTATTTCATTAAATAAAATATAAAATATTAAAAATAAAAAATACAAATTAAAAATTTATAAACTTTTTTAATTCTATCACTTTTTTATTTTTTATTTTAAATCTTTGAGAGCCCAAATCGAGAAATCACACTTTGGATAATTCTCACAACCATAAAATCGTTTTCGTGTTTTAGTAAACCTGATAGCCAACCGTCCGCCACACTTCGGACAGATTTTATTAGCCACATATTGCAGGAATGGTTTTGTGAATTTACAATTTGGATAGTTAGAACATGCCAAAAACTTTCCGAATTTGGAAAAACCAACCTACAGATTCCCTCCACACTTTGGACATTTTTCCGATACCTCTTCCTCGACATCGATGACGGATGTGTCTGCTTTTCTTTCAGTTAATGTTTTTTTAAACGGTGCATAAAAATCCTTTAATACTTGAATCATATTTTTCTGACCTTCGGCGATACTATCCAAATCGTCTTCCATCGAAGCTGTAAAATTCAGATTAAACAGATCAGGGAAAGCCTGCGATAAATAATCAGAGATTGCTTCACCTAGTTTTGTGGGTAAGAAATATCTACTCTGCTTTTCGACATAATTTTTTTCCTGAATAAGAGATATGATCGGCGCATACGTTGACGGTCGCCCAATACCTTTTTCTTCCAAAGTTTTAATGATAGAGGCTTCGTTATAGCGTGGAGGAGGCTTAGTCATACTTTCCTGCAGTTCCAGAGAATTCAAATTCATTTTTTCATTCTGTTTTATATTTGGTGCCGTACCATTTTTCTGAACAAATTCTGGATTAAGTACTCGCAAAAACCCATCGAACAAGACCTGCTGTACCTCCGCTTCAAATAAATAATTTTTGGGACTTTTAATCATTATTTTGATCGTTTTTACCTCAGCTTCTTTCATTTGTGTGGCAACAGCACGATCAAAAATCATTTTATAAATCTTTTTATGATTTGCAGTGAGAGCAGCATCTTCCGCTCCTTCAAGGTTAGGTTTATTCAAATGGGTTGGACGTATGGCTTCGTGCGCTTCCTGCGCCAACTTAGACTTTGTTTTATACCCGCGTGGTTTCTCGAGTGCGTACTCGGCACCATACGTT
>CAZXWS010000057.1:0-2575 GCA_964644605.1 uncultured Gammaproteobacteria bacterium
TTATAAAACGCTTTCCATTACTTCGTGGAAAATTGAGAAACAAATCTCTACGCCCTGCAGAAGTTATAGTAAAACTGGAAAAGTTAAATATATATAATGACGGAGAGACAGTAGACGCACAGTCGTTATTCGAAAAAAAACTTATTAAAAATAGTGTAAAAAATAGAGGAGTTAAAATTTTATCGAGCGGTACTTTAACCAAAAAAATAATTTGTAAAGTACAAGTTTCTGCAGTTGTAAAACAGCAAATAGAAAAAGTAGGGGGATCAGTTGTAAATGAAGCCTAACGTATGAAAGATGTTGTTAAGAAATTAAACCTTTTATTTAAAGACCCCACTCTAAAAAGGAAAACATTATTCACTTTATTAATATTTTTTTGTTTTAGAGTCTTTGCGTTTTTACCAGTACCCGCAATTGATTTACCGAAATTGAGGGTTTTATTTTCACAGAATCAGTTTTTATCGCTCCTTGACATATTTTCTGGTGGTACTTTGATTAATTTTTCAGTGATGGCTTTGGGACTGAACCCATACATCAATGCGTCTATTATTATTCAACTATTGACTGTTGTGTTTCCGCAACTTGAACAACTTTCTAAAGAAGGTGAATATGGAAGGTATAAAATTAATCAATATACGCGTTTCTTAACTCTTCCTTTGACCATTTTTCAAGCAATTGGGATATTTGTTCTTCTCAAAAATCAGCGTATAATTGGTTATTTAAATCCGCTTGAGTTCTTTTCGTTTGTCCTAACAATGGTAGCTGGCACAATGATTCTGGTTTGGTTTGGTGAGTTAGTATCAGAATATGGATTGGGTAATGGTATTTCTCTTCTTATTTTTGCCGGTATAGTTGGAAGAATTCCAGTAATTTTGAGTAGAACTGCTGCAGTCGTGAATCAAGAGCTGATATTTAATCTCATTATTTTTCTAGTTTTAGCAGTGGTTGTCATTGCAGCAATAGTCTATATAAATGAGGCTGTACGGAGAATTCCTGTGTATTATGCCAAACGTATCCGTGGCAATAGAGTTTATCAAGGTGCGACTAATTATTTGCCATTAAAATTAAATCAGGCAGGGGTCATTCCAATTATCTTTGCGGTGTCATTTGTACTTTTTCCACAATTAATTGGTAATTTTTTGAAGTATGTCAAAAATCCGGCTGTTTCACAGTTTGCAACTTTTTTGGCAACTACTTTTTCACCGTCAGGGTTCGTATATAACTTTTTATATTTTTTCTTAGTTATCGGATTTACATATTTCTATACAGTAGTTGTATTTAATCCTCAAAAAATTGCTGAGGAAATCCAAAAACATGGTGGTTTTATTCCTGGAATAAGACCGGGAGACGCTACAAAACAATATTTACAAAAAATAGTGTATAGAATAACGAGTGTTGGCGCAATATTTTTGGGCATAATATCAGGTTTGAAGACGATTATTTCAAAAGTAACTGGTTTACAAAATTTGGTAATTGGCGGTACGGGAATATTGATCGTCGTTTCTGTAATTTTGGAAACATTTAAAGTCATTGAGGCGCAGTTAGTGATGAAAAATTACGATCGATTTGTAAAGTAATTACTAGTTTATTTTTATCTTATGGCTAAGAAGGGTTCACGAGTTCTGTTCGGTCTGGTCTGTTCTGTGTGTAATAAACAGAATTATGTTGCCGAAAAAAATAAAGTCAATACTACCGAGAGCTTAAAGTTAATGAAGTACTGCAATAAATGCAAGAAACATACAGAACATAAAGAAAAAAAGAAGCTCGGTTAATAGCACCAGGAATGCAGTATATTTAAAATCTCTGCGTTATTACCTATATGAAATTAGTTTTAACAGGAATTCAAGGATCAGGGAAATCAACTCAAGGAAATTTACTTTCTAAAGAGCTGAAGATCCCTTATCTTTCTACCGGTCATATTTTTAGGGAAATCGCAAAAGAAAAAACGAAGAATGGACGCTATGTAAAAGAGTTAATTACTGCAGGTGAGTTGATTCCTGATGAGAAAACACTGGAAATAGTACAAGGATATCTTAAACAACCTCAATATAAACGAGGATACATACTTGATGGATTTCCACGCACTTTACAACAAGCAAAACTTTTTGAAAACGGTATAGATAAAGTAATTTATCTGGAAATTCCAGATAAAGAAGCGCTGTGGCGCTTAGCGTACCGCGACGACGTTGCTCGTGATGATAATACCATTCGGGCAATACGAAAAAGAATAGAGATATTTCATCAGTTTACTAACCCAGTAATTGAGTACTACGATAAAAAAGGCCAAGTGATCAGCATAGATGGCACAATAAGTATAAAAGAGGTGAATAAAGAAATTTTAAGGAGCTTGGGCAAAGAGTTTATACATAATCATTTACAGTCTTGGGAGCAAAAACAGAAGACAATAATAGCGTGTGTGGGCCTTCCAGGAGCAGGTAAATCGGAAGCTGCACAGTACTTTGCAAGTAAAGGCATTCCATTGATTTCTTTCAGTAAAATGATGAACGATTATATCGATGAGCATCATTTAAAACATACTGAAGAAGTCCATAAACGGATTCGTCAGGAAGTGAGG
>CAZXWS010000058.1:0-15348 GCA_964644605.1 uncultured Gammaproteobacteria bacterium
GTAGAATCTCGTCGATAGAATTTTTGAACTCGTCTTTGTGTTTCCTGAGAATTAGCTATGAAAAAATCAGGACGCTGAGAGGATAAGTAATCCCATATTCGCAGTCCGTGATTTATATAATGCGCATATATTCGAATAGGCTAGTAGCGCTGCCATTCACTAGCTGTTTCATAGTAATAGAGATATCGAGGTTGATGATGAATATAACATATGTGAACTGTATCATGGCGAGTAATAATTCCTTTTGTCATATAAGCCCCTGATGAGGAAATAACTATGTCATACTCTCTAAAGTCAAAACTCTCCCAAATCCATGGGGTTATAAAACGGAGAGGGGAGTAAAATTTTTTAAAACCTGGCACTTTTTGTGCCCAGGAACTTTTGATATTCCAATCTTTAAATTTATCCGCGTGTTTCCCAAGTGTTAAGGGATTATAAAAAGATGTATATACATCTGCCTCTGGGAATATTTCTTTGAGTGCAACTAACACGCGCTCAGCTCCACCGAACTCTTGCAGCTGATCATGGACTAATGCTACTTTCATGAGTATATTATAAAGTATTTTTGAGAAACCTTAAGTAATTGAATAAGTACGCTCTATTCGGTATCATACGTATATGAATGCAATACACGCAATAATTTTAGGAGTAGTGGAGGGGATTACTGAATTTTTACCAATCTCTTCGACATTCCACCTGATATTTAGCGCAAAAATTTTAGGAATCCAGCAAAATGATTTTTCAAAATTATTTGAAGTTGTTATTCAGTCAGGCGCCATTCTATCAGTACTTCTCCTCTACTTCACTGACGTCGTTAAAGATCGTGAGATTCAGAAGAAGATCATTTTCTCTTTTATACCCACTGCAATTATTGGTCTAATCCTTCATAAAATCATAAAAGATGTCTTTTTTACTGCTGATTATCTTATGTTATCCGTATTTATTATTGTCGGAGTAATTTTTATTATTTCGGAGTATTTAGTAAAGAAAGATAAAATAAAATTATCAAAACATTTAGAATCTTTGACTTATAAGGAAGCCATAATAATCGGTTTGGTACAAGCATTAGCAGTGCTTCCGGGCGTTTCACGCGCCGGATCTGTGATTTTAGGTATGATGTTTCTTCGCTTTAAACGGGAAGATGCAGCTCGCTACTCATTTATGCTTTCAATACCTACGATATTCGCGGCTTCGGCTCTCGATGCCTTTAAAATGCGAAAGTTATTGTTCTCATCTTCGCAAGATATGATATTACTGTCCATAAGTTTTGTTGCTGCTTTTATAAGCTCTTACTTTGTCGTAAAATGGCTCATAAGTTATTTGCAGAAACATACTCTTACTGCATTTGGATGGTACAGGATTATTATGGGGATACTAATTTTGGGAACTCTATTCTTTAAATTTTATTAAAGATTTTTAAATCCTGCTTTTTTTAGGGCAGCGTAGTGGTCAGAACGATGACGTCGTAGATACTCAAGAAGTTTTCCACGAATGGGATTAATTTGTAATCCATTGCTTTTAGCAAACTCTAATATTTTTTGTTCTGCTTGTTCAGTCTTTTCAATAGTATCAACCATTAATTCAATTTCACAGAGTTCGTAGCCATAATCTATCGAGTCTATATCAATGTTAAATCCCTCTTTTTTATATTTCTTTCTGGTTGTCTGTATAGTGGCAAACAATGAATACCCATTTGATTCTAAATCTTCTGCTAATGACTCCTGCGGGAGGATTTGTAACTGTTTCCGAATTTCTTGGTCAGTTGTGTACTCATGATAGAGATCAGTTAATCCTTTGCGACTAAAATTAAGTGGTACTTTTAATTCGAATTTACCATTTCTGTTTCGTAACCAAATATCTTGTGTTGTTAATTTAAAATCACCGGTGTCGTAATATTTATCAACATTGGTAACTGTTTTTATAAATTTTGCTCCACTTATTAATGTTTTTTCCTGCTGGGGAATAATATGAAATTTTTTTTCAACTTCGATCATACCAGCATTATATCAGTTATCTCTCCCCTATTTACTGATATAATAGAGAATTGCCTCTTGCATAAGAGCCCTTGTAGCTTAATTGGATAGAGCAGTGGCTTCCGGAGCCAAAGGTTGAGGGTTCAAGTCCCCCCAAGGGCACGCGGAAAAAAAGGGCCGGTAGCTTAGTTGGTAGAGCGCCGCATTCGCATTGCGGAGATCGGGAGTTCGACTCTCCTCCGGTCCACATACTATGACAGAAGAAAATAAAATCATTGCCCAAAAAATTTGGCAGGAAATAGAAAAAGCTCAAAATATCTTACTGCATTGTCATCAAAATGCCGATGGTGATAGTGTGGCTAGTGCTCTCGCCACTATGCACATGCTTGAAGGGTTGGGAAAGAAAGTAACTATTATTCGTGGCGATACTTCCATCCCCCGCGCCTATCACCACTTCCCAGGTTTTGAAAAAATAGTAATGAAAAATTATTTTGAAATATCTATTTCAAAATTTGATTTATTTATTATTCAAGATTCAAGCACCAAAGACAGAGTTTCAAGACTGCAAAATATTATTTTCCCCGAAAGCCTCCGAACTGTTGTCATCGATCATCACGATACCAATACGCTTTTTGGTGAAATCAATTTAATTGATGCACAGGCACCTGCTACTGCTAGTATTCTTTTTGAGTTATTCAAATTATGGAAAATAAATATTACGAAAGAAATTGCACTCAGCTTGCTCATTGGTATGTATGATGACACAGGTGGATTTCAATACCAGAGCACAACGAGTAGTACTTTTGAAATGGCAGCAGAACTAAGTACAGTCGTTCCTGATTATCATGAAACTATATTAATGATGCATAATATGTTGGATCCTAAGCAGATGGAATTTATCGCATTGGCTTTAAATTCTATCGAGCATTATTTTTCTAATAAGTTAGCATTGGCAGCAATCAGTCATCAATCATTACAATCTCACGGTATTGCAAAAAGAGATACCACTGGAGTGGATATTTCTAATAGATTAAGAAGTGTGATAGGATGGGATTTAGATATCGCGATGACTGAGTACGAAGAAGGCGAGATAGGCGTGAGCTTACGTACGCGTGATGAGAATATGTATGATCTCACTAAAATTGTTACTCCATTAGGAGGTGGGGGGCATAAAGCGGCTGCTGGAATATATTTAAAAATGGATTTAGAGAGTGCAAAGAAATTACTTCTAGATACTATTCAAAAAGTATATCCCCATTTAGGAACTCCATAAAATTCAATCTTCTTCTATTTCTCAAAATCCAGAGAAATTTGATATACTTTGAGAAGCCTAATCTTATGAGTTAACCAAAATCGCGCTTGTAACTCAGCGGTTAGAGTGCGATCCTTATAAGATCGAAGTCGATGGTTCGAATCCATCCAAGCGCACCATACATGGTTGATGCTGTATAGTAGCCGAGGTAGCCAAGGTGGTCACGGCGGGGGTCTGAAAAACCTCAGATGTCAGTTCGACTCTGACCCTCGGCACAAGAAAAAAATTAGACAGATGAATGGTATAATTTGATCTGTAATCAAATTTTATATTTGTTTTTACTCAGCGGTGGTAGTTCAGTGTAGATTGCCCCGCCATGGCGGGGAGGTCGCCGGTTTTATACTTTTAAAAAAATAATTTACTTTAATCAAGCGGTGGTAGTTCAGCGGTAGAATGTCTCCTTGCCAAGGAGAAGGTCGCCGGTTCAAATCCGGTCCACCGCTCCCATGTACTTCGTGTATATTTTGCAGTCACTCAAAACATTCAAGTACTATATTGGAAGCACAAACAACGTTGAGCGACGTATACAGGAGCATTCATCAAATAAAACAGCATCATTAAAAAATAAAGGGCCATTTAAATTAGTTTATACTGAAGAATACCCAACATTATTAGAAGCAAGACAAAGAGAACTGCAAATAAAAGCATATAAAGGGGGGAATGCATTTAAAAAGTTAGTAATGGCCCATGTTCAGCGGTAGATTGCCCCGCCATGGCGGGGAGGTCGCCGGTTCAAATCCGGTCCACCGCTCCATAAAAAGACTTTTAGAGTGATATCATTTATACATGAAAGATAAATCTTCACATAGTTCTCGATTATTCAATAAAAATATCCTACTTTTTGCTTTAGTTAGTTTTTTTCTGACGTGTCGAGTGAGATGCTGTATCCACTCATTCCTATTTTTTTAACTCAGTATTTATCTTCACCAGCAACCATTGTTGGTATAGTGCAAGGTTTCGCTGAGGGCTCTGCATATTTCGTACAAGGATTTTCTGGCTGGATATCAGACAAAATCAAAAAACCTAAGTTAGTAACACTAATTGGTTATTTATTAGGAGCTGTTGCGAAACCTTTTATTGGTTTTTCAACATCGTGGAGTCAGGTATTACCCGCTCGGTGGCTTGAAAGAACAAGTGCTGGTATTCGTTCCGCCCCACGCGATGCATTAATTGCTAATTCTGTGAGTGAGGAGGAAAGGGGAAAGGCATTTGGGCTTGAAGGTGTGGGTGATCAGGCAGGTGCTGTGATTGGACCATTAGTCGCCATCATTTTGTATTATTACCTCACATTTATATTAGAAATATATTTCTTCTTGCATTTATTCCCGGAATTATTGCATTTATAATCATGATATTTATTAAGCAGCCTAAAATATCATCTTCAAAAGTTGAGATAAAAATACAGGAACTTACTACTGACTTTTGGAAGTATATTTTGGTTATTTTTTTATTTGGAATAGGTAACTCAAGTAATTCATTTTTAATTCTTCGTGCCACAAATATTGGTATTCCCCTATTTATGACGATTGTTATTTATACTGCATATAATTTTGTCGGCGCTTTAGCGTCGTATCCAGCAGGCTATTTGTCCGATAGGATAGGGCGTCGTAACATATTAATATTTGCTCTCATGATATTTTTATTACTTATGTAGGTTTTGGTTTTAGCAGGAATTATTTTGTTATTGCTGGATTATTTATTCTTTATGGTATCTATCAAGGAATTTTTAGAGGAACTGGAAAAGCAATAGCCACTGATCTCACTCCCCCGCATATACGGGCGACAGGCGTAGGTATTTTTTCTTCTGTAGTAGGTGCTACGGGATTTTTTGCAAGTATAGTTGGCGGAATATTGTGGGACAGAGTCAATCCTCAAAGTGCATTTTATTATGGCGCAATATTTGCATTTATAGGAGCTATGTTATTACTGTTTATAATTCCTCAGACAAAATTATTTAATAAGGAGTAATGCTTTTTCAAAGGCTTGCTTATCATTTTTATATGTAATCGTACTTAATACTTCGTCAGCTGATGCAAATTTTGCTTGTGAGATTTCCCAGTCATGTTCTTGTACACTTCCTGCCTGATACTCCATAAGAAAATAATAAACAGTTTTGTCTATAAGATAATTTTGGTAGCGGTATTTATAGTTTATGACGATAGGTTCTTTGTTTACAATATG
The DNA here is from genome assembly GCA_964644605.1 of uncultured Gammaproteobacteria bacterium. Classification (GTDB taxonomy): domain Bacteria; phylum Patescibacteriota; class Microgenomatia; order UBA1406; family GWC2-37-13; genus CAZLAJ01. The sequence continues at coordinate 5,467 of CAZXWS010000058.1, forward strand.
AGCTTCTATTCCTCCCTCTTCCTTTACTTCGCGAAGGGCAGCTACATCAATAGTCTCATTTCGTACTTTATCACCAACATGCCCTTTTGGAAATCCCCACCCTTTGTGCGAAGAATTTTGTATAAGAAGCCATTCAGTATTTTCGCCGTCATTTTTATATACAATTCCACCTGCAGAAATTTCTTTTTGATACTTCATGGCACGATGAATTACAGAGTAATAAGATTTATTGGTGTTCCTTTCAAGAAAGCATTGATATTGTCGATAGTTGTATGAGTAATACGGTCTAGTGCTTCTTTACTATTAAATGCATTGTGAGGCGTGATCACAACATTTGGATGGTTCATAAGAACATGATCAAGTACGAGAGTTTTATAATCAACATGTTGTAAATGTTCGGCTGTCAAAATTTCAGTTTCTTCACACAGTTCTTTTTCTTCTTCTAATACATCGAGTCCGACACCTGCTAATATATTTTTTTCAAAGCCGAGAATAAGTGCTTCTGTTTCCACGAGTCCGCCGCGTGCGGTGTTGACTAAATAACTCCCCTTTTTCATTTTGGTAATATTATCTTTATTTATTGTGTGATGAGTGTGCTCATTGTAGGGGAGATGAAGAGTGATAATATCTGCCTCAGCGAGGAGTTGATCAAGTTCACGATACTCAAAGTTTAATTCTTTCGCTAAATTTTCATCACGAGTTCGTGTATACACAAGTATCTGCATTCCAAAACCGTGAGCCATTTTCAAAACGGTCATCCCTATTTTTCCAAGGCCAACGATGCCTAATTTTTTACCGAATATATCAATTCCTTTTATATCCCGATGATCAAAAAATCAAATTGTTTCGCTTGATTAATTGATTGATAGATTCGTCGTGTCAATGTCAGAATAAGAGCAAACGTATGCTCCGCTACCGTAACACTACCGTATTCGGGTACATTTGCAACGAGTATGTTTTTAGACTTCGATGCTTGTAAATCTATGTGATCGTACCCTGTGGAACGTGTTGTAATAAATTTGAGATTCGGGAGTTGATTTAATACTTCTTGATTTAACGAGCAGTAGATGAAAGAAGAAATTATTTCCGCATTGGTAAATTGTGATGCATTTTCGTTTGTTAGTTTATCTTCGGATAATATGGCTTCAGGAAAAGCAGCCTTTAACGGCTCTTTTTCCCATTCTTGTACTTCAAAAAAAACAATGTTCATAAAACTTTTTTATTATACACAATTTTTAGTTTCCACACATGTAATCCACCTACAACAAGCATATAGGCTGAAAAAACAAAGGACATGATCATAGAATTAGCATTAGGTATTTGTCCATAAAAAGGTTTCGCTAACTCCCCTAAACCCAGTGGAAAAATAACAAAAAAACCGATAATAAGGACAGAGGGTAATAGCAGTAGTCCGATAGATTTCTTTTGTAATGTGAGGATAGCGCAAATGAAAAATGCGGGCATTACAAAGCATAAATCCAGTATGTAAATAGAATAGAGATATTCAATACGATTATGTGTCTTCATCAATGGTAGTAATGACAGTATCCATAAAATACTAAAAAGAATAGCAATTGCTAGACCACTAATTGCAGAGATTTTGGTTATAACGCTAGAAATTGATACTTTATAATGCGCCAGTTCATGTAAATGCATTAAGCTAAATAATATGCTCCAAAATGAAACTGCAAAAATAGCGGCATATAAAATATAAAAATAGTTATATACTCGCTCGATAGTAAAAATACCATATAAATAAAAAAATGACCCAATAATACCGAGAATTATTATCTGCTTTTTTATATCACTTTCTTTTGTCTTCGATATAAGAATAAATAAGCCCACACATATCATGACAGTTAAAATGTCCTGCGGTAAAGCTCCAGGTATAAATTCTTTTGCAAAAACATTATCATACATTCTAGGGAATAAGATTCCGGCACTAGCTGCAACGAAAGTAAGGAGAGTAGTAATATTCCAAAGTATTTTGTTAGTACGAAAATCTCTGAACATACGCAACATCGATTATATCACCTTTAAATAATTAACTCATCAGATGCTGTAGGCGAGTAAATTTTTATCAGGTTCAATATCACTATTATTAATAGAATATAGATCGATATTTAGGTGAGAACTTATTTGTTTTTCAAGTACATAAGCGAATTCTTTTAATTCGGGTCTATTTTTATACTTTGCTACTCGTTGATGAGCATCTTCGAGTCTTTCATGTAAGGACATGATTCCGAATGGACCAATTCGTAAATCTGCATAAAGAGCTATTTTAAGTAAATAGTCATCTTTAGTAATTACGTTTTCAATATTCCAATAACTCATTGCATAAATATAGTCTCTAATTGATTTATTGACCCCAAGTTCAAGTAATATTTTCTGAGTTGCCTCATGATCATCATTGCCATACTTTTCAATTGTTTGTCTTTGTTTTTCTTCCCAATACTCCATACTTTTTTCCTGTAAAAATTCTGGGAATCTTTTTAAGTCAAACTTCACTATATTTCCAACATCATGTAACAACAAAACAGGTAGTAATAAATTTTTCTCTACATGGGGCCCGTTCCAGTTATTTAAAATATAAAAAGCCAATGATGAAACGTTCAACATATGGGTTTGTAAGCCATTTGTTAACCCGAGGTTTTTATATATCTGCTCTATTTTCATACTGTTGTATTGTAACAAAATCTGTGAGACGATCGCTGAATTAAAGAAACACCCTATGATATACTAATCTTATATGGACACAAGCTCTGATAAAATAAAACAACAAATCGTACGCGTCTGTCAGAAGTATCAATGCAAAAAAATTGCTATATTCGGTTCGTATGCTAAAAAACTAGAAAATAAAGATAGTGATGTAGATATACTTGTGGAACCGCCTCCCAAATTTGGTCTGATAAAATTCTCTAGTATGCGGTTAGAACTCAAAAAGACCCTGAATAAAGAAGTAGATCTTTTGACTTTTAACAGTATAAGTCCCTACATGAGAGATTCTATATTAAAATCTGCCTTTACTTTATATGAAGAGTGAAGCATACATTAAGCATATTTTAGATGCAATTCAAGCAATTGAAGATTTTACGAAAGGAATTTCATATAAAGAATTTATTCAAAATAAAGAAAAATATTCCGCTGTAATACGTCAATTTGAAATTATTGGAGAAGCGATTAATCAACTAGAAAAATCTTTGGCTGAAGAAAAAATGTCGTTAAAAGATAAAGAAATTCCTCTAGAATCAATAGTCGAAATGAGAAACATTCTTATTCATGAATACTTTGCAGTAGATTTAAGTTTAATATGGGATACGATTGAAGAAGATCTTCCAATATTAAAAGAAAAAATAGCTAATCTCTCTAGACTTTAGTTATTGAAACTCTTTTTTTCGATTAATTTGTTAGCTACTGCAAATGCTTTTTTTAATTCACTTTCTCCAATATCTTCTCCTCTTTCTTCTGCATTTTTCATCGCTTGACATATGGGACAGTCATCGAAATAAAATTCAGAATTATTAGAATTTTTATTTTTATCCTTTCTTTTTTTAGTATTCATTTTAATTATATTACCATGCTGTTCAATGTATGTCTGTGATTTTAATATATACTCTGACTAGTTTGACACCTGTAAGGTATCGGAGTCTCATATTAGACCTGAGGAGTATAATCTAAACATGGTCGATAACACTACAATTGTTGAGTTTGATTCTAAATATCTTGACCAAGTCAAGAATGTTATATGGACAACGCTTCAAGATTTAGGGCTTAAAAAGGAATTAAAACCATCTAAAAGAGATAGGGATTTGGATTTTATTGGAGAAATTTATAAAGATAGAGGAAGGTTTTGGGTTGCTTTGGAAAATGATAAGGTTATTGGAACTATCGCTATTGAAAATAGAGCAGGAGATACCGCAAAGTTGAGAAGGATGTTTGTATTATCAGAATATCAAGGAAAAGGTATTGCTCAAAAGTTATTTAAGACAGCGGTTCAGTTTGCAAGAAAAAAAGGCTATAAAGAAATAGAGCTAAGTACCGCTCACTTTATGAAACGAGCTCATAAATTTTACGAAAAACAAGGATTTAAAAAAATTGGAGCAGACGAGAAGGAATATTTTTACAAACTTACTTTTATATAAAAGTTCAAGCTGCTAGAGGATGTTAGAACTTTCAATTAGCGAAGCCACTCAACGTCTGGTGCCTGGTCCAGGCTGGTTGAATATGTTGCAACTTACTATAGAGAAAATTCTTATTTCTTAAGGTTCTCTGTTGTGTAGATCTTTACTTCTCCACAATTTGGACAGCGGTAAGCAGCAACAGGTTTACCAGAGCCAAGTTTTTCGCTAAGAACTTTGCCAAAGGGTCGTCCTTTGTTCCAATTTTGCGCATTATTGGTTAACCACCCTTCTTCCATTTCTACATTACAATTTTGGCACTTCATAAAAACACCTTAAATGGTAATGGTTATATTATACAAAAAATTCCAACCACCGAAGTTGTCTATAGAAATTATATCTAGAGAAACGTGAGTCCAGGGGGAGAGATTCGAACTCCCGTAGGCGTAAGCCAGCTGATTTACAGTCAGCCCCCGTTGGCCGCTTGGGTACCCCTGGTATCGTGGAGATAATTATATCAAATAAAAGTAGCTTTGTATCTAGAAGGATCGTGCAGATCTATAAAGATTGTGTTTTAATTAATTCTTCTTTTTTTTGATAAGTTCTTCTTCAGTTAAGTCTTCAGCATCTATTAGATTTATTATCTGCAGAACTTCGGAGTCTCGATTTTGGGCATTTTGGATTAAAAAAACCTAAGGAATGTAATAACACTGGAAGTATTAAGCCTACATCTTACCTGCGTAACGTCTGAGTTATAGATGAGTAAGAGCAATCACTTTTTTTCGAAGTAAAGAGTGACTATCGAAGAAATAGTCTGCGATCCTGGCTCTATGTCCGGACTACCACCACCCATACCCCCTGCCATCGGTGCTGCACTTTTTAGAGCATATTGTGGAGAATATACAGGAGCACCGACAGATTCAACAATATTAGTAACCCTTCCTAATCGGATTCCTAGATTTTTTGCTAGCTTTTGAGCCTGTTCTTTCGCATTTGCGATTGCTTTATCACGAGCATCTTCTCTATATTTTTCTGGTTTATCTACAACAAATCGTGTGCCTTGAATTTGGTTTGCTCCAGCTTTTGTTACTTCAACTATTACAGTGGATGTTGAGCTGACATCCTTCAAACGTATGGAGACGGTTACATTTCCGTTATATCCGTTAATGCGATTCTGATTTTTGGAGTTGTCATAGTTATAGTTTGGATATATAGAATAATTGGAAGTTTTTATATCTTCTTTTTTTATTCCAAGTTTTTTTACAGCATCAACAATAGCATTATTTTTATCATTCAGTTCTTTTTGAGCTGTGTCCACAGTTGGTGCGTTATCGACCGTAATACCCGCATCAACATAAGCTGTATCCGGAGATACTTCTACTTTACCTTCCCCTACCACCGATAACTCTGAAGACACGGAGGAATTAGAGATACTGAGTGGGTAGGACAGGTCAAAGTATCGGACTACTGCTAGAACAATAATAATTACGAGAGAGACAAGAAGGGTTTTGACTAAAAAATTTTTGTTTTCCATAATTTTATCCTAGCATAAGTTGCGGAAAGTGTAAATAATTGAGTTGATAATCCTATAGTATTATGGTATACTAGTAGCTGTTATAAGATATTTATATTTTATGAAGCGATTGTTTACAAGCTTATTTCTTTTAGCGATTTTTTTGTTTCTTCCAATTAATAACATTCATGCACAAGAGTCCACAGGTATTATCGTAAAAATAAAGGAAAATCATTCATTGGGTGAAGTCTTAAATGAAAGCATACGCGTGCAAAGCACCCAAAATAAACCGAGTTTTACTGTCGGTGACTTTAGAGCACTATTTAATAGAGACGTAGTTTCCTTATTTTCAGACGACAAAAGACTTTCCAGATATTTTGTATATAGAGGTAGTATTAATACGCAAGAAGCTATAAACCTTTTTAAAAAGCTCAGTGCGGTTGAGTATGCTGAACCTGATTATACAATGCAACTTGCCGCTCTACCGAATGATCCTTTATACCCTTCTCAATATCATTTGCCAAAAATGTCGGCTCCCCAGGCTTGGGATAAAACAACAGGTTCAAGTGATGTGATTGTAGCAGTAATCGATTCAGGTGTCGATTATACGCATCCTGATATTGCACCTAATATGTGGCATGATGCGAATGGCTATGTAGGCTATGATTTTGGAGAAAATGATCATTACCCCATGGATATCCAAGGGCATGGTACTCATATTGCAGGAACTATCGGTTCAGTTGGTAATAATAATGAAGGAACTACTGGTATTAACTGGCATGTAAAGATAATGGCAGTAAAAGCTATAGGACGAAATACGGTTATTACCCCTACTTCAACTGTTGCTTCTTCAATTATTTATGCAGCAGATAATGGTGCAAAAGTAATTAATATGAGTTTCGGAGCTCCCTATATTCGCAGTCAAACCGTAATAAATGCAATAAATTATGCATGGTCAAAAGGAGCTGTGTTAGTATCCTCCGCTGGCAATGAGATATGTCCTTTATGGTTTCCTGCTAATCAGGAACATGTAATAGCAGCCGGTGCTACTGACCAAAATGATAATCATCCAGGTTTTTCCTGTACTGGTGATAAACTAGAACTTACTGCACCGTCTGTAAATATTATTTCTATTGAACGAGGTGGCGGATACACAAGTGGTGACAATAACACTGGCACATCATACTCAGCAGCTATGGTAAGCGGTGCAGCTGCTCTCGTGTTTTCGTCAAATTTATCATATACAAATGCCGATGTAGTTAACCGAATAGATTCAACAGCTGATGATCTGGGAACCCCTGGCCGTGATCCTATCTTTGGATTTGGAAGAATTAATCTTGCACGGGCTGTTGGTAATATATCTAATGTAAACCCTACTCTAACTCCAACAAATACACCGACTTCTGTACCGACACCGACAACTATTCCTAATACTTGTTCATATAAATCCGTAGCGTATATTAAGGACGAAAACGGTAATTTACATGATTTATCAGGTGATATTGGACTTAGATTAAAGTATAAATTTACCACGCATGACGGTAATTATCATGAAGGGAATGAATATTTTAACCACGGTTCTATTGGACCCAAGTATGTTTCTTTAGATCCTAATTATCAAAATGTTCCTGTTGAATTAATACTACACTATGATAGATCGAAGTATGATCTGCAGGAGAGCAATACCTACTGTACAGATAATGGATCTTCAAGTTGTGTATCAGCAAAAAATCAAACAGTAGTACTTAATTTTAGCTGTGGTGCTGATAACGAGTATGGGTATATTTTAAGAGTACGACCGATTCCGCAACCAACGCAACCCCCAGCTGCTCAATTAACTCTACGAATCAATGTAGGTGAAGGAACAACAGTGCGAACAGGTCAAATAATTAAACTATGTTATTCAGTTCCTTATGCTGGTAGATTTACTTTTACTACTGTTACTGACACATGGTCAAAAAAATACGCATATCATGACGATGGTACTGGAGATTGTCTTACTCGCCAAATTATTAGCCCTTACGGAAAACATACATATCAAATTGAAATGGATGGGCAGGTTCGAGAAACATATCTGTTTGTTACACGAGGTTATGAACCGGGTAATAATTCATCATCAATAGAACAATCTCCCATTATTATGGAATAATCTTACCTATAATTACATTATTATGGATATTGATATATTACTTAAAGAGCGTGATAGGTTGAGAAAAGAAAAAAAGTATAGCGAAGCGGATGAAGTGCGAAAGCAGATAGAAGAAATGGGTTATGTGGTTATTGATACTCCAACTGGTACACAAATAGAACTACCCAAAAAAGAAGAAGTTACCAAGAAGCAGCGTTTAATTGGAGTATTTGGCTCTGGAGAAACATCCCCTACTGGCCGTCGTGTGCACGAATTTTTAATTAAAGATTTACCCGCGCCGGTAAAAGTAGCTTTATTGGAAACTCCCGCAGGATTTGAAGCAAATCCATTAAACTGGTATAGGAAAGTTGCAGAAATGATGGAAATTGGGCTACAAAATTATCATCCCGAAATTAAAATAGTTGAGGCATTAAGATCTGATGGAGATAAAAGTACTAATAATTCAGAAATAGTGGCTTCATTATTGCATGCAAATTATATTCATACTGGAGCCGGTAGTCCTTCTTACGCTGCAAAGCATTTATAAAATTCACTTGCATATAAGTACATAGTTGATCAATTTAAAAAAGGGACACGGCTTTCGTTTGCCTCGGCAGCTGCTGTAGCGTTTTCAAAATATCTTTTGCCTGTTTATGAAATATATAAAGTAGGTGAGGATTTACATTGGAAAAATGGTCTCAACTTTTTTGCTAATTTTGGACTTAATCTTACTATTATTCCCCATTGGAACAATAATGAGGGTGGTGAAGAAATTGATACGAGCAGATGTTTTATGGGTAGATCTCGTTTTGAAAAGTTATTATCATTATTGCCAGCGGAAACGACTGTCTTGGGTATCGACGAGCAAACAGCGTGTGTATTTGATTTTGATGCACGATCAGTAACAGTTATGGGAAATGGTTCATCATTTACTCTCAAATCAGGAAAAAGTGCTGAATATGTTTCAGGGACTTCATTTAGTTTTGATAATCTTTAACTTTCTTATAAAAAAACCGCCACGCAAAGCGTGACGGTTTTGATTGAAAAGTAGGGTATATGTTAATAATCCATTCCGCCCATACCTCCCATACCACCCATGCCTCCTGGCATTGGCATGTCTGGTTTCTTCTCAGGAAGATCAGTCACCAGCGCTTCAGTGGTGAGCACCATAGTGGCGATAGATACTGCGTTTTGTACAGCACTTCGCACAACTTTTAATGGATCAATAATTCCGGCTTTTACCATATCAATTGGTTTTGCTTCTTGTGGTGATTCAAGCTCAAGGACGTTGTATCCTTTGCCATCTTTACTCACTTCCCGTGCTTTTGCAAGAAGTAATCCTGGGTCGATTCCTGCATTTGACATAAGTTGAGTAAATGGTGCTTCAAGTGCTCGTTTGACTATTTCGTAGCCAATTACTTCATCAGTATGAGAAGTTGCTGTCTCGACATCTTTTTTACCCATTCGCTGGCTAATATCTAAGAGTGCAACAGCGCCTCCTGGAACAATGCCTTCTTCGAGTGCGGCTTTTGTAGCAGCTACCGCGTCATTAATGCGTTCTTTTTTATCTTTTAACTCTACTTCAGTTGCTGCACCTACATTGATTACTGCAACTCCACCTGCAAGTTTTGCTAATCTTTCTTGCAATTTTTCTTTATCAAAGTCAGACGTACTTGCATTCATTTCTTTTTTGATTTGTGCGACACGAGCTTTAATTGCATCTGCTGCGCCTGTTCCACCGATAATACTTGTATTTTCTTTATCAGCGATAACTTTTTGTGCACGTCCGCAGTCTTCCACCTCGGCACTTTCAAGTTTTTTGCCTAATTCTTCAGATATAACTGTACCGCCGGTTAAAACTGCGATATCTTCTAGCATTGCTTTTCGTCGATCACCAAATCCTGGAGCTTTGACTACGAGAGCATTAAAGGTTCCGCGTAGTTTATTAACAACAAGTGTTGCTAATGCTTCGCCTTCGACATCATCAGCAATAATGACAAGATTTTTACTTACTTTCACAAACTTTTCGAGGAATGGTAAAAGGTCTGAAATAGCAGTGATTTTTTTATCAGTTATGAGAAGATATGGGTCATCAATTTCTGCAACCATCCGATCAGAATTTG
>CAZXWS010000059.1:0-24256 GCA_964644605.1 uncultured Gammaproteobacteria bacterium
AAACGCGTGTTAATTTTATGCACAAATTTTTCAAACATTTTTCAGGAAAAAAAGTTGGCATATGGGGGTTGAGTTTTAAACCAAATACTGATGATATTCGTGAAGCACCCTCACTGCACGTAATCGAGAGACTTCTGGAGAATGACATTGAAGTGCATGTATTCGACCCAGTAGCTCAAAACAATGTGAAAAAAATATTTAGCGACACCATTACTTACCATCATGAACCATACAGTGTTGTCAAAGGTGTGGATGCACTATGCATTCTTACTGAGTGGAATGATTTCCGTCAAGCTGACTTAAAAAAAGTAAAGAAGCTTATGAATAAACCACTTATTTTTGATGGTAGGAATGTATATCACACAGAAGAAATGAAAAAACTCGGTTTTACCTATATTTCCACTGGTAGGAAAGCAGTTATACAAGAGTAACTTTTACACGTGTATGAGGATTTTAATTACCGGGGGGGCCGGATTCATTGGTTCACACCTCTCTAAAAAACATATAGAAAAAAATGATGAAGTATATGTGATAGATAATTTAGTTACAGGTAGCAAACTAAATGTAGAAAATCTGCTTAAACACCCTCATTTTTATTTCATAGAAGCTGATATCTTAACTTTTGATTTCAGTACACTTCCGTCGGTCGATTATATCTATCATCTCGCCTCTCCCGCTTCACCAATACAGTATAAAAAGTACGCCACCGAAACACTTCGTACAAATAGTGAGGGAACATATAATGTTCTCGAGTTTATGCATAAAAGCAAAAGTAAATCGTTTGTCATCACTTCGACATCAGAAGTGTATGGTGATCCACTTGTACATCCGCAAACCGAGGAATATTGGGGAAATGTAAATCCAAATGGTGTGCGTTCATGTTATGACGAAGCAAAGCGGTATGCCGAAGCGTTGGTCATGACATACTATAGAAAATATAATTTAGATCTGCGCATTGCACGTTTATTCAACACATATGGACCACATATGGAAAAAGATGATGGCCGAGTAGTCTCTAACTTTGTGATGCAAGCGCTTACGAATAAACCAATCACCATTTATGGTACCGGTACACAAACACGCTCATTTTGCTATATTGATGATACTGCAGAAGGATTATATCGTTTAGTAAGTACCCCTGATATTGCTGGATCAGTTGTGAACTTAGGAAATCCAGTCGAGAAAACAATCGCTGAACTGGCGAGTATTGTCAAAAATATGACAGGTTCAAATTCAGAAATAATACTCACTCCAATAGATGCTGACGATCCAAAAAAACGCAAGCCAGATATTTCCAAAGCTAAAAGACTTTTAAAGTGGAAACCGACAGTAACCTTAGAAGAAGGACTTCAAAAAACGATCTCCTATTTTCGAGAAAGATTTGTATAATAATAATTCAGAGTTATACTGAACATTATTACACTCGTTCAGATACTGTCTATATATGAGAAAAGCAATCGTTGTACTGCCAACATATAACGAAGCGGGTAATATTGAAAAAGCAATCACACAGATTTTTGATATCGATAAAATAGTTGAGAACTGGCAGCTTGAGATACTTGTTGTAGACAGTAATTCACCTGATAATACTGCTGATATTGTCAAAAAACTTCAAAAAAATAATAAGCAGCTTCACCTTCTGGAAACACCAAAGGAAGGATTGGGAAAAGCATATGTACGCGGATTTACTCATGCTACAGAAAAATTGCAGGCATACGCCATTTTTGAAATGGATGCTGACGGTCAACATGATCCTAAAGAAATACCTAATTTTTTAAAGCAAATAGAAAAAGGAGCTGACTTTGTGATCGGCTCCCGCTATATTCGCGGTGGTTCTATTCCTAGTGAGTGGGGGTTAGACAGAAAAATATTTTCGGTGCTGGGAAATCTGATTGTACGATTTGGATTTATGAAATTGAAAATTACCGATTGGACCGATGGATATCGTTGTATCAAAACGTGGGTGGTGAAAAAAGCATTACATCATGTTACTCCATACAGTGGATATGTATTTCAAATCGCGTTGCTTGATTACGCAGTCAAAAATAATGCTGTTATTCAAGAAATACCGGTGCAGTTTCGAGAAAGAAATGCAGGTGAGTCTAAAATAAGTTCAGGTAGATACATATTTGATATTTTGTTTTATATTTTCAAAGAGTCGTCATTTATAAAATTTGTTATTGTTGGGTTGATTGGTTTTGTTGTTGATTTCGGGTTTGCCTCACTATTTATTTTCCTTCATATTAATAAAGTGGCTTCGAATATGATGAGTGCGGAACTTGCTATCATCTCTAACTTTTTATTGAATAATACATGGAGTTTTAAACATAAGAAGATCGTCGGCGGCACATTTGCGTATGTCTTAAATTTCCTTAAGTTTAACTTTTTATCGCTTGGATCGATTCTTATCCAGGGAGTAGGCATGTTCCTCACACTACGTTTCTTAGGTGATTATGTGCTAAACATTATGGGTATTCATATTGGTACGTGGATTGTGTATAAAGTACTTATAATTCTTTTAGTCATCATTCCATATTCATATATTCTTTACAATAAGTTTATTTGGAAAGATAAAAAATAATTCCTCTTTTGCTTCTGTTTCAGCTATTATTAAAATATGGCTCAAAAAAAGTATATTAAGCTGAATCAGATTTATGCTACTGCGATCTGTGGTAATGATATCTTAAGTTCTGCGTTATACGTCTCAGGAATCGCAATTATTTTCGCAGGTGTACTAGCTCCACTTGTATTGCTTTTTATTGCCGGTGTGTTATTTCTGTATAAAGCTGTGTATACAGAAGTTGTTGAGGCATTACCGATTAATGGAGGTGCATATAACTGCTTACTGAATGGTACTTCGAAAGCGCTGGCAGCAGTGGCTGGCATTACAACATTTTTATCGTATATAGCAACGGCGGTGATATCAGCAAAAATTGGTATCGAATATTTGCATACAATTGTTGCTGTGCCTGTCATACCAACAACTATTGCTTTGTTGGCTTTTTTTGCTTTGCTTGTCATAACAGGTTTGAAAGATTCAGCTAAAGTGGCACTAGTTATTTTTGCTTTTCATATTTTTGCGTTAGTTAGTTTTATTGTCCTGGGCTTTTTTGCAATAAACAATGGTTTATCTTACTTCCAGTTTAATTTAAATCATACCTTTGATTTATTTGCGCAGCGAGGAGGATTCATAAATACATTTTTTCTGGCATTTGCAGCATCTCTTTTAGGAGTATCCGGTTTTGAAAGTTCGGCGAATTTTGTGGAAGAACAATATGAGGGCGTTTTTCGAAAAACACTGCGGAATATGCTTATTGGTGTGGCCATTTTTAATCCAATAATTGCGTTGATTGTTCTCAATGTGATGCCATTTCAAGCAATTGCAAGAGCACGCGATTTTCTATTATCCAATGCAGCTTATGTAATAGGCGGCACTCTTTTTCAGCAAGTCATTGTGCTCGATGCGTTTTTTGTGTTGTCTGGAGCTGTCCTTGCTTCCTATATAGGTGTAAGCGGTTTGCTTGCACGTATGACAGGTGATAACTGTTTACCAAGTTATTTTGCGAAAAAAAGCAGTAATGGTTCATATATGCGAATTGTATTAGCATTTTTTTTACTCTGCACATCAATTTTACTTTTGACGCAAGGGAATTTATTATCACTTGCTGGTGTTTATACAATAGCATTCCTTGGTGTCATGAGTTTGTTCGCATTTGGAAATTTGGTACTAAAAGCAACACGGGCGGAAATAAAACGCACTTATCAAGCTTCAATAATCGTAGTTTTGTTCGCCTTTTGTTTAACACTAATTGGCATAGTGGGAAACATTAAAATCGATTTTAATAATTTTGCATTTTTTATTTATTATTTTATTCCTTCAGTAATTATTGTTCTTCTGGTTATTTATCAAGACAATGTACTGCGCGCACTGTTGCATCTTACTCGTCATCATCCGCGGTTGCACTATTATATACGTACTCACTTTGATGATTTAATTGAAGGAAAATTTGTTGTTTTTGTACATCATGTAAATCGTTTATATAAGATTTTGAATTACGTGAATAAAAATGAAACGGGAAGAACAATATATTTAATTTGCTGTCGGAGTAATGATGAAAATGATGTTAAAAAAAATTATCACGCGATTGTCGAAAGCTTACCATACTTGCATAAATCAGGTGTATTTCCGCATCTTGATATCCACCACCATTTTAAAGACCAACCATTTGGCCCGGAGGTAATTGATGAAGTGTCAAAGGAGTTTAAAGTGCGTAAAAATCGTATTCTTATTGGTTCCATTCACCATTCACACCACTACGATTACTCTGATTTGGGTGGGGTGAGAATAATATTTTAATAGGAGTTAGGGGTTAGGCGTTATGAGTTAGGAGTGACGAATGACGAGTTACGAATAAAAATTGTTATTGGGTATTTGGTATTCGGTGTAGGGACAAGTCGCGACTTGTCCCTACTCATACAAGCGTGTAGGGGCGTATAGCAATACGCCCATATTCAATAAATTTTCAATTTGCAATTTCCAATTTACAAATCAATTTTTAAGCACCAATTTTCATAAAGGTTCATTGTCATGCTGAACGATGATTTATGAAGTGAAGCATCTAGCGATAGCGAAAATTCTTATATCAATTACGAGTTCGCTGGACCTGCCCGCCAGTGCCTTGCGATATAGACTGTTAAACCTGTACAGTCTGACTAAACTGTATATGTTTCGTAGTCTATACTGTTTTGCGTAGGCGGGTGCTTCATCCAGAATCTTCGATCTGGCTTCAGCATGACAAAACAGCATACTGTACTTTTAACTTGAAAACGATTCTTAAATCTTAGATCGTAAATCCTAAATCTCTTCTTTCAATATTACGGATTTTGTTTTTGCGCGTAGGATGCAGATACCCACCCCGATAAATTGGGAAGTTTTATTTTATACCAGTCTGGTTTTTCATCAACTAATTCATATTTTTCTCCCGGTTTTACCTGCGCAGCTTCTGAAGCCGATGTTGTAGGTTCGGAACGAACCCGCAAATAACCCAAAGGTGTATCTTTTATAATTACCATTGTTTTTTGTGTGGTAGTGCTTGCACTTCCTGAAGCTTCTTTTTTTTCTGGTGGGGGAGTAGGCTTCTTTTGTGATTGATCAAGACTCAGTTTAAAAAGTGCATTTACACGATACCCTGCATCCACATTTATTTTTTGTGTCCGGCGTAAGAATCCCGGCATATATACGGATAATTCATGATCTCCTTTATTGACATCAGCCAGAATGAGTGGTGCGACTCCTTTTTCGTCATTATCCAGGTATACTATCGCTCCACTTGGATCACTCTCTACATATACTTCACCGACATTATTATTTTTCGGCGATGTTTCCATGCGTGTTGTCGTAAAAATTTCTCCAGCTGTAGTCACGTCAGAACTGCCGAGTTCTTGGTTGACATACGTAAGGGCATTTTTATAAATTTTTATTTTTCCTTGCCAGGAAGCAGTGTCTGTGGCCGTTCCATCAGGTATCAATTTCAACACAAAATCTCCTGTTTTAAATTTTTCTTCATACGGAGTGTGGCCTAGAGCTTGGTTATCAATAAACACAGTGCTGGGTGGAGTTGATAATACTTTAATGCGTCCAAAGGCATTTTGATTATTCAAGATAAAAAAACGGACCCCGACAAAACCGGCAAATCCAACGAGGAGTAGAATGAGGAGCAGTAATTTTTTTTTCATATGAATACACCCATTTTAAATCAGATATGGCTGTATTGCAACCTAAGCATTATTCAGCTTTTCGTTTACCCGCTTTTATTCCAAAAATAAAACCAAGACCACCAAAGAGTACAAGAATTACTCTATGGACTCGGGTCAGTACAAAGTCTGGTTGACTCATGGCAAAACTTATTATTGTTTTTTGTGCCCCATGCATTAATGGAGCGACAGATAGTCCGACAACCAAGCCAATTATAAAACGGTACACAAAAGCAGAAGAACCCTCAAACTTTTTGTGTGAGGGAAACTGAAAAATTACTAAAAATAAGCCGAAGCCTACACTTAAAAGCACGGTAAAGAGTTGGTCGTTCATAGGTGAATATGAATTCCCCCCGCGCAGGAAGAATTTTTAATTGTAGACTTTCATTGTACCGGTTTTTCTTACTTTGTTCAAGCGTAGATTTTACGTAATTCTTACATTGTAAATTTATACAATACGCCCCAAAATAAAAATATATAAATGCGAGCGACCTATGTAGGGAATGGTTTTAAACCATTCCCTACTACAACGATAATCTAATTAATACAAAATTTTCATTAAGCTTGTACAATAATCATATGAAAGAATATGATGTGGTGATAATCGGTGCGGGACCAGCAGGAGGCCAATGCGCGCGTCTATTAAGTCTGTACGGACATACAGTACTGCTTGTAGAAAAAGTAAGCGACTTTAGCAAAAATGATTTTTCAAGCGCGGGTTCTATTATTGAAATACAAAAACAATTCGATCTACCGGACAGTGTTATCGGAAGTCACTGGAATATGTTGCGTATTTGGACTCAAAATTCATCCTATATATGGAAAAGTAATACAGTGCAAGGAGTAGTCATGAATTTTCAAAAGCTTCGAAGTTTTCTTGCAGATGAAGCCACAAAAACAAAGAACTGTGACCTGTTGATGGCTCACAGTTTTGAATCTGTTGAGCAAATAGATAATCGTCATATCGTTACGTTGCGTAATTTAACAACTAATGAACATGTACAGGTTGCAACGAAAATAATAATTGATGCAAGCGGTCCGGCTCGTGCTGTTTTGTATGCTAAGCGGCAAAAACCAAAGTATAAGACAGCAACTGGAATCGAGTATTTGATCGAAGTAAATACAACAGATAATGAAAAACTCAAAAATAATGATCTGCAGTTTTTTTTGGGAACACGTTGGGTACCAAAAGGGTACGCGTGGATTTTTGCGATGGAAGATAAACGGTTTAAAGTAGGTGTTGGCCGTTATAACTATAAAACAGAACAAGACAAACCATTAAAATCATGTGTCGAGTATATTCTTCACGATCATCTAAACCTGAAAGACGATGAGTACAAAGTAATTGACGTGCATGGCGGAACTTTGCAGTTTATTCCAGGAAATAAAGATGTATTTGTTGATGGGACAATAATTGGAGTAGGGGACACCGTATCATCTGTGAATCCTTTGGGAGGAGAGGGGATACGTCATGGTATGCAGAGCGCAACAGTAGCTTCAGCGTATGTTGACAAATATTTGAAAGGTGAAATATCTGATTTGAAAGGGTATGAAAAGGAAATGAAAAAATATTTTGGTGTGCGCTGGCGTTTGTCTTATTATTTCTCAAAATTAATTTATGAATATTTTTCAGATCGTCGGATCAATTGGACTTTTAAAATAATGCGCTCTCTCACTCTCGAAGAACTAGTGGCAATCTTATTTAAATACGATTTCAAACTGATTATAAGTGCGTTATATAGAATATTTTTAAAAGTAATTTTCAGCTAATAGGCATATATATGGAAAGTGATGAAATCCAATCAGTTGGAGTAGGCTCAGGCTTAAAATCCCATATATTAGAATTACATAATCCAAAAAAACTTGATGTTCAGAGTTCGGAATAATCTGTTTTACGTGTAAAAGCTTGTTTACTTTTTAAAGATAGCGAGCGAGAAGTAGGGAGCTTTGTGGTAAAAACATTCAAAAGTAAGGAATCACGTGATGCACATCTTAATCATTATTTATATCTGAAAAAAAACGGGTTTCCTATTCCTGCTATATGTCGACCGATTAATGAGTTACAACTTTTAGTAAACGATTTAAGTTTGGAGGGAGAAAATATTGTTTTTTCACTCAATAGTCAAATGGGTGAATATCGTGATGTTATTCTAAAAGATAAAGAATCGATTAAACAACAGCTTCGTACTATTGCTGAGAAAGCTGATAGTGAAGGTATTCGGTTAAGCTCGGATGCATTTTTCCTTGTGATCGATCAACAAGGTAACGGAAATATATTAATCGGGGATTTTGGGGGAATCTTTATTTCTGCTGAGGAGAAACAGACCGATACTGGATATAAGGATACTAAAGAGGCTTCAGTGGGATTTTGGAATATTATAAATAGTAATTTTACTGAAGGAGCTCGTTTTACTCCTTATGATCCTTTATATAGAGAAGAATAGTCTACAACTCCCGAGGTTGTTATTAGTGTTGTGCGGAGAGGGAGGGATTTGAACCCTCGATCCCGCGTAAGCGGGATGCAGGTTTTCGAGACCTGTGCATTCAACCACTCTGCCACCTCTCCAATAGCTTCAATTTTACCAGATCCAGACAGTTTGAGAGCGTTATAATATTGCATGGCAAACAAGGGCATGAAAGAGTTTAAGAAAGTGGTATGGGATTACTATAGAAAAAATAGACGGAGTATGCTGTGGCGTGAGGTGATTACACCGTATGGAATTTTCGTATCGGAAATTATGCTGCAACAGACACAGGTATCACGTATTGTGGGGAAGTATACGGAATTTATAAAAGAGTTGCCGACATTTGATGCACTTGCTGATGCATCATTATCGCAGCTACTCAGTTTATGGCAGGGGATAGGGTATAACAGGCGAGCTCTGTACATGCAGCGGTCCGCACAGCTGATTGTGCGTGATTATAATGGTTTGTTACCACAGGATCCAAATATTTTAGTCACGTTTCCTGGGATTGGTAAAGCAACAGCAGCTTCTATAGTGGTATATGCATATAATAGAGCTGTACCGTTTATAGAAACGAATGTACGCCGTGTATTTATTCATCATTTTTTTGGCGATAAAATAAATGTAGATGATAAAGAATTATGGCCGTTTGTGGAAGAAGCAATGCAGGGTGAGGATCCACGGGAATGGTATTATGCCTTGATGGATTACGGCACTATGCTCGCCAAAACAATTCCTAATCCTAATAAAAAAAGTAAACATTATGTAGTTCAGTCCAAGTTTGAAGGTTCCCGACGACAGCTACGAGGGAAAATATTAAATTATTTATTAGCAGCAGTAAATGATGAACGTCCTGTAAATGCAGAAAATATCGTTAATACAGTGAAGAGTGAACCGGACACAGTTTATTCCGTGCTTGATGAATTGAAGGAAGAAGGATTTGTGATGGAAAAGGGAGGAGAGTATCGTATAAAATAAGCATTTCGTCATTCTGGTAAGCGAAAAAGTAGTTTTCGCGCATCCAGAATCTAATATTATAATTTTGAAATATGTGCATTTCGTCTGATTCTGGACAAGCCCTCCAATTCGGAGGGCAAGCCAGAATGACGAGATGTGTATTTATAAATATGGAAACTCAAGATAAAGCAAATAAAATACTTGCGGAGCTTAAAAAATTATATCCGCAACCGAAGGTTGCACTTAATTATTCAAATCCGTGGGAACTGTTGGTTGCAGTAATTCTATCTGCACAGTGTGCTGACACAATGGTCAATATAGTAACTGAAAAACTTTTTAAAAAATATCCAACACTTGCTGATTATGTGAATGCGGTACAGGAAGAGTTTGAACAGGATATTAAATCAACGGGATTTTATAAAAATAAAGCTAAAAATGTATTAGCTACTGCGAAAATCGTAAAAGAAAAATTTGGTGGGGAAGTGCCGCAAACAATGGAAGAATTATTGACATTGCCGGGTGTTGCACGAAAAACTGCGAATGTGGTACTTGGTGTAGCGTTTGGAAAAAATGAAGGTATCGCAGTGGATACACATGTGCGGAGACTTTCACAGTTGTATGGTCTTACAGAACATGATGATCCGGAAAAAATTGAACAGGATTTATTAAAACTTATACCACGTGAGGAGTGGCGTGATTTTACACTGCGCTTTATTGCGTATGGGCGTGAGTATTGTCCTGCAAAGCAGCATGATCACGCGCAGTGTCCATTGGTTGTGGCATTGGGATAAATATCAAGATTTATGAGTAGGGACAGGTCGCGACCTGTCCCTACAACAAATTATATATGGAAAAATTTGCGACAATCCGGTATTTTTAAATTTCTATTACGTAATATACGCTACGTCTTGTTTTTCTAATTCACGTATTCTGCCGAAAGCAATACTGTCTTGTATTTCATCCTTTACTTCCATCATAGTGGCAGGGGTGATTACATACTCGCCAAACTTGTCATTAATTTTATCCATGGCATCGGTGACACGCCGCATCTTTTCGGAATCGCTTCCTCCAAACAGATTCATTTGTGAAGCAGTATCGTCACTCACTAAATCAAAACAGGAAACGGCTAATTTTTTGATTACTTCTTTTTTTGGTTGCTGATTCAGTACATACTGTGCTTTTCTGTACAGCTCTACAGTGGTGTAAAGCTTAGCATTAAATTTTTTCCCTTTATGCCAGTGCGTATAGTCTTTGTAGAGTACAGCCACGTGCACTCCTTGCGCACATTGGCCTGTTTTGCGTAGGCGTCTGCCCATTTTTTCGCATAATTTCATCAGTAAACGGGAAATTTCAGCAGGATCAGCTGTTGGTTTATAGAGTGCATACTGTTGACCGATACTTTTTTGACCATACTCTACGTCATCAATCTCCCACCCTCGTAATCGTAAATACCAGTAGTATCCCACAATACTTTGAAACACTTTTTTTTCCAGTACTTCCCGCGGAGCATCTAAAAATTGGAGTGGGGTAAAGATACCAAATGTATTTAATCGAGCTTCATTATGGGTGGCGATACCATGCAGATCTACTAACACGAGTGAAGCGTACACGTTGCGGAGGTTTTCATGTGTAATAGTGTCTAATCCATTTGGTTTATGCAAAGACGCACCTAGTTTTGCGAGAAAACGGTTGGGAGCTATACCTACACTGCACGAGATCCATTCGCCAATTTCTCGGCGCATACGCTGTTTTATTTCCAGCGCTATATCCGTAAGGTCACGTTTTAAGTACCGTTCCTGGGTAAAGTCGATGATCGCTTCATCAATTGATTTTGGTGTTACTTTATCAGAATAATCATTAAAAATTTTACGGAATTTAATGTGGACATCACGGTATTTGGGCGGATCTGTTTCTAGGACAATTGTTTGGTTGCATATAAGTTTTGCTTCCCGCACGGTCATCCCGGTTTTTATACCCAGTTTTTTTGCTTCTATGGAAGGGGAGAGGATACAGCCGTTTGGGGTGGCATGAGCAGCTACGACTACTGGTTTATTTCTTAATAGCGGATTAGCCTGCTGTTCAACTGTGGCAAAACAGGAGTTGAGATCAATATGCATGATCAGCGGCGGATTTTGGTTAAGCGGCAGATGAGTCATATACTTCTTCCAAGACCCAATGTAAATTATCAGTATTGAGTTGCAATTTAAAGGCCACTGAGTCAGTGCAGACAGAAAATATGTGCATAAGCGTATTTCCTACTTTAATCTTATGATGATAACCCAGCTTGGTAATAAGATATTCCCGTCCCCGCCATTTGATTTTTTTTGGCATAACCGACTTTTTCAGCTGATCGAATACCATCAACACACTGACTGGTTCATTCACCGCAGTATTCATGTTAATAATATTCCCGTATTACTTTTACCACAACTCCGCCGCTTACCAAACTTTCTTTCGGGAAAATTGGTTGGTAATTGGGGTTGGCTGCTTCTAAATACACTCGTCCATTATCATTTTTGTAGTATTTTAATGTCCATTCATTATCTACTAATGCTGCTATAACATCACCGCTTTTTGGTTCTTTCTTTTTATCTAAGATCACTAAATCGCCGGAGCGAATACCTTCATTAATCATGCTGTCTCCGGAAACACGTAGCAAGTATGAATACCCAGGATTGCCTATGAGGTAATCGTCTAGTGATACGGATTGGGATTCATATTCGGGATCGGTAGTGGGGGAGCCGGCTTTAATAACGCCGAGTAATGGAAGGCTAAAGAATTGATCACCAGGTGCTAATTTTCTATCAGCCATTTGGATTATCCCCTCTTTTACCCATTTATGTACAACATATGCCACAGCGTGGGGTGAGGCATAGCCGAATAGCCTTTTCATTTCACTGTAGGTAGGGAGTCGTTTATTTCGGAAGTAAAACTTTTTTACTTTCGTGAGGTTGTCGTTTTCGATCATAGGTTTGTTGTACAAATGTATAATAATTAATTGTAGTAAACGTTCGTTCACTTTGTCAAGGTCTAAATGAAAGGTTAATGTTAAATTGTAGTTGGAGTCAATACGAAAATTTAAAACTTATAGGAACACCACCCTGATATGAGCAAATCATTCAGGGTCCCCCTTAATCGTTTTAAATTTTGTATTCTCCTCCAAAGATTCAACATTAACGTTGAAAATCAGTCATAGCGGTGTTCGTGGGGTGTGAGGGCATTGTTTTCCAAAATGAGGTACTGTGCCAGGCCGTAGTTAATAAAACCAGAATTTACAAATCTATTCTTTTCATCGAATTCGGCTAAATGGGTATGTCCGCAGACATAAATTTCATTATCTTTAAGTTCGGGAGCGACTTTTTGTTTAATTGTGTTATTAAAACGTTGCAAAAGTAAGCGTATAAAGGCTTTGTTGGTGTATGAGACAACAAAATTTTGAATAACATCAGTAATCTGAGTAGATTGTTTCAATTTTGGGTCGAACGGGTTCATGCCTTCATCACCAAACGAACAGAAGCGGTTGCCGTGTTCAAAAATATATGTTTTTTCACCAGCTTTGAGCTCAAACCTTTGGAGTTGTTGATCAGAAAATAATTTTACTTGATCATTAGAGAGTATTTTTTTATCGTGATTTCCGTAAATGTAGATGGTTTTTTTCTTTTTGAGAAGTGGAAATAGAGTACACCATGGAGAAGCCAGAAAGTCGCGGAATGGATGAACATATCCTTCCCAAAAATCGCCATTAATAATCACTTGATCAGCCTCACTTATCAGTGAGGACATCAAGTTATACTTTTTTTCTTTAAACCCATTCAAATGAGAATCAGAAAAAATAAGTGTCCGCATGAAAATTTTTGATTACTTTTTATCTATCATTGCTCTCACGACATTTGCTGGCACTTCTTCATAGTGAGAAGGTTCAATGTATGGCACTCCTCGACCTTCAGTAAGAGATCGGAGAATCGTAACATATCCGGAAAGCTCTGATAGTGGGGCGTATGCTCTAATAACAGTGACTTTGCCACGTTTTTCAGTACCAAGGATTTTTCCTCGTTTACTGGAAATATCACCAATGGCAACACCCATGAATTCATCTGGCACTGTGACTTCAAGTTTCATGATAGGTTCAAGCAATGTAAGTCCTGCTTTTTTAGCAGCATCCTGCAGAGCCATAGAACCTGCAATCTTAAAGGCAATGTCTGAAGAATCAACATCGTGATATGATCCGTCATACAAAGTGATTTGTAGATCAGTCAATGGAAAACCAAGTAACACACCTTTGTCACACGCTTCTATTACACCTTTTTCTACAGAAGGAATAAATTCAGAAGGAATTGCTCCTCCTTTGATTTTATTAAGGAATTTTACGCCTTCACCACGTGATAACGGTTCTACTTTGATAAGACAGTGTCCATACTGACCATGGCCTCCGGTTTGTTTGATGTATTTTCCTTCAGCATCAGCAGGAGTGGAAATAGTTTCTTTATACGCTACTTGTGGTTTTCCAACATTAATTTCCATACCCATGTCTCGGCGCATACGATCAACAAGAATCTCCAAATGTAACTCTCCCATTCCTGACATGATTGTCTGTCCGGTTTCATGATTAACTTTCACTTTAAAGGTAGGATCTTCGTCAGAAAGTTTCTGTAGTGTAAATGACAGTTTTTCCTGATCTGCTTTTGTCTTAGGTTCAATAGCCAAAGAAATAACTGGCTCTGGGAATGTGATTTGTTCAAGTAAGATAGGATTCGTTTGATCAGCTAATGTATCCCCTGTTTTTGTGTCTTTTGGACCAACTAAAGCTACGATTTCACCTGCATATGCTTTATCAATTTCTTCCCGCTGGTTTGCGTGCATCAAAAGCACACGACTTACGCGTTCTTGTTTGTTTTCATTTACGTTATACACATAGGTTCCAGAAGTAAGAGTACCTGAATAAATTCTGGTATACGTAATTTTCCCCATGTGTGGATCAAGCTGGATTTTGAATGCTAAAGCAGCAAATTTTTCATCAGAGTTCAGTTGTCTTGTTTCTTCCGCATTGCTTTGAGGATTAATTCCTTTAATTTCTTTAAGATCTGCAGGTGATGGTAAATAATCCACTATAGCATCGAGTACTGGCTGTACACCTTTATTTCTTAAAGAAGTTCCGGCGTATACAGGAATCAGTTTATAAGCAATAACTGATTTTCGGAGTGCTTGTTTAAGATGAGGAATATCAATTGCTTCACCGCCTAAGTATTTATTTAATAACTCATCATCAGTTTCCGCAATCTGCTCTACCATTTTTGCGCGCCATTCTTCAGCTTTTTGTTTATAATCTTCTGGAATGTCTGTCGTTGTATATTTAGTTCCTTGGGCATCTTGATCCCAGACTAATGCTTTCATTTCAAGTAGGTCGATAACACCTTTAAATTCTTGTTCCTGTCCTATAGGATAGGTCATGACAACCGGATTCGCACCGAGACGATCTTTAATTTCTTCGACAGTACCTTCAAAATTTGCACCCAGTTTATCCATTTTATTAATAAAACAGATACGTGGAACTTTATATTTGTCAGCTTGGCGCCAAACAGTTTCTGATTGAGATTGAACACCTTCTTCAGCATCAAAGACCACCACACCGCCATCGAGTACGCGTAAGGAACGTTCTACTTCTGCAGTAAAATCGACGTGTCCGGGAGTATCAATAATATTAATACGTATGCCTTTCCAGAAAGTAGTTGTAGCAGCAGAAACGATAGTAATACCTCGCTCACGTTCTTGTGTCATCCAGTCCATCTGTGTGTTTCCATCATCAATATCACCGATTTTGTAGGATCGTCCAGTATAAAAAAGTATACGTTCAGTAGTTGTAGTTTTTCCTGAATCAATATGCGCGATAATACCGACGTTTCTAATTTTTTCTAATGGAACAAGGCGATTGGTAGTAATAACGTTTTGCTGAGCCATTTTATGATTTTAACGTAAATGATTAATAATTTAATGAATTTGTCCAGATATTCAAAAAATCCAAATTACAAAGCTCAAATTTCAAATCAAATCTAAAAACCAAATATTTTCGATTTTAGATTTTGAAATTGATTTGATATTTTGATTTTGAAATTTGGATTTATTGTCCTTAGTGCTCGCTACTTACTACTATTTTATGGAGTTACCATTTTAAGTGAGCAAATGCCTTATTGGCTTCCGCAAGCTTTTCGGTCTGTGCTCTTTTGGCCACTGCCTGTCCTTGATTACCGGCAGCTTCCATAAGTTCTATCTGTAGTTTTTTACTAAATGATCGGTACTCTTTATTCGAGCGTGTGGAAGCAGCATTAATAATCCAGTTTAAAGCGAGGAACAATTTTCTTTCTTTTCTTACTTCAGTTGGTACGAGGTAGGATGCACCTCCAAGGCGTCGTGGTTTTACTTCATACGTTGGTGCAACATTCGCAATTGCCTGATGTAGAACATCCATAGGTTCTTTTCCTTCTTTTTTTATTTCATCAAGAACAGAGTAGACTATGTGTTCAGCAACAGTCTTTTTTCCGTCTATCATTAAATAGTTTATGAGTTTTGCAAGCTCATGACTTTCATAGACAGATTCGTGTCTGACTTTCGTTTTTTTGTATGGATGTCGAGGCATTTGTTAAAAATTAAATTTAAAATTATTTAGCGGCTTTTGCCTGTGGAACTTTTGATCCGTATTTGGATCGCGAAGTTGTTCTATTTGCTACACCAGCAGTATCAAATTTACCGCGAACAATATGGTATTTTACACCTGGTAAATCTTTTACTCTTCCACCACGTACAAGCACGATAGAGTGCTCTGCTAAGTTGTGTCCAATTCCTTGGATATAGGCAGTAACTTCCATTTTATTAGATAGTCTGACTCTCGCTACTTTTCGAAGCGCTGAGTTTGGTTTTTTTGGTGTCATTGTTCTGACCACAGTACAAACACCCCGTTTTATAGGGTTATTTGTCTCTACATATTTTCTCTTAAGGCTATTAAAACTCACTTTAAGAGCGGCTGCGCGAGATTTTTTCTCACGCTTCTGGCGTTTGTGCTTGATCAGCTGGCTGATTGTTGGCATAAGAATTTAAGAATTTCCCGTAATAAGATCCGATAAGATCTTGAGTTACCGGAATAAGTCTGCCTATTATAACATTTTCTTTGAGTCCTAACAAGTTGTCTATTTGTCCTTTTATAGCAGCAGTACTTAACACATCGGTTGTTCGCTCAAATGAAGCTGATGACAACCAAGACTCTGTGTAAATAGCTGCTCGTGTGATACCAAGAATTGATACTTTTCCGACTGAGGGACGACCTCCCTGAGCCAATGCTTTTTTATTCTCTTCTTCAAAACGAATTGTTGAGACCACTTCATCTTTGACAAATGGAGTGTCACCTTCATCTTCAATAATGACTTTATCACTCATTTTTCGAATAATAACCTCGAAATGCTTATCATGAATTGGGATACCCTGTGATTCATAAACACTTTGGATCTCATCCAATAAGTATAGTTGCGCTGCACGAAGTCCTTTAATTGTGAGGATATCATTTACATCTAGGTATCCTTCAGATAGAGGAGTACCTGCAACTATATTGTCTCCATCTTTTACTTTTAGTTTTTGTGCCATTGGGATAACAAATTCTTGTTCAATAGGCGGATTACGATCAGTTGTTGATATCTTTACATAGTACATGTCTTTATCGGTATCTTCTTTCACACTCACTGAACCTGAAACTTCGGCAATTGGAGAAACTATTTTTGGTGTTCGTGTTTCAAATAACTCTTCGACTCGTGGTAAACCTTGAGTAACGTCTGAAATAACGATACCTCCAAAATGTCGCACTTTCATTGTAAGCTGTGTTCCAGGCTCTCCAATAGATTGCGCTGCCATCACTCCCACTGGTACACCGATCTCTACTGCTTTGTGAGTAGAGAGATCAATACCATAACATTTCTGACAAATACCATATTTAGATTGGCAGTAAAGGGCAGATCGTACTGTTACTTTCTTTACTTCAGCTTCCTGCAATTTTTTAATTAATGTTTCGTCAATAAGTTCATTGGCTTTTGCGAGCACTTTTTTGCCTGCTTCAACATCTCTTGCTAAATATCTTCCTTTAATTCTGTCAAAGAATTTTTCACCTCGATTTTCTTCTGCATTAATGGTAAGTCCATTTTCAGCCTGACAATCTTCTTCTTTCACAATCATATCATGAGCAACATCGACAAGTCGTCGTGTTAAGTAACCTGCATCTGCTGTTTTAAGAGCAGAATCAGTGAAACCTTTTCGGGCTCCGCGTGCAGAAATTACGTACTCAAAAATATGAAATCCTTCTCTATAGTTTGATTTAGTAGGCACCTCAATAATTCGTCCAACAGGATCAACCACGAGACCTTTCATGGCTGAGATTTGTTTTAACTGTTCGCGTGACGC
The DNA here is from genome assembly GCA_964644605.1 of uncultured Gammaproteobacteria bacterium. Taxonomy (GTDB): domain Bacteria; phylum Patescibacteriota; class Microgenomatia; order UBA1406; family GWC2-37-13; genus CAZLAJ01. Next base: position 17,613 of record CAZXWS010000059.1, read on the forward strand.
ACGAGGTCCCTCTGATTTAATAGCAAGTTTTACTGGATTCTCTTCATCAAGAGCTTCCCATGTTAAGTTCGCTAATTTTTCTGTGGTATTAATCCAAAGATTATTAGAGTAACGTTTCTTTTCGTCAACGGTTAATAATCCTTGATTATAATTTTCTTCAACTTTTGATAATTCTTTTTCTGTATCTTCGATAATGGATTTTTTATTATCTAATGTTGTGCAGTCAAAAATGGAAAGTGATAGGCCTCCAGAAATGGTGGCTCCCCAGAATCCAATTTCTTTTACACGATCAATAAGTTCTCCAACTTTTACATTATCGTTTAGTATATTCATTGCGCGTACGACAAGTGCTTTAATACCTGAAGCTTTCACATCGGCATTAATGTACCCAAGTTCTGGAGGCAATGTTTGATTAAACATAATGCGTCCGACACTGGTGCGAAGTACTTCTTCACCAATTTTAACCATGATAGGTTGTCGTAATTGTATTCGACCAAATTGATATGCATTTAATGCATCATTTTTGTCTCCAAATATTTTCAATTCTTCATCCTTATGATTATTGTATTTATTGTCAAATGTGGTCAAGTAATACACACCAAGTGCCATTTCTTTATTTGGAACGGCAATAGGTGAACCATCAGCTGGTTTCAAAAGATTGTGGTACGGCAACATGCGACTTTCCACTTCGGTTATAGCATTTTTCGAAAGTGGTACGAAGACACCCATGGCGTCTCCATCGAAGTCTGCATTGTATCCAGTGGTAACTGTAGGATGTAATTTAATTGCATAAGAATCTGTCAGTACTGGGTAGAAAGCGAGTACTGATAATTTGTGAAGCGTTGGTGCACGATTCAATAACACTGGATGATTTTTGGTGATTTGTTCCAATATATCGTAAACAACAGGTTCTTTTTTCTCTAAGAAATTTTTTGCACTCTTAATATTAGGAGCAAGTCCTCTCACTATAATTTCGTGCAGTAAGAATGGTTTGAACAGTTCGAGCGCCATTTCTTTTGGAATACCGCACTGATTGAGTTTTAATTCTGGACCAACGATAATTGTAGATCGTCCTGAATAGTCAACACGTTTTCCAAGAAGGTTTTGTCGGAAACGTCCTTGTTTACCTCGTAAAATATCAGAAAGTGATTTTTGTACTTTGGAAGCTCCACCTTGTACTCGTGAACGACCACGTGATTTTTGAAGGTCAATCAAAGAATCGACAGCTTCTTGAAGCATTCGTTTTTCGTTTCGTAAAATAATCTCAGGTGCACCAAGATCAATGAGCTGTTTTAAACGATTATTTCGGTTAATGACACGTCGATAGAAATCATTCAGATCTGATGTGGCGAATTTACCACCAGGAAGTTGAACAACAGGTCGTAAATCGGGAGGGATGACCGGTAACACCGTGAGAATCATCCATTTTGGTTCTATTTTTGCTTTTATAAAAGACTCAAGTACGCGTACTTTCTTTAGTAATTTATTTCGGCGTTCACCCTTTACTTCTGGTAAAAGTTTTAAAGAGTCTGCATAAATTTTGTTAATATCAAAATTTGAAAGTATTTCATAAACTGCTTCGGAACCCATACTTACGGTAAGGAAGTCTTCTAACCCTTTTTCTCGTAAGTATAAATAATCATCTTCTTCGATAGTATCCATAGGTTGGAGTGCTCTTACGGTTTTTGATATTCGATCGAAGAAAGCAGTGCGTTGAGATTTTTGTTCTGTAAATTTATCTGCTAACACTTTAAATTGTTCACGCTCTTTTAGTTCAAACTCTGCTTTAGTAATTTCTTGTTGTTCTTTATTCGTAATTTTTTTAGAAAGAGACTCTTTTTGTTTAGTAAAGTCAGCTTCAATTTTTTGTTTTTCTTTAATATGCTGTTCTTCAAGCTGTTGAAGTTCCACTGTTTTCATTTCATCAATCTTTTTAGATACTTCAGTTTGTTTTTCTTTATTTACTTCTTTTACGAGATATAGTGCGTAGTAAATAATACGTTCTAATGATTGTGGGGGAACATCAAGGACAGTACTTAGAATTGAGGAGGTTCCTTTAAAATACCAAATATGAGCAATAGGGGAGGCTAATTTTATATGACCCATTCGTTCACGTCGTACTGCTGAAGTGGTGATTTCGACACCACAGCGATCACAGACAATACCCTTATAACGCATTCTTTTATACTTACCGCAGTAACATTCGTAGTCTTTTGTGGGACCAAAAATCTTTTCATCAAATAACCCGTCTTTTTCAGCTCTAAATGTTCTATAGTTGATAGTCTCTGGTTTAGTTACTTCACCTTTGGACCAACTCAACATGTCCTCTAGTGATGCTAAACGAATGCGTAAACCGTGAAAATCGATAATATTGGCTTCTTCCATATAGAGTTAACCTAATTTCTAAAAATAGTATCTAGTAGTTAGTATTTAGTAGCTAGGGAAAAATTAGAAGTTTTCCTAAATACTAGATACTGTATACTGAATACTTTATTCTTACAGTATTGTTTAGACTAATTAGGTAATTAGAAATTTGTAATTACTTACTTTATGTAATCTATTGCAAGTCCAAGAGCATTAAGCTCTTTTACTAAGACATGGAATGACTCAGGGACGTTCGATTGAGGGATATCAATTCCCTTAATAATCGATTCAAATGCTTTAGTTCTTCCTCGTACGTCGTCACTTTTAATGGTCAAAAGTTCCTGTAATGTATGTGGTACACGATGTGATTCTAGTGCCCAGACCTCCATCTCTCCAAAACGTTGACCTCCCATTTGTGATTTTCCTCCCAATGGTTGCTGAGTCACTAATGAGTATGGCCCAACTGATCGTGCATGGAATTTATCTTCTACCATGTGGATTAATTTCATGATATATCCGACTCCAACTAACACCTGTCGGTCATATGCCTGACCAGTTTGTCCATCGTAGAGTTTGACTTTACCATCGAAAGGTAATCCAGCTGATTTAAGTTCGTTAATAATAAATTCTTCTTTTAATTGTTCAAATACTGGCACTGAGAAGCGTTGACCTTTATTTTTAGCAATTGATCCAAGAATGGTTTCAAAAAGCTGTCCTAAATTCATTCTTGAAAGAATAGCTAATGGTGACAGAATAATATCTACTGGTGTACCATCTTCAAGGTAAGGCATGTCCCATTCAGGTAATATTTTAGAAATAACACCTTTATTTCCATGACGACCAGCCAGCTTATCACCAACGTTAATTTTTCTTAATTGAGCGGTAGTAACAATCATTCTTCTTAAGACGCTTGGTTCAAGTTCATTCGGATCTTTTTTGGAATCAATTGACTCAACACTCACTACCGTTCCGCGTTTACCATATGGCATGCGCAGTGAAGTATCTTTTACGTCTTTTGCTTTTTCTCCAAAAATTGCACGAAGCAATCTCTCTTCTGCTGTAAGTTCTTTTTCACCTTTTGGAGCGACTTTTCCAACAAGAATATCTCCGCCTTTTACTTCTGTTCCGAGTAGTACTAATCCTTCTTTATCTAAATTCTGCAATACTTCTTCGCGGACATTGGGAATATCACCTGTTAATTCTTCTGGTCCTAATTTGGTGTCAACAAGGTCCGCAATAAATTCTTCTGATGTAATAGATGTTAATAAATCTTCTTTAATGACTCTTTCAGAAATAACGAAACCGTCCTCATATCCCAGACCATTTAATGATGTGTATGCTACTACGAGGTTTTGGCCAAGTGCTAAGTTACCGTTATCAGTACATGGTCCATCGATAAGGATCTGCCCTTTACTTACTTTTTCTTTTGGCCCTACTTTTGGATGTTGATCAAACATAACATCTTTATTAGTGCGGGTATATCTTTCTAAGTTGTATGTATATTCTTTACCACTCTTTCCTTTTACGACTACTTTTCGACCGTCAACATACTGCACAACACCATCTTCAGCGGCATAAATACTTCTATTAAGAGCAGAAGCCACTTTTCTTTCCATGCCGGTTCCGACACGAGGAGCTGTGGCTTTGACCAATGGTACAGCCTGACATTGCATGTGTGATCCCATGAGGGCACGGCTTGCATCATCATTCTGCAAGAATGGAATGAGTGCTGAAGATGCTCCAATCACCTGTCGCACCGTAACATCAATAAGATCTACTTTATTAGCAGGTATTTCTACAATATCACCTTTATGACGAACAACTACGGTTTTGTCTGTAATAGTATTTTTATCGTCAATGTTTACACTATTTGAAGTTATGAAATACTTTTCTTCATCATCTGCTTGTAAGTATACGATTTCATCAGTTACTTTTCCTTTTACCACTTTTTTGTATGGGGATTCTAAAAATCCATATTTATTCACCCGTGAACACAGAGCCATATAGGTAACGACACCGATGTTTGGACCTTCAGGGGATCTGATTGGATCAATTCTTCCATACTGTGAGGAAGAAATATCGCGGATTGAGAAAGAAGCACGTTCTTTTTCAATACCGCCTGGGCCACCAACAGTAATTCTTCGCAAATTGTCGAGTTCAGATAATGGGTTAGTTTGATCAACGATTGTTGATAACTGACTGGTTCTGTAAAAAGAATTAATAGCAACAATAAGAGGTTTTGAGTTAACGATCTGTGATGGATTCACATTTTGATCATTAGCTACTAAACTCATTCTTTCTTTTATTTCTCTTTCAACTCGTACCATTCCAACACGAATACCATACATATTAATGAGTTCTCCAACAGTTCTCAGTCTTCGATTGCCAAGATGATCAATGTCATCAAAATTTCCTTTTCCTTTTGTGAGGTTGACCAAATATTTAATGGTCTCTACCATGTCTTTTTTAGTTAATAGGTGATTATCGCGTGTGTTTTCAATATCCAAACCAAGTTTTTTATTTACTTTATAGCGTCCTACTTCTGATAAAGAATATCGGCGGTGATTAAAGAAAAGATTATTCAATGTCTCATACGCATTTTCAAGAATCAAAGGTTCGCCTGGTTTTACTTTTCTATATATCTCAAGTACTGCTTCATCTTTTGTTTTTGTATGATCTTTTTTGAAAGTTGGGTTGATATATTTTTCTAAAATATCATTATCTAAATCATTAAAAACAGACATAAGTTGTGCATTGTTCTGTCCTTCAAAAGCTCGTAAGAAAACACTTGCTAAGAATTTTCTTTTCTTGTTGACTTTCATCTCAATTAAGTTATTTTTGTTGATTGTGATATCAATCCAAGCTCCAATATATGGTCTAATTTCTGCATTATAGAGAGTAAGTCCGGTGCTTTTATCAACTTCTGCTGTAAAGTATGCACCAGGAGAGCGTGAAATTTGACTAATAACGGCGCGTTCAATTCCATTTATGATAAATGTGCCTTTACTTGTCATTTTTGGCAAATTGAAGAAGTACACATCTTGTTTTTTTTCAGTACCTGTTTTTTTATTGAGTAATCGAAGTGTTAAATAGACAGGAACATCATACGTGAGTTTTTTCTGTAAGCATAACTCTAAATCATATCGTGGCTCTCCAAAATAAATATCATCAAAGAAAAGTGTGAATTTTTTACCTGTGTAATCATTTACTGGGAAGAATTCGTTTAAGGTTTCGCGGAGGTTTTTGTTAATAAAGGTATCCCAAGAAGTTTTTTGAACTTCAATGAGGTCGAAATTTTCAAGAATTTGGTCTTTTTTTCCGAGCAGAACTTCTTGAATCTCGGTAATCTTAGTTTTATCAGATTTAGACATTCGGCAGCTGGTGTTTAATAATTGTATTTATAAAGCACGAAAACCCTTACAAGAAGGGTCTTGAAATTAGATTAGTATACTATACAACCGCACCTTTCAATTGTCAAGGGCTATTATGTGAGTCTTTGGCTACTTTGAATCGATCAGGAAGATTATGAGGCGTAAGCGAGTGTATTTTCTCCAGTATAGATCCTAAAGGCTTTGACTCTTTAACCTGTATAACCGCATCTTCGATATGTTTCTTTTCTTCAGTAATATTTATTTTATGTTCAGGAAGCTTTAATTCTTTTTTCAGTTCCGCGTTGAGAAGTTGTAGATTTTCTTCCAGATTTTCTGAAAAATCTAAAATTTTTTCAATAGTATCTCGGCCATTTTTTGTTCCAAATAAATATGAACCAGCCGTTGCGGCAATTGTACCAAGTGCGAAACCAAACCAAAAATTGGAAGGTGTTTCGGAGTTATTTTTCATGTTTCTTACTTTGAACCATCTCAATAATTTTAAAGAGTGTTTTGAAACCTGTAACAAAACCTGTCATTTCACCCATGCCATGTTCTAGTGAAACTCCAACTTTTTCAAATCCATCAACAATACGCCGTGCCTTTTTAAGAGTAAGTCTTAATTCCTGCAAAACAAAAAAAAGTTGGATGCCGACTATTATTAACAATATAGTAGTAACACTTAGCACAATAGTAAGGAGCATTTGAGTTGTATCCATTAATTCATTTTGATGAATAATTATACAAAAGTCAACTTCAATCTGCAATCTCTATGAGTTCTCAAAGGAATCCGAACACTTAGGGTAAAATGTTCGGAATATGGGAAAAACAAAACTAGATAAAAAGGAGCGAGGGAAAATAGCTTGGATGTATGCTGAAGGGAAGAAAGTGCGTGAGATAGCGCGAGTATTA
>CAZXWS010000060.1:0-2849 GCA_964644605.1 uncultured Gammaproteobacteria bacterium
CTTAGAAAGGAGGGGAGAACAATGCAGCAATGCAATAATGAATCAATTTCCTACTTGTAATTTGTAACTCCTAACTCTTAACTCATATCACTTGAACTAAGTGTTTTTTTTATTTAATATGTTAATCATGTCCCCGTCACTTAACCGACAAGTACCCGGATTTTTGGAAATTATTCTATTTATATTTGTGCCAGTTATTGCATTCCTTCTCGGTTTATATTCAGATAGATACTTTCTTAATCTCAATAATTATGAGTTCGAGAAAACTTTCCAATACAAACAACTCACTGACGAAATGAGTCATCTTCCCATGCCTGGTAGAAAAAGTGCACCAATCGTACAGCCAGATTCTACTTGGAAAACTTACACTGACGCCGCTCTAAATGGTAGCTTCCAATATCCGCCTGACTGGACATTTAACCCAGCTCTCCATGACTCTCAAAACCCCATACAAGAATCAATAACCCTTTCGCATATACCAGGAGAGCTCCAAATATCAGTAAACGAGAATAAAAACAGCGAACCCATTCTGACCTACTTAAAAAAACAACCGTGGGCTGAGTTTTCAAACCCAAAAAATTACTCGCTTGATAAAAAACTTAACGCGGTAGGAGAAGAGTATTACGAACTTAAGTTCTACACAACAAAAGAGCTTAATGCACTAGCTCCATACTGGAGACATGTCTTTTTTATAAAAAATTACCGCGTGATAGAATTTTCAAGCAGTAATGGAACACGCGCCGATCTAGAATATAATTCCTCACCCGCTGCTTTACGTGACCTTGGCACCATAAACGCAATAATCGACTCATTTAAATTCAATTAAAAAACATAACCTCTTATTAGGTGTAGGGAACGGTCGCGACCCTTCCCTACAATCATATGAATAACAAATATCAAAATCTAAATGGATTTTTAAACTTTGCCTGCCCGCCAGTACCTTACGATACAAGCATACGAAACTGTATAGTTATTCGCACCCGTATAAGTTACGAGCCGGTACAGACAGGCTATGGCAGGCGCGCATTTGATTTGGCATTTGATTTGACATTTGATATGTGAAATTTGAAATTGATGACATGTGTAGGGGCGCATTGCAATACGCCCAAAAATTATTCTTATGCAATTCGTCATTCTGGTAAGCGAAAACGTATGTTTTCGCGCATCCAGAATCTGGTTTTGTTCTTCGCAATTCGTTAATTCTTCAATTATTTGTACGGAACAGTCGCGCTGTGGGGACAATTCCCGACTATACTCTAAAAAAATTTGCATTTAATCTGCTATATTATTCATCATGAGTGGAATTTTTCAGGGAGTTCGAATTATTAACATTACAAAAGTTTTCAGCGGTCCTTTTGCTTCTCGAATGTTTGCCGATTACGGAGCTGAAGTACTGAAAATAGAACACGAAAAAAGGCCTGACGATGCACGATCTTACCCTCCCCTCATTAACGGATGGAGTGGTTATTATGAAATATTAAATAGGAATAAAAAAGGATTATCCCTAAATCTTTCGGAAAGTAGTGATCTTCAAAAATTTAATAATCTCTGTAAAACTGCAGATGTATTAATCGAAAACCTTACCCCTTCCACAAAACATAAATTAAAAATTGATTACCAGACCCTTTATAAAATAAATCCGCGCTTAATATACGCATCTTTATCAGGCAAAGGACAACAAAATAACAGTAAGTATTACGACATCATAGCCCAGGCTGAATCAGGAATTCTTTCTTTGAGTGGAACCAAAAAAACACCTATGAAAATAGGACCAGCTGTAGTCGATGCTTTTTCGGGTATGACACTGGCATTTGCAGTGGCTTCCGCACTTTTTTACCGTTTAAAAACAGGACAAGGGCAGTATATAGATGTATCAATGAAAGCGGCTGCTATGAATTTACTGGAAAATAATTTAGTTGAGTACTCTGTTACTAAGAAAAATCCGCGCCGTACTGGCAATCTTGATTCAGCGATAGGCCCATTCGGTTTGTATAAAACGAAAGATAGTTACATAGTTCTCGCGGCAGGTAATGACTCATTATGGCAGCACCTTGCAACCTTTATCCGTAAATACGCTGCTTTTGATGAATCGTATTTCAAGACAAATTCGTTACGAATCAGGAATAAATTGCTTCTTAAAAAAGTCCTTGAAAACACTTTTTCGCAGTTCGAAACTACTACTTTATTACAAGAACTGAATGCTATTGGAATCCCATGTTCACCCGTCAATACTATGTCCGATGTCGCGTCGGACAGTAATAATTACACAAACAAAACAATACTTAAACAAAAGATGGTAAACGGAAAACAAATTGTAGTGCCCGGCACGAGTATATACTTTTCTGCATCACCGGATTTTAAAATTAATTCTGCTCCTACAATAGGACAAAATAATAAAGAATATGGAGTATAAAATCACTCGCTTTGAACAGTCTTTCTTCCCTTCATTTGTGTTGTTACTGCAACAAGCTTTCGATGTGAAACCATCTATCGCGGAAAAGTTAGCCCGCTGGAAATACTTTAACCCATTTTTCAAAAATAAATCAATCATATATGTTGCGCTAGATCAGGAAAATAACGTGGTAAGCCAATATGCTAATATTCCGATGGCAGTAAACAAGAATGGTAAAAAATATATGAGCATGGTATGTGTGGATATGGCAACACACCCCAACCATAGAGGCCAAGGACTTATTACACAGCTTTCTAAAAAAGTGTATGAGGATGTAAAAGAGCAGGGCTATGACTTTACTATTGGATTTTCAAATGATGAAGGCGTGAAAGTAGATAAAAATTCTCGTGATTATGGCTATAAAATTATTGGAAAATTTATCAGTTACTACAAATTT
>CAZXWS010000061.1:0-14997 GCA_964644605.1 uncultured Gammaproteobacteria bacterium
AATATATTATAGACCACATTGTTTTGCTAAAAAAACTACAACAGCAATTGCTGGCACGTTTACTTCTCTCGGACTGACCGGATTTATGTCATAGTTATTTATACACCTTCCGAAATTGACTGGTTGTGCGTCAGAAGAAGCAACATATATTCCGATAATGACGGCAGGTTCTATTAATAGTAAAAGTCTGTTACTTGCTGGTATTATTATTGGAGCGCTTGGAATTCTGAACGATATTACAATTGCACAGACAGCAGTAATCGAAAAGTTAGCAGAGTTAAATCCGCGCTGGGGTTTCGGTGAATTATATTCACATTCTATGTCAGTAGGTCGGGAGCACATAGCATCTTTGGTAAACACGTTGATCCTTGTATATACTGGTGCAGCGTTACCATTATTTTTGCTATTTTATAGTGCAAATACTTCATTTATCTACGCTATGAATCAAGAAGTTGTCGCAACTGAAATCGTTCGGACTCTCGTGAGTAGTATTGGTATTATTGCTGCTGTCCCTATTACTACCGCAATCGCTGCTTTCTTTATAAAGAAATAAATTATGAATTACGAATATCGAATATCGAAATTCGAATTTCAAGGTATATTATTTTTTCGTATTTCGGATTTCGATATTTAATTCACGTCATTCTGGTAAGCGAGAACGTATGTTCGAGCGCATCCAGAATCGACATAAAAACTTTGCAATTCGTCTGATTCTGGACACATTCGATAAACTCAGTGCACGCACGCCCTCCAATTCGGAGGACAAGCCAGAATGTCGAATTGCTTGTTTATGTCATCAATTAAATTTCGTAATTCGTATTACATATATAATGTCAAATCAATGATTTATAGGATAATTTTTGATAAAATTACAGAGCTGAAAGCTCTATTTCAATAGGAAGGGTCGCATAGTTGCCCGCTCGGTAAAGCGAGCGGGTCCGCTCATCCGCTGTAATTATTATGCGGACTGAGCGGAGTCATATGTATATGTATTACATATATGTGTTGCTAAGTAAAAAAGATCATAGATTTTATGTCGGATTTAGTCATGACCTGAAACGAAGATTATCGGAACACAATAAAGGTCTTGTAAAAAGTACCTGTAATAGGATTCCTTTTGAACTAGTATATTATGAAGCATTTAAATACGAAAAAGATGCAAGAAATCAAGAATTGTTTTATAAAACCGGTCAAGGAAGACGAATATTGAAAGCTCGGTTAAAAACAGTCGAAATAGGAAGGGTCGCATAGTTGGTCTAGTGCGTACGCCTGGAAAGCGTATGTGGCCGAAAGGTCACCGCGGGTTCGAATCCCGCCCCTTCCGCTTGTATTAAGAAATTAATCTTACTCGCTTCTTACGATTGCTCTCTATTATTAATCTATGTTTCCGCTAAAAGACTCTACACCTCGCCGGACATTTCCATACATTAATTACTTGATAATAATACTCAATGTAGTTGTTTTCATTTATCAGTTAACGCAATCTGATTCCGACGCATTTGTTTCACAGTATGCGTTTGTTCCCGCCCAGTTTCATTACTTAGACTTAACAAGCTATATACCCATTTTCACTTCTTTGTTTTTGCACGGAGGTTTTCTGCATATTATTTCAAACATGTGGTTCCTTCACATTTTCGGTGACAATATTGAAGATGCAATGGGGCATATACCCTATTTATTTTTCTATTTCCTGGCTGGGTTTGTGGCCACTATGTTACAGTACATATTCATTCCTGGAAGTGATATTCCTATGATTGGTGCGTCAGGTGCTATTTCCGGAGTGGCAGGGGCTTATTTTGTCCTGTTTCGTCGATCGAAAGTGCTTACATTGGTCACTTACTTTTTTTGGATATGGGACATTATTGAGTTGCCGGTGTGGTTATTCCTGGGTTACTGGTTTATATTACAGCTATTTTATGGATTAGGTTCTGTGGTGAGTTTTGATGTGAATCAAGGAGGAGTTGCGTGGTTTGCTCATGTGGGTGGTTTTGTCTTTGGGTATTTGATTGCGAAACGCATAAAAAACACTATTGTGAATTATGGCGAAGTCGTATAATTAAGTCTAAGTGAGTGGTTTTCGCAGCTCGTATGGTCGGACGTATAACGTCATACGAATTTATTATATGAGCAGCGAAACCATTTGACGTTAAACGCATAGTTTGTGCCAGAGAGAGGAGTTGCTCAACTGACAGTTGCCGATACGAAGTGAGGCTTACTGTCAGTTAGTCCCGCGATGATTTAAGAAGCGGGAAACCTGAAATAAACGATTAGATAAGAAGTAGTGCCAGAGAGAGGAGTTGAACCTCCACGCCCTTGCGGGCACAGGTTCCTAAAACCTGCGTGTCTGCCATTCCACCACTCTGGCTTCGGGTATAATTATATCATCTATGAAAAAAAACAGACACTCACAGCTAGCGGAACATGAACACCACAAACCTATGAATAATAAGCAGTTTGAAAAGGTGTTCTATAAAATATTCCTTATTCTGATCGGGATTACTGCTTCTGTTTTATTACTAGTATTATTTAGTTCTGTAAATCAAAATCAGGTACGCATTAATAGTTATCAAACATGCAAAGATGCAGGATATCCGATTATGGAATCTTATCCGGCACAGTGTAAAGGACCAAATGGCAAAATTTATAGAGAAATCGTTCCCACTGAAAGCTCTGAAATAATCTCACCAACAATCTTACTGCCAATTTCACAACAACAAAATAATTTTTATAACACTGCGGTAACGCCTACTCCCCTCTCCCCTTCTCCAACGGGATATTATGGCCATTCAACATACAGCGCATGTTCTGGTGACAATGATTGTCGCGTAGCAGGTTGTAATACAGAGATATGTCAATCAAAGAACGAACAATCCACAATGTCTATCTGTTCAGTTCCGGATAGACAGACATATAGTCAAGCAGGTTATAGCTGCGGGTGTGTAAACAGTAAATGTCAGTGGAAAAAATGAAAATTCACTCCCCTCCTCTCTTGACTCTCCTTCTCACTTCGTTTAATATAAATCTATGTTACTCCGAGAAGCTGTCTTGCGTTTTTTAGAATACTGTGAACTTGATAAAAATCTTTCAAAAAAAACTGTTCGAATGTATGGGTATTATATGGAGTTTTTTCAGGATTGGATCGTAGAAAGTCAAAAATTAAAAGTCAAAAGTCAAAAGTCGGAACAGTCTGATGAAGATCTGAAAAAGAGTATCAGTGATACATTTACAGTCGAAGAAATCACTGATGAAATGGTACGCCAATTCCGTTTATATTTGTCGAGAGACTACAAGAATCCTTTTAAAGGTGATTTAAAACAGCAAACACAGAATTATTTTTTAGTAGCCTTGCGTTCTTTCTTTAGATTTCTACTAAAACAAAAACTAAAGGTTATTCCACCTGAAATGATTGAGTTAGGAAAACAACGTGACCGATCTATAAAGTTTCTATTACCGGAAGAACTTGAAAGGTTATTCGCTTCAGTGGAACTAACAGACGAAATGGGTTATCGTGATAGAGCTATTTTGGAAGTACTCTTCTCTACAGGGCTTCGTGTATCCGAATTAGTATCTTTAAACCGCGATCAGATAAATTTTGAAGCTGGTGAATTTGGAGTAATCGGAAAAGGCGGAAAGGCTCGGGTTGTCTTCCTGTCAAAACATGCTACTGATTGGTTACAAAAGTACTTTACTATGCGCAAAGATCCATATCGCCCATTGTTTATTCGTTATTCTGGTCCCGAAATTAAAGAAGGTTTAACAGATGATAAGTTACGTCTATCTGTGCGTTCAGTAGAGCGTATGATTGATAAGTATCGTAAAAAAGCAGGTATTTTATTTAGAATCGGACCTCATGTTCTCCGTCATTCTTACGCCACAGACCTTCTCTCGCATGGCGCTGACTTGCGTTCAGTTCAGGAAATGCTGGGGCACAAAAATATTTCTACAACTCAAATCTATACCCATGTAACCAATATTCATCTTAAAGAGATCCACGAAAAATTTCACTCCGGTAATAAATAGGTGTATTGGATTTTAGCGTTCTGATCTGCTATTATGAAATATAGCAACATGTATAATTTTTTGAAAAAATACAAATTAAGCATCGTGCTCTTCTTTTTTATCTCTGCGTACGCAGTATATTTCTCTTACTTTACAATCCTTCGATATAGAACGTTGTATGCTTCCTACTTTGATCTGGGAATCATGCATCAAACTGTTTTTAATACTTATAAAGCTGTTGGTCGGTTGGATTTTTCGCGAGTGCTAGAAATGACGCGCCCTTATGGGAGCGATCAAATAAAACGCATGGCTATACATAACGATATGTTACTCGCATTTATGGCACCATTTTATTTTATTTGGGATGGGCCGGAGACACTGCTTGTAATTCAATCAGTGGTGGTAGCTGCCGGTGCATGGGCTGTATACAAGATAGTAGCAATCGTTTTTAAAAAGAACAAATACGTTTCACTTGCTGCATTAATATTTGCACTGTGTTATCTGTTAAATCCTTATATTCAAAGAGCGACTACTTATGAATTTCATGCGGTTACGTTATCTACTACACTCCTCCTTTATATGTATTACTTTTACTTGGTTAGGAAATATGCAGTAAGCTATATTTTTTTCTCACTCGCCTTAATTTCAAAGGAGCAGGTATCACTGACACTTGCTTTTTTTAGTTCGTATATTATTGGGAGTCATATTTTAAGGAATAAAAAAAATATATGGCATTACTTAAAAACGAACCGGGATTTTCAGTACGGAGTTTTAGTTTTTATTCTCAGTAGCATATGGTTTGTTCTTTCAATTTTTGTGATAATTCCCTATTTTCGAGGAGGCACACATTTTGCTATCGCTTATTATGGAGATTTTGGAGACAGCCCTTCAAAAGTGATATTTGGCATACTAAAAAACCCCTTCACTGTAGCACGCTATATTACACAAACAAGTACCTATGAGTATATGTTTTATTTACTTGGGCCTTTAGGGTTCGTGTCTCTCATTTCTCCAATATATTTACTCATAGTATCGCCTGAGATGGCAATAAATATTCTATCTAATAACTACCATATGCGTGAGTTGATATTCCAATATACAGCAGTGTTGTCACCATGGATTATGATTGCTGGCATATATGGGACAAAAAATATAATAAATTTTTTAGAAAGTAAATTTAAGTCCCGCTATATCTCACCCATAGTCCTGTCCTATGTTTTAACAGCGACCTTAACATTTATGTACTTAAAAAGCCCTCTCCCCTACTCTCGTGAACAAGACTTATATCCCATTAAATATCCTCAGTCAGAATTTAGAGAAATAAATCAGTGGAGTAAAACGCTTCATGACCGGTCATTAAAAGTATCGACGACTGGTCATATTGCTCCTTTTTTCACTTCACGTCGCTATTTCTATAATTTCTCAGATACTTACCATTTAGCCGATTATGTTCTTATTCAATCAAATGAGATATATAATGATGTCGAAAAAGATAAACTTATTCCCCCTTATTTACAGCTGCAAAAAGACAAAAGATTTGAGAAAATATATCAAAAGAATGATTTGGAAATATATCGCAAGATTAAAAAATAAGATTTAGGATTTATGATTTAAGAATTTTTTTATCAATTCTTAAATCCATAATCCTAAATCATAAATCTAACTATGCTTTCTATCATAATTCCATTCCATAACGAAGAGAAGAATTTAACGCTGCTCTCAGATGAAATAGGTGAAGTGCTGAAAAAACATGAAATTGCATACGAAGTATTGCTCATAGACAATGGCTCAACGGACAGTAGTTGGGAGGAAGCACAAACTATTGCAAAAGATAGTACTCATGTCAGAGCTCTGAGGTTACGAGTTATAGGTAAAGGCAGAGCTTTATCGTATGGTGTATCACAAGCAAAAGGAGAAATTATTGTATTCATGGATGGCGATTTACAAGATAATCCAGATGATCTTCCGAGATTTATAAAAAAAATTGAAGAAGGATATGATTTGGTAAATGGTATCAGGACGGTCAGAAAAGATAATGAAATAATTAGGCTCTATTCCAATTTTGCCAATAAAGTACTTCGTTTTATCCTACACTCCCCATTCACTGACATTAATTGCGGATTTAAGATCATGCGAAAAAGTGTCTTAGATGAAATATCATTATATGCAAATAATTTTAGATTCTTACCCGTCGCAGCATTTTATAAAGGATTTAAAGTCGGAGAGATTCCTGTAGATAATCGAAGCCGAAAATTTGGTACTTCTAAATATCGTGCTGGTAAATTATTTATTGGTCTAATCGATACGTTTAATGCATATTTTCTCTATCAATTTTCCGAGCGTCCATTACACTTTTTTGGCATAATTGGTGGTATATTCTTTTTAACTGGATTAGCTATTGCTTTTATACTGACAATCGAGCGAGTATTTTTTAATATGTTGCTTTATAGAAGGCCTGCCTTATTATATGGGATCGTCCTTATCATTGTTGGAATTCAAATTATTCTAACTGGTTTCATAGGTGAGCTGATAGTCTACATTAATAAAAAAACCAATCAGTAATAGACTGGCTATATTGAGGTATGTTATGATGTTTTAATGAGTCCTATTTTAGCTTTAATTATTGCTAATATTGTGTGGGGTGCCGGTCTACCAATTTACAAAAATGCTCTCCATTCAATTTCACCATTTACACTGGCTTTTTTACGCTTTTTTTTCGCTTCATTAATTTTTCTTCCATTTGCATTAAAGTATAAAACTTCACTCATTTCCCGACGTGATTGGGTAGAAATTTCACTTGGTTCTTTTTTTGCGATATTTATAAATATCGCCTTCTTATTCTTTGGTTTGGAAAAAGCATCCAGTATATCAGGAGGTGTTTTCGCAGCGAGTCAGCAGATTTTTTTTGTACTGATATCAGTGATTTTGTTAAAAGAAACGTTGAATAAAAAAGTATTGCATGGCGTTTTAATTGCGTTATTCGGTATTAGCCTTATTATCTTTGCGCCATTATTAAAAGGTGGTGATCATGGACATACAACTACACTCCTTGGCGATTTCTTTTACTTTATATCCACGATGGGAGCGGTAATAGGGCCACTGATCTGGAAAAAACCATTGTCAAAAATAAATACAGCAGTGGTAACGTATTATAGTTTCTTTTTTTCGGCTATCCTTTTTTTCCCGTTTATGGTTTTTGAGTGGCAAAAAACACCGCTCCATCTCACAACGGCCAATTCCCTTGGTATTGTTTATGGCGTGCTTGGTTCCTCATCACTCGCCTATTTTTTATTTAATTACGGAATCTCAAAGTTGTCAACTCAAGAGGTCGGTATATATTCTTACTTAAATCCAATCGGAGCGATGATGATTGCTATTCCCCTACTACATGAATATCCAGATATATACTTTCTTTTAGGATCAGTTTTAGTATTTTTTGGTATTTACATAAGCGAAAAACATAAGAAAAAGTTTCGGTAAACATATCTTCCTATAATGTTCTCCTCTATGCTACAATGTGGAGTTGAATTTGTACGCACTACCGTATGTATAAAAAAGTATCGATAATTATTCCTTCATATAACGAATCAGCTTATATTTTGAAGACTTTGCAGCGTGTTTTAGCAGCAAATACCTTAAAGCTGCAAAAAGAAGTAATTATAGTCGATGATGGATCGACAGATGATACTAATTTAAAAGTTAAAAGTCCCTCCTTCTCCCAACAAGTCGGGATTCGGAAGGGCAAGCTAAAGTCTAAAGTTAAATATTTAAAAAAAAATAAAAATCAGGGAAAAGGTGCGGCACTGCGAGACGGATTTTTACAATCAACAGGAGATATAGTGATTGTACAGGATGCAGACCTTGAGTATGATCCTGATGATTATCCTGCTCTTTTAGAACCATTCTTGCATGAAGGTGCGGATGTTGTATACGGCTCTCGTTTTATTTCTGATCGTCCTCATCGAGTTCTTTACTTTTGGCATTTTGCAGCTAATATATTTCTCACTACATTTTCAAATATGCTCACAAATTTAAATATTTCAGACATGGAGACTGGCTATAAAGCATTTAAGGGTGAATTAATCCGCGCTATTGCCCCACATTTACAGAGCAAAAGATTTGGATTTGAACCAGAAATTACTGCACGTATTGCAAAAGTAAAAGAGCTAAAAATATATGAGGTTGGTATTTCGTATCGCGGGAGAACTTATAGGGAAGGCAAAAAAATTGGCTGGCGCGACGGCATTCGTGCTTTATGGGAGATAATAAAATATAATGTGTTGGGATAATTTACAAATTTACAATTTTCAGTTTTCAATCAATTCATTAATGATTCATTTTCAAACAGTCTGTCATGCTGAGTCCAGA
Organism: uncultured Gammaproteobacteria bacterium; assembly: GCA_964644605.1. Lineage (GTDB taxonomy): Bacteria > Patescibacteriota > Microgenomatia > UBA1406 > GWC2-37-13 > CAZLAJ01. The sequence goes on from CAZXWS010000061.1 coordinate 8,368, forward strand.
TTGGAAATTCTGGACGAAGCATCTAGCGGAGCGTATACAAGGTTCCTTTTCGCATTCGCTAAACCTGCCCGCTAGTGCCTTGCGACGGAATTTAAGGATAAATAATGACAAGCATTTATTTTTTTCCTATACTATAAAGAAACATTCTTATCCGATATAAAAGATTTTGATGTATTGGTATAAGAGTGAAGTTTTGAATTGTTTCGCTACCGCTAGTTAAATTTTTGATTTCAGCAGAAGTTGTGATATATTCATTATTCCCTGCAGTGATGTTTGCTTCATGAGAAACTACAGTAAGTAAATATCTTCCGTCTTTATCTGTTTTTGTACTAAGAAATCCATTACTAGTTTCAATTTTTACATCTGTAAGTATTTCTCCAAGTTGATTTACTACTGTTCCTTTTATGATTGCAGGGATAAAATAACTTTTTACTGTCGAAAATGCAGTTTTAGGAGTATAGTCTGAATGGAGTAAAGATGTATCACCATAATATGATACCCAATAATTTATTCCGATAATTTTATCCTTATAATTATATAAATGCATAAGGATTTTCTCTATAAATTGTGCTTGTTCTTTTTCTGTCATAGTGCCATTAATTGCAGGTAATGGAGCACCAAACTCGCCAATTAAAATCTTTGCATTAGGAAACTTATTTAAGAAGAAATTTATTCCTTTATCTAGTTCTTGTGGATCTTTAACGTAATAATCCAGAGTAATAATATTCCCTATTTTATTTACTGTTTCAGTATCTAATATCTCATTTGCGATATCTGGATTCATAGAGAACCAATTTGTATATACCTTTTTGTGAATTTTGCTAAATGAGTCATTCATTACCTCATACTCATCTAACATAAATTTTCGAAATCCTTTAAAGTCTTTTGTATCTAATGGATTGCCTGCACCACCATATTCGCATTCAGGACAAGCGGTAAAACTGTCACCATCTTGGAATAAATCAGCATTGGATATGATAAATGACTTTAGTGCTTGTATGTGTTCTTCTCGTGTCATATCCTTTGGTCCAAACCATCCATGCCAACCTGAAAAGTTGCCTCGAAACCATATATGCAGGCCTTTTTTTCTTGCGGAATTTACCCATCTTTTCATCCATGGTATATAAGAAGTATCATAGGCACCATCTATAGTAACGTAATTTGCACCCATTGCTTTTATTGAGGAAAGCTCTTTATGAATTTCTCTATCAAAGGATGCATCATTTTGTTTATATAATGTTAGGTCTCTAGAGGTTTTCATGGTATCTATAGACTGGATTTGCCAAGTAGTCTTGCTTGCATAAGATTTATTAAAAGGTGCTAAGAAGAAAAAGAATGTAATTAATATACTAATGTGAAGACTGTTTTTTATCATAGACTTGATAGTCTCTATCATTATAACTTAGATAGAAGTATTGTTGCAGGATTTTCTTGCCATATAGGTTTATTCTTACTCCATCGTTTGTAGTATCTGATACTTTTAACACAACCCTATCTACATATTTCTCAGGTGAGCGTAATGCTTTTATCCAAAGATACCTATTCCCTTCATATATCACTTTATTCATCGGTATATAAGACTCAAATAAAAGCGGATCATGTGATAGAGTTGATAATAAAGTTGGACCCTTTACAGGATGTTCTTGTATCCATTTAGCTACTGTTTTTTCAGATTTAATGTTACCTATATTTGCATCTGTAAGAATATCAAGAGGATGAGATAAGAAGAGAAAACCTTGTACAAAAATAAGTAGTAGGACAAGTACTTTCCCGATTTTACCTCTTGAAGCAAGCATACCTAAAAAAAACGCCACTGAAGGAATAACAGCAGAGCCATAGCGAAAATTATAAGTTTGATGTGGATAAAGGTGCTTACTTAGTGCTATTGATTGTCCAATATATAGAGAGATTATATTAAATAAATAAGGTGACAAAAATAAAAAGCACAATAATAATAAAGCTAGCCAATGAGCTCGTTTCTTTATGAATAGTAATGTAAATATACTTAATACTGTTCCTATAACAAATACAATACCTGCATTATCTATCACTATCCATGAGTAGGTTTGAAAGGACTGTGACAGATTATGTGTTGGTGCAAATTGAGAGGCAGAAGTTGCAACTCTCTTAGTATCCCACGATCCTGAGCCTTGTCCAAGTGCAAAGTTCAAAAAATTATGAAAGATTAATTGATTATATAAACACCATAGAAAAATACCAAATCCTCCTAAGAATGTAAACAAAAAAAGATGTCCTTCAACGTTTTTATTTTTTAAATCTGAAATTTTGGACATTACAGCTATAACAGCAAATTCGCAAATAAATAAAAACCAGGCATCATATCTAGTAAGTGTTGCTAAAAAAATAAATAGTGAGCTGTAAATAATATCTTCATAATTACCATTTTTTAACCATTTTGAAAGATAATAAATAGAGAGTGTTGATGTGATTAATAATGGTAATTCGCTCATAGGCGCACTTTGGAGGTAAAGGAGAGATGGATTGGTAAAAATAATAGCTGATGCAAGAAAGGAAGCTACTCTATCGTGAGAGTATCTGTAAACAACTCCGTGGATAGTAATTGAAAGTAATATAAACGCTAGCATTGACGGAATTATTCCTGCTAAGCCTGAGTAATAAAATTTGTCTATCCAAATTGTTGGAAGCATTAAGATGTGAGTAAAGGGTAGCCAAATACTACCTAACTGTGCTAAACCAGGCGTTTGTGAGAAAAATACCCTTCTTGCAATATTTAAATGAGATTTTGCATCACGATAAAGAAGGCTCTTGTTATTATAAGAAAAATATATTGAGGTACTGATAGATATTACTGTTGAAACAAGTAGAATAAATAAAGGCAACTTATCCTTTTGATTTTTCATTTTTATCTTTTAGATTATTTGTTATCTATCTTTTCTACGATATATAATAACAGCACCTTTATCATAGACTTTATTATAATTTTTAAGCAGCTTTTTGTTTTTGCTTACTGCTTCTTGAATACCATCATGAATATTTACTCCGTTTCCCACGTCAGTCATTACAATCCATGAAGCGTACTTGTCCGGATTTTTTAAGGAAGCATCCCAGTACTTTTTTGCACCCTCTGTTATAAACGTTCTATTTGGCAGACCAGAGGAGAAAATCAAAGGGTCTAAAGCTCCAGCAGGAGCTAAAATTAAGCCCGATTTGTAATTATCCTTGATGTATGCTGCGCCTTCTAATATACTTTTTCCATTATAATCAGTTCTTCCTATAAGTGCATCGCGTAGTGTAATGGGAAGGCCCATGTGGGAAAAAAACCAAAGCTGAATAAAAATTGTACAAACAAACAATAATATTCCAAATCTTTTTAATCTATAAAATAGCAAAGGTAGAAATACAAAAGTAAAGATAGAACCGTATATACCATAACGGATGTTATACATTTTAAAAGGAAAAAGATTTGGTAACCACAAAGCTGTAGAACCAGAATTAAGCGAGATAATTTCAAATAGTATCGGACCAATTAAAGCTATAAGCACCCAATATTTATATTTTTTAAAGTTAAGTATATAAAAAAGCAAAAAACCTAAAATTGCAAACCAAACATATAATTCTCCATTTGTAAATAGTAGCGCTTGGAAATAATAATATGCTGCATTTACAATATTTCCCTTTGTTGGTAGCTGTCCTGATTGCTCAAGAGGGATTTGGTATGCTCGTGCTGAGAAATTACCGTGCATGAAATAGAAGGGATCATGGAAAATTAACGTGTTCCAACCAAACCAAACAAGAAAAGCCAAGATTAAAGGAAAGCCATATAGGATAGTTGTCCCTTCAACATCACCCAGATTTTTATGTTTTCTAAATGCAATTAGAGACACTATTATTACACTAATAACTGCATAAAACCACACTTCATATCGTGTCAGTATTCCTGCAAATGCAAAGAAGCTGGATACTATTAAATATTCCCCATTATCTTCATAGATCCATTTTAGGAGGAAGAAGCTTGCTCCTAAGAGTAGCGCTACAGTAAATACTTCGGTCATAGGAGTTGTTGCCATATAGAAAATATCAGGAGTTAATAAAAAAGCTATTGAGCCTAGTAATGCAAATAATTTTGATTTAGTAACCATATTAATAATCAAGTGAAGAAAAATTGAAGCAGTAATAAAAGACAAAACGCTTACAAACGTTCCTGCGAGACCACTATGCCATAAAAAATCTGACTGTACGAAGGGAATAAGAACAATGTGATATAAGGGAAGCCAACTTCCACCAATCTGTACAATTCCAGGTTGAAGATTGTCTACAACCCGTCGAGCAATGTTTAAATGTGAAACACCGTCTGCGTATACTGTTATGTAGTTATTGCTATATGACCATATTGAAGCAGCTATTCCAATGATACAAGCTATTGTAATAAGCAATAAGGGTATGTATTTATTTACTGATTTTTGCATAAGGTATATTAATATCAGCAATTTTAAAGTTTTTTTTAAAATCTGTTCAATTTTAAAAACTTGATGAAAGATACTGATTTTTTTCATTTAAATGTAATCCATGTTTTGTTTTTGCCCAGTAATGAGGCTTTTTAATTATCTGATAAACAGCAACTGCAGCAGCAGCACTCATTGCTAACCAGTAAAAAGGTACTAGTACTACATATTTTATGATTTTATTGTTTTTTCTTTTTGCACATCCAATCATGTAATAATACATATATAAGAAATTACCAAATACTAAAGATAAGAAAGCCATATAGAGTACTGTAGACGGAAAAAATGATTCGATAAAGCCACCTATGAAGGGGCGAAAGATGAAATACGATATTGTCAGTACCCACATAAGCGGATTAATAAACATTGATAAGATTTTTCCTCCAACAATTAATTGGAATGTTACAATATGAGGATTTTTCCAATCTGTTATAAATTCTTTTGGATTTCTCATATGTACAAAGTACGTTTGTATATAGCCTTTTATCCATCGTGTCCGCTGATGGAACCAATTAATTAAGCTGCTGTTCGCTTCCTCTAATGTCATGGAGTCAATAATCGCCGTATTATAACCACGTTTAATTAACCTTATACCTAGGTCACAATCTTCTGTAACGTTAAAAGCATCCCAACCTTTTAATAATTTAATATCTGATAGCCTGAAATGGTTAGATGTCCCACCGAGCGGAATAGGTGCATTTATTGACTGCAAACCTGTTAATACTAAGTCAAACCACAACGAGTATTCAGCAGTAAATACTTTCGTCAATATATTTTGGTGGGGATTATAGAAATTTAATTTTGCCTGAATACATACAGTTTTTTTATCAACCTTATTAAATGCTATAATTGCTTTTTTTAGTTGATTTGGCTCAGGAACGTCTTCAGCATCGTAGATGACGCAGTATTCGCCTTTTGCATATTTTAAACCATAATTCAGTGCTTTGGGCTTCGTTTTAGGGAGAGAATGCGGAATTATTTTAACATCAAAATAATCTGGTAGTTCTATTTTTTTGAGGGCATGGACTGTCTCTTTGTCATCTTCTTCTAAGAGAAGCATAATTTGTAATTTATCTTTGGGGTAATCCATTCGAGACATTGCCTTAATAAACTGTGGTATGACTTTCCATTCTTTATAAAGTGGGCATAAAATAGTATAAGGTGCCCACTTTTCTTTAGCAATTTTTTCAATCTCCTCGTTGCTAATTTGGATAGCATTTGTCTTTCCGAAGTTTCTAGCTATTAAAAAAAGATTAAAAAGTAGATCAGTAAAATAAAGTAAAGTAAGTAATGTAATTATAAAAACTAGAGTTATATGCCAATTAATAAATAAGCAACCAGTAAGAACAGTAAAGATTAATAAAAGAATTTTTTTTTGAGCGATAGAAAAACTATAAAAAGCAGTATGATGATGATAGAGTTCTGAATGATGTATGTATCTTATACCTTTATGTTCAAAGCCTTGCATATGGTTTTCTGAATCCAAAGGCGTTATGGTTATTTCTTTAAACAAGTTAAGATTCATATTAGTTATGACCTAGTAGTCAGCGAACATAACTGAATGTAACGAGCCCTACGTAGAAGGCGATGTTATAAAATATATTTTAACATATGGTAAGCCAAGCATATTTTTTCTGAATCACTTTTCTTCCTTGCTCAACAGAATAAGTCTTGATATAATAATCAAAGTCTTGGAGTTCCAAATCTTGGACTAAAGACTAAAGTCTTGTTGCCAGCGGGATTAATTGAGCGGTTCAATATCTCCCTTCCCCGCCTGCCAAAGTATGCGGTGGTAGTTCAACGGTAGAATGTCTCCCTTCCAAGGAGAAGGTTGCCGGTTCAAATCCGGTCCACCGCTCTTTGTACGACGGGCATGGCAAGGAGAAGAGACGGGTTCGACTCCCGTATCCCGCTCTAGAGTAGCGTATCAAAAATGTCACCTAGGAGTTAGAAATAGGTTGGTATATCAATCCGCAATTTTTTTGTCATTTCAAGCCCTGTTTTTCCGTTTAGGTGTTTAAATTTTCCTCTGCAGTCTGTAAATTTAGTAAATCTTCTTTTCAGAATGTATCCGTTAAACCATAATTTCGCATACTCTACCGTTTGAAACGATCTGAGTGAATGGAGTCTGGCCTCAATATGGGAA
>CAZXWS010000062.1:0-8988 GCA_964644605.1 uncultured Gammaproteobacteria bacterium
TGCATTCTAGCCATCTGAACTACGTCCCGTATCATATGAAATATATTCTACTAGATAAGCTGATAAATAGTTACGTAGGTTTAGGATTACTAGAATTTCATTGTGTCACTGTATAAGATCCACCTGTTGTTACCTGCAAAGTATTCTCTCCATCCTTAGCGGTTGTGGAGTTTTTCGGATCAAAAGATATAAGTGTTGTTGCGGCAGGGCTCAGTGCCTGCACATTAAAAGTGAATAACTCACCTGTTGCTAATTTTTTCGCATTGTCGGGGCTGATTGACACTGATACTGCAACCTGCCCATTGATAATACTTTGGTTTAAAAGCATGGGAAAGTCTTTTCCAGCTTTTATATCTGAAACCATAAACACTTTTGGATCGTACTTCAGTACAACATCAGCTGCTTGAATATCACCTTTTGACACAAAAACACTCATTCTATGAGATTGCCCTACTTTAAAACTTAATGAGGCGGGAATAACCAATAAGTTTGTCTGATCTTTCACAGCAACATTAGTGTTTGTATTTACTGGTTTTGTACCAGTTAAAGGAGCTACTGTCTGCTGCTGTTGACCAAAAAATTTTTTACCACCCACAAATCCAACAATAAATAACACAGCCATTACCGCCACAATAATATATTTCTGTGTAGAGTCATTTTTTATCATATTATTAATTTAATAAGTAATCACACATTGTATGTACACGAAATCATTGTAAAGTAATTTAAAATCTCTTGTCAAGCTTTATTTTGATATATTAATTACGCTTTATGACTCGTACAACTTTTCCACCCACTACTTTTAACTTAATGTGTGATTGCCATAAAATAAATTGGGCTAATGTTGCTAACCATCGAATTGAAGAAGTGAGAGGCGCATGGAGTCCAGTAACTACTTTATCATCCGTAAGAGGTAACTTAACTTTCTGATAATCATAAAATTGTGGATCAGAGACAGGTTGTAGTCCGTGTCTTTTTAAATCCTCAGTCAACTGTATAGTCTCCGGTTTTACATCAACATGTTTTGCAACTTCCTCATCTTGCACTTGATGTTCTACAACTTCCTGCACCTCTTCCACTTCGTCAAATTGTGTGTCTGGTCTTCGCAATGGCGGTTCACCTTCTTTGGGGTACCCCACCATAGATGACTTATATTTTTGAAGAAGATCTTCAATCGGAGTATAGTTTTGAATGGGCATGCATAATTATTATAGAGACTGCAGAAATTTATGCAAATCACCCCATTAACGCAGGCTGCTTGGGTCGAGCACTGTCCCACACACACAGTAAACCGTACTTACTTTCTGCATCAGTCGCTCGTATTGGATTACGAAGTTTATGCCGTTGACACGCAGGATTATCACAACATAAAATACCATTATTAATATCTTCCGCTTTTAACACCACGTTAGATTTTCCACAATCAGGACAGGATGTTAATCTTTCGCCAGAAATTTTTTTCTCATAGTTTTGATCTTGTTTTCTTTGCAACGCTTCTTCAAATGATATCCCCTCCTTCATCGCATCATACATCTCATTCTGAGATAGATAGCCATCCACTCCTTCAGTAAATACTACTGGACAACTTCCTCCGCCCTCAATAAAAGCAGGTTTATCTTGTGCATACGCATACATGGATATCATGTCTGAAAAATGAGGAGTAACTTCTGATATTGACACGTTTGTTTCACCTTTTTGCATTTTACTATCGATATTTGCCTTTATATCTTGCGCAATTACAAATGCGGTAGATATTGTATCTTGTAAATTTTTAAGTCTTTTTTGTTTTAGAGAAGCAGGAATATCATTTGCTTCACTTGCTAGACCAAGCATACCCTGTGTATATGTGTCTATAAATTCTCCCAACTCCATATCAACTGCTTGCTCAAATAAGCGTGATGCTGCAATTTGATCGTAAGTTAAACCGACTGCCTGTAATACATCATCAACTGATGTAATAGATGTATTTGATCGATTCTCAGAATATATAAACGGCGTTGTTAAAAATTGTTCTGATGAAGTAAATTCAGAGCCAGGAAAAATAGCATCGGCAATTAGTTGACTATTAGTAAGTGTACCGCGCAGTTCTGAGGTACGTACCGCATGCATTGTTACAACATCTTTCCCCAACGCTGGTGAAGATCGCCGTTCGTTAATAAATGTAAAAAGATAATCCCAGTCTTTAGGTGGAGAAATGACACCCGAAATTAACGCAGGGTCTTTTGGGTCAAGCAAAGATCGATATGCCTCGGCTAAACCTACGTTTTCATAGTACTCTCTGCTTCTAACTCCTGCTGCACGAGTCGTATTTTCAAGCATGTTTAAAATATCTATACCGGCATATTTAAGTGTTTCGTCTTCTACGGTATAGGTGACACGAGTGTAAGGAATTTTTCCTGCAAACTCACCTAAAAATTTTTCTACATTTTCCCGTAAATAAAAATGAAGTTCTTCTGGAGATAAATCACCATGATCAAGAATAAACTGCAGCTCGTTTTCCGCGCTGTAGTAATCGGTTATTGGACGCCTTCCTTTTTCAGTAGTATCCACTTCAGGAATCACGCCAACGAGATTATGCTTCTCTTGGTCATACTGACCAATATTTAGCTCAACACCAGCCATAGATATTCCCTGCTCGGGGTGAAGCGCTTGGTCGGTCTTCGGACTCCCCACTCAGAAGCAAAAAGCTTTGAGCAGATTACCGCTGCGGCACAGTCACCGATTTTCACGGTGTTCCCGGTTATAACATGTCTTCCCATCCCGCCTCGGCGGGACAGTGACATACACCAAGCAAAATTATAATTTTTTTACAATAACTTCGTTGTTTTTATTATACCAACGGCCTAAAACAAATAATAAGTCTGATAATCTATTCAAGTACATCACAATAAAGTTAGTGCTTTGGTGTTCTACTGATACGGATTGAAAATATTTGATGACATTCCGTTCACTACGACGGCATACTGTGCGTGCGATGTGGTACCACGCAGCTAATTCAGTACCTCCCGGAAGGATAAACTGTCGCAATTCCGGAAGACCTTTTTCAATCTCATCGATTTTCTGCTCAAACTCTAAAACTCGTTTTTGGAAATGACTCAACTCTTCTTTATATCCCGAAAGAACACTCATAATAGTGTATAAATCCATCTGAATGTTCTGGATATACTGTTGTTCTGATTCTTCTGTTGACTTCACCTCAATCATACCCAAAAAACTACTTAGTTCATCCACAGAACCATATGCGTCTACTTGTGTATCGTGTTTTAGCACACGTTTTCCACCAAACAACGCTGTTGTTCCTTTATCTCCACTTCGAGTATAGATTGCCATATATCATGGAACACAAAACATATAACATTAAACATTTACATCCTTAACACTTTGAGTAGCCGCAGCCATAGCAGTGTCCGCACCCTTCTTCATACACGAATGATGCTACTCCACACTCCGGACACAGATCTTTATGTACAGCACTCGATTGTAACTGTATGAGTGACGGTTGCGTCATAGTTGAAACTGCTTGCGCTGAGCCTTCCACTTGTACCTCAATCTTTACATCAGCTGTTTTTGCATGACCATTACTCAAAAACCGCATTCTCAACGCCTTTGCTACTGCATCAGGTAAACTTCTGATTCTATTTTTTCCAAAACCAAACGGTTCACCACCTCCTATATTTTCAATTTGATCAATCACTGCTTTCACACGCTCATATGGCGGCATATGGGAAGCAAAACGTAAACACAATGAAATTGTTCTACCAAACCCTTCAGCCATTGCATGTAAATCAGTACCCGCTTTTCCAACACCATTAATAAATACTTCTAAGGGTTCGTTATTTTCATCAGTGTTGATTGTAATGTAAGCGTGTCCCACCGGTGTTTCCATTCTGTAGGTAGATCCATGAACTACCATAGGTCGTGGTTTTACTGCCTGTTTCGGTGCTTCTTCCTTTTTCTCTTCCTTCTTTTTATCATCAACCCGTTCAAGCACACCTTGTCGTGAACCTTCACGCATATATGTAATACCTTTTAGTCCAAGTTCATACGCTAATGTATAAAGTCGTTTCACATCCTCCACAGTGTGTGCATTTGGCGCATTCACAGTTTTTGAGATTGATGCATCAACATATTTTTGAATCGCACCTTGCACGCGCACGTGATCTTCTGGAGAAAGATCATTGGCTGACACAAACCACTCGGGTCTCTTTACTTTTCCTTCTTTAATTTCCTGCTCATGATTTTTATACCACTGTTCGTATAAATGGTGACGAACAATAAACTCACCTACTCTACTCTTTCGCAAAAATTCAAACTCATATACGGGTTCAATGCCTGATGATGTAGTATTCGCCAAAGTGGATGTTGTTCCAGTTGGGGCTTGCATCAACAAGAGTGAATTACGGATTCCGTTTTCTTTTATCCCCTTTCGCACATCACTTGGTAACTCTTTAATAAATAATCCTTGCAAGTATTTATCAGCTTCAAACTTACCAAATGATCCTTTTTCTTTTGCGATTTCTACAGAGGCTTTATATGCTTCATCGCGGATGAGTGAGTACACTCCATGAATGAACTCAAGTGCTTCATCGGAGCCATAGCGCAGATGTAATTTAATGAGGGCATCTCCTAAGCCCATGGTTCCCAGACCGATTCTTCGTTCACCTTCAAGCTGTGTTTTACGGATGCCTTCAAACACATACGGATCCATATCGATCACATTATCTTGTAATCTTACTGCTGCATGCACCAATCGTTTTAATGTTTTGAAATCAAAGCGGCCTTTTCGATCAATATTATCTCCTTTTACGAGTGCTGAGAGATTAATTGAACCTAAATTACACACTCCCCAGTTGGGTAGTGGTTCTTCTCCACACGGATTTGTTGCATAAATTTTATTCCAGTACCAATTGTTATAGTATTTATTGCATCGTTCCATAAACACTACACCTGGCTCTGCTGATTTCCAAGCAGCTTCGGCGATAAGATCCCAAATTTTTCGGGCTTTTACCACTTTATATACATTTACTTTTTTACCCAGTGCCTTCCATTCATCCAAATCGCCGTTCCATTTTTCATCATATTCAGGATCATCTTTATCAGGAAACACAAGTGACCAATCGGCATCTTTTTTTACCGCTTCCATAAAAGTATCAGAAACGCAGACTGAAAGATTTGCTCCATTAATTTTTGTGAGATCTTGTTTTACAGTAATAAATTCTTCTAAATCAGGGTGCCAATCAAAGAGCATCAGCATAAGCGCTCCTCGACGGCTGCCTCCTTGCTGCACAATATCTCGCGTAGCAACTGAGAATAACTCAGCCCAGTTACAGGGACCGGAAGAAAAACCATTCACTCCGTGTACACGAGCACCGCGAGGTCGCAATGAGGATAGATTAAAACCAACACCACCACTACGCGCCATGATCTCAACCATTTGTTTCAAAGTTTCAAGAATGCCACCGCGCGAATCTTTGGGCATTGGAATAACAAAGCAGTTGTAATAACTCACACCATAACCAGCACCCGCGCCTGAAAGTATCCGGCCTCCCGGGACATATTTAAAATCTTCCATTGCCCAGTAAAATTCTTTTGCCCACATTTTTTGATCTTCTTTTTTCTCTAAAGCTGCCGTGGCTTTTGATACACGTTTCCACATTTCTTCAGGTGTTTTTTCAAGCGGTTTTCCTTTTTTATCTTTTAATGAATAACGATCAATAAATACTTTTTCCGAAATCTCAGTAAGTCTCATAAAAATGGAAAATTTATAATTTCACGATATTGTTTTTAATTCTTTCTCGAATTCCTCCACGTCCACAAATCGTTTAAAAACGGACGCGAAACGTATATATGCCACCTTATCGAGCGCTTTTAAAGATCCCGCTACCATTTCACCAATTGCATGGCTGCTGAGTTCTGCAGTTTCCCGCTGCATTGCCTCATTTTCAATTTGAGAAACTATATGTTCAATTTGTTCTGAAGAAACAGTGGTTTTTCCGACGGCTTTTATAATACCCCTTCGTAATTTATCACGGTCAAACCGTTCCCTCCGACCATCCCGCTTTATAACAAGGATTGGTAATTCCTCAATCCGTTCATAAGTTGTAAAGCGTCTACTGCAGTAATTACAGTGCCGTCTTCTTCGGATAGTGGAACCTTCTTCAGAAATACGCGTCTCAATAACATCAGTGTCGGTTCGTTTACAAAATAAACAGCGCATACACTATATCTAGCTTTAAATTATTACCAATATTTGCATATTGTGTATTAGTCCAGTTTAACCCACTACTTATGCTCAAAGCAAGGGTTAAAATAGTGTCTAAGTGTATCAGCCAATTCTTACCAAATTTTTTTGAACATTCGTATATTGACTTGTATAGCGAGATTTATTATGATGGAACCATGCAGGTGAATAAAAGTATAGTTGTCTTTATTATCTTGCTCGTTTTTATTGTTTTAGCAGCAAATATATACTTCTTTGCTCAACTATCAAAACCTACCCCATTGATAAACACACAAATACCTACATATGGTGTCAGCTCTACCCCCATTCACAATACAAAAAACTCACAGCTTGCCAAAGTTAATAAAGTCACACGTCCAACAATTCCACCATTTAAGACAGAATTTAAATCAAATGAAAAAATATGGCCCAGTTATACAAATACACAATTTAACTATTCAATAAGTTACCCACCTGAATTTACTATAAATCCTCGCGGAAAAGTAGGAAATTATTTAGATATGATAGGACTACTCTACGAATACCAAAATAAAAAATATACAATATTGACAATAGGTGTTGTTGATACACCCGCTCCAGAAAAACAAATGACAGTACAACAGCAACTAGATAATAATATGTATCCTCTGACCCAGTATATTTTTCCTTACCCGAATGGTGGAAATAAAATGCAAATATCAGTCACAGGTTTTGTTTACCCATCTACAAATTTAAACCACACATTTTCTGATGTAATCAATCGGGTGGGATTATCACTACAAATTCAAAAATGAATACGCAAATAAGTCAAAAAGGAGGGCAGGTTCTGCTTATAGTTATAATGGTAGTAGCAACATTATTAACGGTGGTACTGTCACTAGTATTTAAATCTCAGACAGAAACTCAAATCACCCATTTAGAAGAACAAAATCAAAAAGCGCTTGCCGCGGCAGAAGCAGCTATTGATACTGCATTAAAACAACAATCTAATATTTCATTTGGCTCAAATAGTAACTTTCTCACTAATTTTCAGGGGTATACCGGACAAGCAACATTATCAACAAATATTAAAAATACCTTTGTTTCACCGCTTTTACAACCCGATGAACAGTACACTTATTATTTGGTAACCTATGATCCGGCAGCCGCTCCGGCGAGTCGCTTAGGGTCTGACTATTATACAGCTGGATTTACTATATACTTCGGAACAACCGCCTCCACTACATGCGCCAGCAGAAATACTCCAGCCCTTGAACTCACCTATATCAGTGCAAACCCGTCAGCTCCGCCAGCTTACACGGTCACAAAACGTCTAGCAGAGCCGTGCATTACCGGCAAAATTGTCGGATCACCCGACATTAGTGTTACAAGTTTAGCTAACTCACCAGAAAAAGTAGAAAGTATATCTTATTATTTTAAAACATCTTCGCTTACTGCCCCTGCTAATACAAAACTTGTTATTATCCGTCCTCTCTTTTCAAGTACAAAAATTGGAGTTATTGGAACGAACCTTAAACCGCAAGGTCAGTATGTTACATCCTCAGCACAGACACCCGACGGTATTGAAAAAAAAGTACAACTCTTTCAGTCATTTCCGCAAATTCCAGCAGAATTTTTTCTCACAAGTTTCTAAATTAATACATTGATTTATAGTAACTTGACTATATTTTAATAGTTATAATACAATGTGAAGGTGAATAAACTTAATTTACTTCTTTTATTCTTCGCTGTAATTGTTTTACTCATAATATCTGGTGAATTTTATATTCTCAAAAACCACATTACACTTAATGTACCTTTTAAGGAAAAACAAATTAATGTATCTCCAAGTATCGCCCCACCTTATAAAATTATTTATGGTTCAGGAAATAACATACTGTATACATCAGACCTTTCGAGTATCTTCCAAGGAGTCGGCGTAATTTATAAAGAAAATAAAAAAGGGGTAAAATATGCGGATCAAATAATTGGAATATTTGAAAAATGGAAACCTTCTGTTGATGGACCTGATCGATATATGGTTTTGAAAAATCCTTTTAATGAAGAACTATATTCAATTCGAACAACATGGAAAAATGAAAATACAAGCACTACAACTATATTAAAAGAAGATCTTACACAAATCATGTCAACCGGTCCTACACAAAAATACTTAAAAAAAATCGGTCCACTTGAACAAAATCTGAATTTATTTGCAAAAGGTCGGGTAGTAATCACAAACCTAGATGTAAATAAAGACTCACAAAATAACTCAATGACTTACACTAGTTCAGATGGTAGTTATCGCACCGCCTGGTTAGTTATTAGATAATATGAAAAAAATCATTATATATATTCTATCGATTTCCTTTTTCAGCATAATAGGACTCATTACTCTTGCCAACATAACGAACGTTTTAGCAGCTCCTTGTATTTGTTATACACGATGTAACGGCAATAGCTGCTCCGACTATTGTTGTTTTTGCTCAAGCCAGCCACCCTGTGTTCCTCAGGCAGATACCTGCAGCACAACACCATACGATACCTGTGGTCCAGCTCCAACAAATACTCCAATGCCACCCACAAACACTCCTGTACCTCCGACAAACACTCCAGTTCCACCTACAAATACACCAATTCCGACAAACACTCCTATACCTCCAACTAACCCTCCACCACCCACCCCAACTAACTCACCGATTCCCCCTCCAACCGCAGGACCAACGAGCACGTGTAGTTGTAATGCTGGGTATTACTGTGTTACCTGTGGACCCTACGCCTGTATTCAG
>CAZXWS010000063.1:0-16831 GCA_964644605.1 uncultured Gammaproteobacteria bacterium
ACTGATCTCATGCAGCTAGCAGACATTCGTTTAGGGCTAGGACTACGCAGGTCTCTAATCTGCTTCGCTCCCCTAGCTTTCGTGTCTCAGTGTCAGTTATCTCCCAGTAAATCGCCTTCGCCACTGGTGTTCCCTAGGGTATCAACGCATTTCACTACTCCTCCCTAAGTTCCATTTACCGTTGAGAAAACTCGATCTCGATAGTTTTCCTGCGCAATTCAGAGTTGGGCCCTGAAATTTAAACAGAAACTTATCGAGACACCTACACGACCCTTTACGCCCAATAAAACCGGATAACGCTTGAAGCCCACGTATTACCGACGCTTCTGGCACGCAGTTAGCGGCTCCTTTCTAGTAGAGTACCGTCAATCCCGCCAAAGGCGGGACTTCTTCCTCTACCACAGTAGTTTACACTCTTTCGAGCGTCTTCCTACACGCGGCGTCGCGCGGTCAGGCTTTCGCCCATTGCCGACTATTCCTGATTGCTGCCTCCCGTAGGAGTGGGGCCCGTATCTCAGTGCCCCTCTGGCTGTCCATCCTCTCGGACCAGCTACCCGTCGTAGGCTTGGTAGGCCGTTACCCCACCAACTACCTGATAGGACGCAGGCTCATCCCAAAACGACCGGTTAAGGTCTTTACCCCACCAAAGGTGGGGACCATAAAGTATTACCCCCGATTTCTCGGGGCTATCCTCTATTCTGGGGAAGATTCCTACGTGTTACTCAGCCGTCTGCCACTTTACCCCAACCTTGCGGTCGGGACATCGTTCGACTTGCATATCTCAGGCACGCCGCCAGCGTTCATCCTGAGCCAGGATCAAACTCTTAAAAAAGATTTAAAAGTCTACGACTTTTAAAATTAGGAGTTTTAATTCCTAACCCGATTACTAAATTAAATTGATTGGCTTTGTTTGACTGACGAATTATCAAAGTACTCACTGCGACTTACAATTTTATAGAAATAAAATTATAAAGTCAATAAAACACTCAATTGTAATGCATACATCTTTGTTTTGCAAGGACATGCACGAATATGAAGTTTTATCTATTTTACCAGATTAAATATAATTCTGTCAACCCTAAATGTTTTTTATCGCGACCCTTTCAAGATTTTCTTCGTGTTCAGTTAATTTTAATAATCCATTTATCACTGCATCCTGGGGATTTTCACGGACAAAAGAATCAATCTTTAATTCTTTAGTAAAAAAGTTTTCAATTCCAGGTGCTTGCGTTATTCCCCCTGCTAACACAACGCCGCGATTATATATTTCTTCTACTACTTCTGGAGGCGAAATCTCAATTAACTCTTTTGCTGCGTCTATAATTTGATTGAGATTGCTCAATAATGCTTCTTTTACTTCTGAAGATTTTAGTTTAATAGACTTCGGTAAGCCATTTTCAAGTGATTTTCCTCGGACAGTCATTCCTTCTTCAGTATCTGTGAAATTTAAAAGTTGTGTTTTTATTTCCTCTACAGTGATTTCACCCAATATAATTCCATACTTCAAATAACAATAGTTACTGATAAGGTGGTTCATATGTTCTCCGGCATTCCTCAAGGTTTTTTTGACAACGATTCCTCCGCCAGACAGTATGGCCATCTCAATTAAGCCTCCACCGAGGTCAATAATAAGATTAGGTTGATGAGAAAATATATCGATACCAGTACCTGCTGCCACTGCAATAGGTTTAGGGACAAGAAATATTTTAGAAGCGCCGATTTTTGATGCGACTTCCTCGACTGCTCGTTGCTCAATTTCTGTAGCTATGGATGGTACTATTGTAATAATTCTAGTTGGTTGCCGGTAGATTTTACTTGTTTGGTACGGTGCGACAGCTTTATCCATAAACTTTTTAATGAGAGCTACTTCAGAGTCAAAGTCATGAATTACACCATTAACTAATGGTCTAAGTACTTTTATGAATTCAGGTGTTTTTCCCATGATTCGTTTAGCTTCCTGCCCAAAAAAAACATACTCATTAGTTTTTGTGTTCAAACCTACAACACTAGGTTCTCGTAAAACCACACCTTTATTTTTAATTGCGATGCGAGTATTTGTGGTACCTAAATCCATGCATATATCAAAGTAAGAAACGAAGGGTAGATTTAATTTCTTGAATGACTGTATAATATTCAGCATATGCTAGATAAAGCGATAAAAATTACTTATGGCTTATTATTTTTCGTAACTCCACTCATTATGTATCCGAGTACTTCTGAAATTTTTGAGTTCAATAAACTGTTATTTATTTATATGTGCACTATTATTGTTATGGCACTTTGGTCAGTAAAAATGATTCAGTTACGAAGAATTATAATAAAAAAAACAATTGTTGACATCCCAATCGTTATTTTTCTTATTATCCTTATCCTTTCTACAATTTTCTCAATCGATAGGCACACATCACTTTGGGGCTATTATGGACGTTTTAATGGTGGAGTAATTTCAATCCTCTCTTTTATAGTACTTTACTACGGCTTTGTATCGAATATTGGAAAAAAATATATTGAAAAGGTACTTTTATTATCCGTATATTCATCTCTTGCCGTTATACTGTGGGGGTTGCCGGGAAAGTTTGGATATGATCTCACCTGTTTTATTTTTACAGGACAATTGAGTAATAGTTGTTGGACAGATCAGTTTCGTCCATCTGAAAGAATGTTCTCTACTCTTGGCCAACCCAATTGGCTCGGTGCTTATTTAGCAGTAACTTTTTTTATAGCACTGTACTTTTTATTTAAACAAGATGATCATAAAAAAATAAATAACTCTTGGACTAATATAAAAGAAGTATGTCTCAATATATATATACCACTTAATTTTCTTATTATTCTCTATACTCGCTCGCGGTCTGCATTAGTTAGTGTGGCTATAGGTTGTGTTCTCTTTATCATGTATGAATTTTATATTGCTCTGACCAATGGGTCGAAGAAACACCATGTATTAAAAATCGCCATATTTAGCATTTCACTATTTTGTATGACCTTACTAGGGAAAACAGGTATACCTAAAATTGATGCCCTGCTTAAGATCTCTGCAGCAAAACCAGTTGTTGTTCAAAACTTACCTGCTGCTTCTTTGACAAATCAACCTAAAAAAATAGAGATTACAGATTCATTGGATATCCGAAAGATTGTATGGCAAGGAGCTATAGAACTTGGTAAACAGTACCCGATGTTTGGTACTGGCCCAGAGACGTTTGCATATGCCTATTATTTTGTTCGTCCGCAGTCGCATAATCTAACAACGGAGTGGGACTATATTTATAACAAAGCTCATAATGAATATCTTAATTATTTAGCCACGACGGGTTATTTAGGTCTCATTGCGTATATGTCTGTTATTACTATGTCTATATATGCGTTTGCAATGAATGCACTTAAAGGGAAAAAAAATGCTCAATTACTATCGTTTTGTCTTTTATTATCTTACATAACGATACTGCTAACTAATTTTTTTGGTTTTTCTGTGACGACTGTAAATTTATTTTTTTTCCTACTTCCCGCATTTATTCTGGCGTCAAAAAATGAAGAAACTGAACAAAGTGCTTCTAAACATTATAACCCAGCTCATCCTGTAGCTGTATTTGGAATTATTGTTGCCTCCGCTGTATTATTATTTGGAGTATTTTCCTATTGGTATGCAGACACACAATATAAAAAAGGTGATGATCTTTCCAAAGGGGCCGATTATCAAAATGCTGCCTTTTATTTGAGTGATGCCCGAAAATGGCGTTCTGAGCATGTCTACGATGATAAACTATCGTTTGTATTAGCAAACCTTGCCTACCAAGCCGCTTCTCAACAGCAAAATCAAACAGCCAAACAACTTGTCGCACTTTCATATACATATAATAAAAACAGCATCAGCTCGTCACCGGAAAATATACTGTACTATAAAACAAGAGCTAAGGATTTTTATCTTTTTTTTCAATCAACGAATAATCCAGAATATCTGAAATTGGCAATTGATACACTGAACTCGGCAACAAAGCTAGCACCCACAGATCCTAAGATTCCATATAGTCTGGCTGTTTTTTATTCCATTCTTGGTGATGTATATAAGGATAAGCAAGTAGAGTATCGTGCAAAATCTCTTGAAGCAGTAAACAAAGCGATTCAGATGAAATCAGATTATAAAGATAATTATATGTTGAAGGCTCAGTTGTTAAAAAAATATGGATCTAAAACTGAGTCTAAAAAAGTTTTTCAGTATGTGCTAGATCATTTTGATCCTCATGATCAGGACGCGATTGAAGGAACGAAGTGATAAGAGATTTAAGATTGAGGATTTAAGAATTAGGAATAAATTTACGAATTTACTAATTTTCAGTTTTCAATCAATTTACAAATGATTCAATTTTCAAACAGTATGTCATGCTGAGTCAGAAGAATATCTGACGAAGCATCTAGCGGCAGCGTAAAACAAAGTAATTTCGCGTTCGCTAGATGCTTCATCCAGATTCTTCGATCTGGCTTCAGCATGACCTTAAACGTATTTGGAAATTGCTTCTTGAAAACTGTTTCGTAAATTTATTCCTAATTTAAATCACGTTCCTGCAATTATTGGTACTGGAGTTATATTGGGGCTAAAGACAGTAAATTTACATGCGTTACAGCCGCCACATGTAATAGCAGAACCTGCTCCATTATCGAATCCACTTTGACTTATATTACTTCCTTTATCTTGTGCGTTCTCCAGACATGAATAGAGTCTATAATATGTACCGTCAGACTGATACTGATAGTTGTTTGTACTAACAGGATCATTTGGTATTTCCTGCATGTATAGTTTTCCGCTGTCAACATCTTTTAATGAAGCGCCGTATTGAACTGCTGCAGGTAACGGATATGTATGTTTGTCTTCATAATAGAGCTCTACAGCTCGGCGTATTTGTTCAAGATCTTGTTTCCTTCGCGCGTCTCTCCCCTTTTTTAACGATGTCATAAAGTTACCGATTACCATTGCAGAAAGTATAGCAATTATAATCATTACTAATATCAACTCGATGAGTGTAAATCCGTTTTGTTTATTATTTTCCAATAGTTTCATAAATGAGTTAAATTTAATATGCCCTTATTCGATACGAGCTGCGAAGACGTTAGCCGTGAGCTCGTTATTCTATATAAATCAGTATATAGTATAATCACTACAAAATAATACTATGAATTTAAAAAAAATAATAGCTTCACCTATTTTTTTTACTTCTATTTTCTATATTTTTCTGACAATATTTTTTTATAATAAAGTTTTATTCACACCTGACTTTGGTTCCAGTGATGCATACCATGTTAACTATTCTGCGAAATACTTTCTTGCTCAAAATTATCATCATTTCCATATTCCCTTTTGGACCAATTTACTTCAGGGAGGATTTCCCTTTATAGCGGAGAGTCAGACAGGGGCTTTTAATATTTTAAATTTGTTTTTTTTAACATTCCTTCCATTTGCTATCGCATATCCTTTACTATATACATCATCTCTATTTTTATTGACACTGGGATTCTATTTTATTCTTAGAGAGTTTAAATTTAATAAATGGTACTCAGTATTGCTTGCACTTAATTTTACATTTAATGGGGCAATCATATTTCGCTTACCTCATCTCAATCTAATCCAGACTATTGCCTATTTTCCCCTGCTTGTGTGGTGCTTTATGAAATATGTAAAAACTATAAAAGTAAGATATCTTTTGCTAATTCCTTTTTTTACGTCGCAAATGCTCTTTGCTGGACACACTCAAGCAGCATTTGTATCGCTGTGTGGGCTACTACTGTTTGCAGTATCCAGTATGTACATATTTAGACTGCCAATGAAGCGATATATATCAAGCGTTATAGTTCTTTTGATTTTGCTCGCATTTGGGTTCTTATTTGCTGCGCCTCAATTATTGCCCTCAATCGTATTAAGTAAAGTTGCTATCCGTTCTCTTGAATTAGATTACGATACAGCTACTCTGTTCCCATTTGAATTTAAAAATCTATTAAATTTCATTAATCCTTTTATTTTTGGAAACCCCAAATATGGCACTTATCCTCCTTACTCTACAGATTGGGGTATTTTTTGGGAAAATACGCCCTATGTTGGTGTCCTAATGTTCGCTATATGGCTACTTAGTTTTCCTAGCTTAATTTTCTTGAAAAATAAAAAAAATCTGGTGCGTATTTTTATTGTTTGTAATATCTCATTCCTGGTATTCGTTTTATGTGCGCTTGGTAAAAGTTCCCCACTCTACTTTATCTATAACTTTCCCCCATTTAACATGTTCCGAGTTCCTTCCAAATTTTTAATTCCAGCAGTTTTCTTTTTCTTCATGGCAGTTTCTGCATCAATATTTTTCGTTACACAAACGCGGTCAAAAATTTTAAAGTATTTACTCTTCAGTTTATTGTGCATTAATTTATTGGATTTGTTAGTAACTGGATACTCGTACCACTTGTTTGTACCTAGTTCAGCATTACGCAGTGATAAAACTCTTGCTAATCTTGATCCTCGTTATAATTATATTTCATTGGGAGCGTCAGAAGCATGGAATACTTATTTTGTTAAAAAAGGTTGGACGGACAAAAAAAGTGTACGTTCATATATTTTCAACATAAACTATTTGTATCCGAACTCAAATTTACAGTTTGCGAAGTCCACTCTCGATGTCAATACTCCTGGATTGAAATTAAAACGCGTTGCTTTTATATATCAAATGCTTTTATCGCAAATAAAGATAGTGAATAATCAAATTGAAGAAATTACACCAATGGGTAAACAGTTACTTGATTACACTAACACTCGATATATTATTAGCCATTATCCATTTAAAGCTGCAGAAATCAATATAATTAATAAGATTACACAAGGAAAAGAAACAATATATGTAGGAGAGGTACAACAACAAACCAAGACCGATGCAATTTACTACTTTCCCGATTCGGCGACGATAGTAACGTACTTACAAGATTTAATGCAAAAACTAAATGAAACTGATTTAAAACATACGGCCATACTAGAAAAAAGTGTAAACACATCTTACTTTAATACTCTCTCTGACTATAAATTGACTACTATAAAACAGACAGAAAATGAGTACGAATTTAGATATCAATCGAGCTATCCTAAGTTTTTAGTTATTAAAGTAAATAATTATCCTGAGTGGAGTATATATGTTGATGGTAAAAAAATTGATGGGTATAAAGTTAACCTTATGCATACTGGGATAACCTTGGATAGAGGTTCTCACAGCGTGCGAGTGGTATATGAAAATAACTCTGTAAAAAAAGGAGTTCTTATTGCAGTTTTTACATTGCCCGCGTTAATAGGATTTTTATACGTATTAAAACGTTTGCAGCGGTATCTGTTTCTTTAGTTTAATCTGGCCAATACGTTCTAGTACATCATTCTTCTTCTTTTCATCGGTATAGCAATTATTCGCGACTGAAGCAAGCTGTTCAAAATATAAGGGATCGTTTTTTTTCTTTAGTGCTATATCCACAGACTTTACTGCGCTATCACAGTCTTTCAGCGTTGCATAATAAAGTGACAACAGATAATAATAATCATTATCATTTTGATTTAAATCATGAGCAATTTCCAAATGGTACCGCGCTTCAAGCAATTTCTCATTTTGAATCAGAAAATAAGCAGTATTAATATGAGCGGTGGCATAATTTCTTAGAACTTCTGTTAAATAAAGATTTTTTTGTTTATATGGATTTTTTTTAAATTCTACATCTAGGTTTTTATTTTTATAGGAAGACCATACCTGAGTAAGCTTTTTATATTGGTTTTCTTTTGATTGATCCTGTAATCGTACATACTTAAAAAGAAGGCCCTCGCTCTGCCATGTATGTTCTTTATCGAGGATATCAAATTTATTATTGCTATAAATGCTAAATTTATTTTCATTTAACAGAATGAGTTTTTTTAAATTATAATCCGTTGAAGATGTACGTAATAAGGGGTAATTTTTTTTCAGTGTCTCGATATAATAATTGACTGGAAGTTTACTTGCATGAATAAGTATTTTATCCTGATATTTATTTTTATTGGCATAATATACATATTGGGTATTAAAAAGAACCGTATCACCGCCTAATATTACAATTGATTTATTATCCGTTTGGTTAAGAATGTCATATCCTAAGTTCTCTGCGGTACGGTCATTTTTTAATGAGTAGATATAGGGTATATTTTTCGCAAATAACAAAAATGGATACAAGAAAAGTACACCAACTAATGCGCCTTGCGCAAATAACTGCACCTGTTTTGTTTTCACATATTTATGCAGTATTGCATAGAGTGTAGTGATCGTTATCTCGATACCTGAATATAACACTACTCCTGTCAAAAAATATATTATTAGATAAAACCGTTCCATTGTAGCAAAGTCGAACTGCTCAAACAGTGGAAAATTTGCGTAAAAAACAAAAAAAGGACCATACAAGAAAATCACTAAAAAATACGACAATATAAGTGTTCGTTCTGAATTAAGCCTTCGAAGATATACTAAATTTCCGATTACTATCCATATAAAACCGATTATAGAAAAATCAACTGATGTAAAAATAGTTAAATTTTTTAGTTGAAGTAATCTGTGTAAATAATTTTGCGATATAAATCCACCTGCCTGGAATGTCCCATATCCTTGTCTTAAGAATACATAAAAAAATCCTGATAGTGTATTCATCGCTCCCCAGGAAACTTCTGGATATTTATAGCTTACTATGACAGTATAAAGATATGGAGCAAGACCTAGTAAAAAAAGAACCATAGAAATAAAAATAGATTGAGGCTTTCCTACAGATTTATTTTTTTTACTAAATATTAATAGAGCGACACTAGGCAGTATTAAGAGAAATGTATGGTGGTGGCTAAATCCTAAGCCTATCAATAAGGCAGTTAAAAATACATATCGTACATTCTCTGTTTTATAAAAACGGAGCGCTGACAAATATAACCCTAACACGATCGGTATGTTGAGAGCAAAAGCTTCTGGTACTACTGCATATAACCATATTAAATAATTAAATCCAATTGCCCATATTGTAATTAAGACAGCTGCTTTATTCAGCCGGTTCCCAAAAAATTCCTCAAGAATTTTGTAGAGTAATACAAGTCCAAGTACTGTAGAAATAATAGAAACAACAGTTACTTTACCAGCGAGAGTTAAGGGTACAGGCAAATAACTGGTCATTATCCCCATAAGAATATATAACGGATAGCCTGGTGGATGTGCCACTCCTCGCGTAAGTATCGCGGAAATAAAATCACCGGCATCGCCTCCATAAATTGTATTCGAGAGAGTAAGTATATAGGTAATTAGTGGCAATAATGCGGTCAAAACAAACATTGCAAAAATTATAGCAGGAATTATTCAAAACATATACAATACGCAGTTGATTTGATATTTACCGCTTATCTAAAACAGACGTAGCATGAGGTGGAGGTTGCATTAGGACAGGCTGATGGATCAGTTCCTATGCCTTCTGGATCTGTATAGATAGTATTTTTGTCATTGCGGAACGACTTTGACTCTGGATTAAAGCAGACAACAACGCTTTCTGTACTTGGAACTGTTACTCTAATTCTACTTAAGTTTGATGATCCCCCTGCAAGATTATAAAAGTCTGTTTTTAGCTCTCCAGCTTGAGCCATAGATGTAATTTCTGCACCAAAAGTATCTAAGCCAGCGGCAGATGAGTTCGCCGTACCGAGGCTTCCTGGAAATTTACCTGCATTCGCATAATAACGTATCATTGCATTGAAAAATTCTGCTGCTGTATTTCGAGTTGCGGTATCTCTTCCCTTTTTAAGTTGCTCAAATGGGTCTACTGCTGCAAGAAGTCCGACAGCAAGGGCGCCTAACAGAGCTATAACGATAAGTAACTCGATGAGTGTAAAACCTTTTTTTGTTAAGTTTTTCATATGTTTTTTAATATAGTCTAAACTTTTATTACTTGTCAAGAGCATTTTTATTGAAATGAGTTCGTCAGGTTATATATTGGGGTAATAACTGACATAACAAGGAAACCTACACCAAGTCCTAACACAATTAAAATTGTGGGCTCAATAAGCGTTGTCATCGCCTTAATTGCCATTTCAGATTCTAGCTCGAAATAGCGTGAAATTCTTCCCAACGTTTCATCTAAATGGCCAGTTTGCTCTCCTACTATAACCATTTGTACTAAAATGGGGGGGAATACTCCTTCTTGATTCATTGCCGTACCTAATGATACACCTTTTTCTACTTGTTTATAAATACGTTTAAAGGAATTTTTAAATATCATGTTGTCTGTTGTATCAATAATTATGCTAAGTCCGTCCATAATGGATACACCAGCACCAATAAGAATGGCAAGTGTTCTTGTTGAATCGACTAAATCGCTTATACGCACAACGCGACTAATTATGGGAATTTTTAAAATTAACTCATCATACATAGTTTTCCCTTTTTCAGTCTTTAAAAATCTTCTAAAAAGCATCACGCCGCCGATGACACCACCAACAATAATAGGCCAAAATTTACTCGAAAAAGATGATATTGCTATTAATATTTGAGTAGAAAGAGGCAAACTAACATTAAAATCCTTATATAGATTGAGCAAACGTGGTACTACAAACGTTACCATAATAAACATCACTGATATCATGCCGACGATTACGATTACAGGATATATCAACGCTCCTTTTAATTTACCCCTAAATTCTCGCTGCTTCTCTAGGTTGTCTGCAAGCCTGATAAGAATATCATTTAATTTTCCTGATGCTTCACCCGACTTTACCAGTGCAATGTACAAATTTGAGAAGTGTTGTGGATATCGCTGTAATGCTGATGAAAATGTATTTCCCGCCTTTATTTCTTTATCTATGTCACTAATAATTTTATAGAGCGATTGTTTTTTAATTTGTTGTTTTAAAATATCAAAACAGTCTATAAGAGTAAGTCCAGCATTGAGCATGATTGCCAGCTGACGCGTAAAATCGACAATGTCATTGAAACTAACACGATCTAAAACAGAAGAGACTACTGGAACCGCAACATTTGCTGAAGCCTTGACCTCAATCGGGAGAAATCCATTATTTTTAAGAAAGTACACTACAGACTCCACACTTTGTGCTTCAATCTGTTTTGATACAATCTTGCCGTCCTTTAGTGCTTTATATTGGTAAAACATTTCCTAAAGATTTATGAATAAAGATTTAAGATTTAAGCGAAATTCTTAAATCATAAATCCTAAATCGTAAATCAACAAAATTATGGTAGAAATCTTTTTAACTCACTAGGTCTTAACGCGTATTCATAAGCAACATCACGTGTGATTAAACCTTTTTCAAACAAATTAGTTAGATACTTTTCAAACAGATACATACCATCTGCTTCACCAGTTTCCATAATATTGGTAAGCAAATGAGTACGAGACTCACGGATAGAAGAAGCAACAGCTGGAACATTGAAAAGCACTTCAAGTGCAGGTATTCTTCCCGTATTTTCTAAATTGGGTAAAAGTCGTTGCGCCACAACTGCTTTGAGTACGCTTGACAGCTGCATACGGACCTGGTTTTGTTGAACCGATGGAAAAACATCGATAATACGGTCAATTGTTTCAGGTGCGGAAGCAGTATGCAGCGTGGAAAACACTAAATGACCTGTCTCTGCAATAGTCAGTGCCATTTGAATTGTTTCGTAGTCGCGCATTTCGCCAATTAGTACAACATCTGGATCTTCCCGTAGTACAGATTTGAGCGCTACTGTCCATGAGTGAGTATCTTGGTGAAGCTCACGCTGTGATACTATCGATCTTCCTTGAGCGTATACATACTCTATGGGGTCTTCGATTGTAATAATGTGTTTACTGTACTTTTGGTTGATTTCATTAATTACAGATGCAAGAGTGGTGGACTTTCCTTCGCCAGTTGGACCAGTAATTAAGACAAGACCTTGATGATAAGTCGCAAAATTATGGAAAAAGAGTGGCAAACTGAGTTCTTCAATAGTTCGAATGCCCGTTCCAATTAAGCGAAATGCAGCGGCGTATGTATTTTTGCTAAAGTAGGCATTTACGCGAAAACGATTTCCTTCAAATTCATAACTAAAATCAAGTTCTTTATTAGCAAAAAGATTATCTTTTTGTTCTTCACTTAGTATCATAATGAGTGCATCTTTGATATCATCAGAAGTAAGTACTGAAAAGTTTCTCTCTGGATAGAGTTCATTATTTATTCTGAGAGTCGGCATATAATTTGCCACTAAGTGAATATCAGAAGCTCCTCGTTCAATAGCGTTTTTAAATAACTGTTGTATGTTCATAGTTACAATATACGGAAAGAATTTACAATTTACAATTCTTACACTTCTGCCACTCTCAAAATTTCCTCAATAGTTGTGATCCCTTCAAGTACTTTTAAGTATCCATCCTGTTTCATTGTAATGAGACCTTCAGAACGTGCTTGGTCCTGTATATCTTTTGCAGACGCTTGTTTTAAAATCATTTTATTTATTGCATTCGAAATTTTAAGCACCTCAAAAATAGCAATTCTTCCGATATATCCTGATCCATTACACTCATTACACCCCTGTCCCTTTGCTAGCTGCATTGATTGTCCTTCACCATAAGGACGCGGAAGTAAATCACCAAGCACTGTTTTAATATCGTTTTGTATTTCTTCTGGTGGCGCGTAGGTGACTTTACAATATGTGCAGACTTTACGGACTATACGCTGAGCAAGTGAAGCACTTAAAATCGATGCTATAAGAAAGGGTTCGCCGCCGAGATCTATCAATCGTGGTATAGCTGTTGCAGCATCATTGGTATGAAGGGTTGAAAATACCAGATGTCCTGTTAAAGCCGCCTGAATAGCTAGTTGGGTAGTTTCTGTATCACGGATTTCACCCACAAGTATTATATTTGGATCTTGTCGTAAAAATGAGCGTAAACCGTTGGCAAATGTCAAACCTGCTTGGGGATTGATTTGTACCTGATTAATGCCAGGTAATTGGTACTCAACTGGATCTTTAAGTGTCACAATGTTGACTCCTGGCTTATTTAATTTTTCTAAGACTGAGTAGAGCGTAGTTGTCTTACCTGAACCGGTCGGGCCGGTAACAAGAACAATACCATAAGGTTTATTTATAGCCTCTTCGAGATCTTTAAATTGCGTTCCTCGTAACCCTAAATCAGTTAATGTCGGCAATCCACCTGTTTTCTTTAGAAGACGCATCACTATTTTCTCTCCGTGCACGGTAGGTAAACTTGATACGCGCAAATCTACTTCCTCAATGCCAAGCTTGAAGCTAAACCGACCATCCTGCGGTATTCTTTTTTCATCTATTTTCATTTGAGATAGAATTTTGATACGTGAAATAAGCGAATCGTGGATACTTTTTGGTAGTGACAGTTTTTCCTGAAGGATGCCATCTATTCTATAACGTACCCGAGTTTTATTCTCCAATGCTTCTATATGGACATCTGATGCACGACTACGTACTGCGAACTCAAGAATAGTATTAACTATTTTTGCTATCGGGGCTTCCTTTATTACAGTGTTACTATTTTCCACAACATGCTCTTCACGTGTCTTTACCTCTTGGAGTGCTTCCTTCACTTCGGGAGTTAAGCTTTGTGAGTAAGCCACATCTATTGCCTTCCTGATATCCTCACTATAACCAATGGAAACATTAATTTTTTTTCCTGTCTTTTTTTCTAAAAAATCAAATAGTGCAAGATTGAAGGGATCGGCAGTCCCAATAAGAATTGATTCATCGCTTGGATTATAGCTTATAGGTATAACAATATATTTTCTCGCAACTGATTCGGAAATCATTCCTAGCGCTTGAGAATCTACAGATATAGCAGCAATGTCGACATACGGTACATTAATTACTTGTGATAGTGCCGCAAGAATATCAATTTTTTTAATATCTGTTTCGGTAAAAAGGTATGTATCAATTGGAAGGTTGGATTTCAAGCTCTCCAGCTCATATACATTCGCTTTTTCCTGGTCAATAACTTTATGTTGTACAAGAATATTTAAAAGGCTTTTTGGGGGTATATTCATACTCATTTAACTATAGAAATTATTTTGGTAAAATGCAAGGATGATTCCCCTCCTCTTAGTAAGTACTTCAATCGATGCGCAAAAACGGTACATAAGCGAATATTTAGATACACACTCAGCTATACAGCAAAATATAACCGAGATAGAAAAATTAAGTATGGAGCAAATACGTGAACTTCACAAAGAACTGATATGGACAAAAGATTCACTGAAGGTTTTTGTACTGTACTCTTTTGAGAGTGCATCAGCAGAAGTTCAAAACTCCCTTTTAAAAACATTAGAAGAAAAAACAGAACACAATCAGTTTATAGTATGTGTCACCAACGAAAATGCTGTACTTCCGACTATATTATCGCGAGTTAAAAAAATTTATTTAGAAAAAACTGAAGAGACGGAAAAAATCGATGATGATATTTTATTTTTAAAAAATTTTTCTAAAAACCCTTCTTTGGAATATTTGGGAGCTAAAACTGTACTGGTGACAACACAAGAGAGAGCTTCACAATTTTTTGATTCGTGCATACACTTTTATTCAAAACGATTGGAGGATGATAAAAATGCTACGTTTATTCTTAAAAAGATACTAGAGACAAAGCAATTTTTATTGAGTAACAACTTAAATCCACAGCTTGCGGTTGATAGCATACTTCTTTTTATAAGAAAGCAACATAGTTTGTAGTTAAAAGTCATAAGTCATATAAGACTTATATGAAGGACTGTAAAATCTATTTTTAACTAGTATCAATAATCTTTCACTTGCATAATAAAATTAGAGGTATTACTATGATATAAAATGTCTAAACACGCGTTCAGTCTTATAGAGTTAATTGTCGTTGTGGCTATTATTAGCCTTTTATCAGGTTTACTGCTACCCAATCTCCAGGCGCTTCGTGAACGAGCCCGTGACTCTCAGCGAAAAAGTGATTTAAAACAAATTCAAAAAGCCCTAGAATTATATAAACAAGATCAATCCCCGATTGCCTACCCTACACAGCTTCCTAACCCAGCTGCCTCATGGACTAATGCGACAACAGGTATGGTATATATGAATAAATTTCCTGGTGATCCTCTTAATCTTACTCCAACTCCCTATTTTTATAGCTATGATAATGCCGCACTCACGTTTCGGTTGTGTGCTTGCCTGGAAAACGCGGCTGACTCTGATGTACAAGGCGGAAGTAGTTGTGCAAGTTGTGGTGGCTATCAGTGTGCATCAGGCAAGTGTTATATTGTAAACTCAGATTAGTATGAAAAAAAGAGCTTTTACTTTATTAGAAATACTCATTGTGGTTGGCATTATTGCGCTCTTGGTTGGTCTTATTTCTTTTTCATACAGCTCAGCACAAAAAAAAGCTCGCGACTCAAGAAGAAAGTCTGATTTAAAAGCAGTCCAAAGTGCACTCGAACAATATTATTCAGTGTGTAGTTATACATATCCTCAGACATTGAGCGGGGGCGTTATTTGTGCGGCTGTAGATCCCACGGTAGCTATAATGCCTTCTATACCAGTTGACCCAAAAACAGGTGTGGCTTATGTTATTACCCCTGGTGCTGGAACAAGTTACACTCTCTGTACCACATTAGAAGCAGAGTCACCCACTAATTACTGCTTATCAAATCAACAATAATATGAAAATTCAAAATAAATATCATATAAAAAAAGCTTTTACATTATTAGAGTTATTGATTACGATTGGTATTATTGCTTTACTAGTAACGGGTGGTATTGTTTCGTATTCAACACTTTCCAAAAATGGTCGGGATGCGCGAAGAAAAGCTGATATCGAACAGCTGCGTTCGGCATTAGAGATGTATAAAAGCAATGATACTAATGCTAATTATCCTGGTATTTATGACTCTCCTAACACAACAGCTGGATGGTCATATTTTAAAGATCTCCAAACGATGTTTAAAAGTTATATTAACAAAGTGCCAAGTGATCCAAAGCCGCCGGATCCCGCTCCCCTTGGCAGTTGTAATGATTATTTATATGCTGTAGATTCAACTTATAAAAAATATACGATCTTTACCTATTTAGAAAATACATCATCTACAGATGCAAATACAGTCAAACCCACGCCTGCTGCTGCACCGTCGGGATCAAGTAGCGATGGCTATAAGTCATTTAAAGTAACCAACGGTGTATGTATTAATACTACCTTTAATTATTGGGTAAATAATCCATGAGGAATGCAGGATTTACATTGATTGAGCTAGTAGTAGTAATATCTGTTATCGCGTTGATAACTGGTCTGTCGATTGCCACATATAATAACTTTAATCTTGAACAGAAGTTAACAACTGATGCAAAAAAATTAGTTGATATAATCGATCTTGCACGAAAACGCGCATTGAGTGCCGATTTAGCCCAACATACCTGTGATAGTTTTAATGGATATAGTGTTGCTGTGGCGGCCAATGCGGTGACAACGAGTATTTGCTGTAATGGGAGTTGTACTGTAGTAAGTTCGTATAGTTTTCAACAAGGAATCGATGCTGCAACCACGGCTTCCTTTACATTCAATTCGCTTACTGCAAATACAACAGCCAGTTCCATAAAACTTCGCAGTGTTAATCTTGGTAAATGTATACCGATTAGTATTACTACAAATGGCATTATCACAGAAAGCGCAAAATGCACTTGTACGGATCCTGCGTGTAATTAAAGTAGTTAGTATTCAGTAATAAGCAATAAGTTGAAAATTACGAATTACGAATGACAAATTACGAGTAAAAATTGTTATTGGGTATTTGTTATTTGGTATTCGGTGTAGGGAACGGTCC
>CAZXWS010000064.1:0-6440 GCA_964644605.1 uncultured Gammaproteobacteria bacterium
GTGTGTGTAGGGACAGGTCGCGCCGCGCCCCGTCTACCCCGCCATGGCTGGGGATGTGGGGACCTGTCCCTACTTTATATAAAAATGATAATTATCTTTGATAAAGTTTTTTATACAACAACAGAACGATAATTATAGGAACTTAAATTTGTTAAAAAATAGCATTTATTTTAGATATAAATAACATGATTCGCATTGTTTATAAGACTAAATAAATGGAAGAGAATTTAAAAATTTTTCAATTATTTACTTGATATAATTAATAGACAAAATAGAGGTGTAAAAAAGAATGCCGGAGTGGCGGAATGGCAGACGCGCACGGTTCAGGGCCGTGTACTCGCAAGGGTGTGGAGGTTCAACTCCTCTCTCCGGCACCACTTGAAAGAGATTTAAGATTTTAGATTTATGTTTTGTAGGGACAGCTCGTGACCTGTCCGTATAATTATTTGATGGCCAGTTTATGGAACGGTCGCGACCGTTCCCTACACAACAATTCTTAAATCTTAAACGTGAGGAGGAGTCGCATAGCCTGGTCCATTGCGAGGGGTTGCTAACCCCTTGAGCCTTAAAAAGCTCACGCGGGTTCAAATCCCGCCTCCTCCGCACGATTTGGTACATATTCTTCTGTGGGTCTCTGATTACACTTCAATAAATGATGCTAAAATGTATGTATGACTTCTGAAAATCACATAGATATCATAAATGAAAAAGAACGCAGAGTACGATTACCAGGATTTTCTATGGATTCTATTGAAGGACATGGTGTTACTAGTATTTTATTTAAAGATGTAGATATTATTACACCATCTGGATTGGAAAAAAAAGTTGGTGATGTTGAGCTTGCGCTGAGTGATCCCGCTTTGGAAACTCCAGTTCTTACCTTTTTAGCTGCGGCAGCCCTTTATGGTGGTGCAAAGGTAATCGCAGGAATGTCGCCAGAGCTGCAAAAAGATATTGCTACAGCTACACAGAAATTAAAACAGTATTTGGACAATGATCAAGTCAATCGAAGGGATTTCATAAAGAGTTTGTTAAAAGCAGCAGCCGGAATAACAACTGCTTCAGTGTTAGCTCCTGATATGCTTGAAACTATTTTGAAAGGCACTACTTTAGGTGCATCGGAACCTATGCGTCCTGCCCTCGGCTCACGCTACCCAGTAGAAGCTTTTCGGTATGTTATACCTGAACTGTCTCATTTTCAAAATTTAGAGCATATTCCCACTGGAGAATTAACCACTACAGCTTCGCAATCGGGTTTATATTCTCTCGACAGAATGCCTTTAACTACCGAAAAATACACAACTGATGTTTATGCCGTGAGACCTGCTCAAAAAGCTGCACTCTCTGTGATTACTACTGCAAATCCCTATTTTCACAATACAGATAACTGGCAAACCCTCACTGCTCAATTGAGAATGTTTGCTGACGCCGCAAAAATCGGTTCCAATGGATCAGAAAACACACTTTTGGGTGCTGCCAAGCCAATGCCTACTTCGCCGCATCACGTTGAAATTCCATTACAAACCCATACTATTCCTAATGCAATTGTTGTTTCATCAGCCGATATTCCAATCGCAGTTTCCAGCTTATCCTGGACTAACCATATGGCAATAAATTATTCTCGTACTGCGAGTGCTCGCACAACTGATGGCAAACCGCTCTCTCCCACTGAGTGGCATTGTTTAAGTTCCAACTCAGGGGTCTGGACACCTGATATGATTGAAAAATGGGGAGAAAAACTGTTTAGTGATGTACAACTTAATAAAAATATATGGAAATCTAAATTCACTGAATACGGATGGACTGAGGTTCCCGAAGATCATCCCGCTTACCATCGCGTATTAAGAATATCCCCTGAAGGAATGACAGTAATTGATGCGGCAGACGCGTGGGATGAGCTTGATAATAAGATAACAAATCGATCAGCAGATTTAGATGACACAGCGTATGTAAGACCAGGATTTATTGCAACTCCATTAGACCCTCCGATGTCACATAGACAAAATAATATGACATTAAACGGGATGCTGCTAGATCAGGAGGGGAATTTTATTGGTATTTTAACGCTTTATCAGGAAATAAGATTGAATTGGGAACAAATTAAAAATATATGCAAGGATTATCTTACTAAAAACGGTCTAGATAATGAAAATTTTTATTATGTGGGGTTTGATGAACACCGAGGAGGCGGTATGATTATCCGAGATTAAAACTGTAACAGCAGGGGAGATTTGTTTGTAGGTAAAGAAATAATAGCTAAAGTTTATTACGTTTCATTATTCCATCATAATGGAATGGATTATTTTTTCGAAAAAGCATGGATTGGAAGTGGAGTTGGTCGTTTTGAGCGACATCGAGGGTTTCGAAAGAAATTATATCGAAGTGTTTTTAACTCTGTCACACTTTAGAAATTAGGGTAATTAGAACAATTAGAAATTATTGCATGGGCTTTGGAGAAAGTGTATGAGTAGGAGATAAAGTTCTGGGTGCACGAGTGGGAAGGGGTGTTATAGTCGGGGTCGGTGATGGGGTAATGCCATCAATCACATTTTGCACTCCTTGATGAACTCCATTCCACTGATCGATTCCTTCATCCGCTACTAAAATATACTGTCCATCTGCCGACCTGGCATTTTTTAAATAATTCTGGTCGCTTAATACATAATTAGTGAGATGATATGTTCCCGCATCTTTTGTTTCACCCAAAAATTTTTGTATTTCATCCACGCTTACATCCATCGCAATATGTTGTTTTAACTCATCCAAGAGCGGTACAATTTTTGGAATAAATGTCACATTTAATACTTTTTCTTTTACAGCAGTAAGGAACCGTTGTTGTCTGGCAGCGCGTCCAAAATCCCCGCCATCCTGTATACCATGTCTTGATCGGACATATTTCAGTGCGGTTGTCCCTTTCATATGTTGCAAACCTGCGTCAAAGTGCAGATGTTCATAGCGACAGGGAAAAGCAGCAGGTGGATTATCAGTGATATCATCCATAAATTGTTTCAAGTCCGGGTGTTCTGTGAATAATTTATCTCTATCTGTCTGCTCATCTGGTGTTAACGTAGGCGCTTCCATATATTTTTGGATCTGTTTAAACTGTTCTTCTTTGCCACACATGTCGTTTTCTTTGCCGTCTATTGGGTACTCATTATCATCAAAGGTTTTTGCCACATTGACATCAATGCCTCCGAGAATATCGATAGCTTTTGTAAATCCTTCAAAATCAACTGCAATGTAATTGTCGATTGGTAAGCCAGTTATATTTTGAACGACATATTTAAGCAGTTTTCCATCTCCTGCGTATTGAGAACTGACATCAGGAAAGTCTTTGGCGAATAATCCCATCTGGTAAATAGCATTTATTTTTATATGGAAATCTCTGCCAGAATTTGTGGGCACTTTTACCCATATATCGCGAGGGATTGAGAAGAGAACTGCCTTATTGTTTTTAGTATCTACTTGTAACAGCATCATGGAATCGGTGAGGTATGTCCCATCGTGTTTTCCGCCGCCATAACCCAGCATAAGAATATTGAATACCGATTTTTCTGGCGGTAAAGTGGCCCGTACTACTCCAGAACCTGGAGTATAAATGCCGGTATAAAATGATTTTATTTTGATTGCAATAAAAAGAGCAGCTGCCACTGCAATACCAAAAAAAATGAGCAGGAAAACTCTCAGATTGAAACGTTTTTTATTTCGTCGCATAGGCAAAAATAAATTCTATAGAACGAATGTAAATTATCAAAATGATTTTAATAGTCGTTTTGGCTAAAGTAGTAGGAAATTATAACATAGGATCAGAAGAAATCGGAGAATCAGAGAAGTCGGCTTGCATCAGAAAATCAGAAAAATCAGATAAACCGGATGATGTCATGCTGAGTCCCGAGTACTCGGGACGAAGCATCTAGCGGCAGCGTAAAACTATACAAAATTTCGCGTTCGCTGGATGCTTCTGCCAGACTCTTTGATCTGGCATCAGCATGACTTTATTCTGATTTATCCGATTTTTCCCGGTTTCTGACTTCCTCTGATTTTTTCTGATTCTCTGACTTCTCTGAGTTCCTGCTATAATACCTTATGCCCAAAAAACAAAAAGCGGTTACTGACGATCCTTTTTTTCAGGATTTGAAAGATCGTTTTAACTCATTTTTAGATAAACTTCCTGCCTGGCTTGGTCACTATGGTCCAATTGGTTTTATTTTGATTTTAGTTCTTGGGATAATTGTTTTTATTCAGCAGCTCATTCTCATTATTTTATCTCCTATACAGTAAATCGATCTCTGATCACACTCCACCTTTCCAAGGGGGAGTGGCGAACGCAGTGAGACGAGGGGCATTTACGTTATAAGTGAAATTGTTTCAGTATTTTTTCCACTTCACGATCATTTATCCGGTGATGAGGTCCTTTATGTGAAAGCAGTGCGCCCGAAAATGTTTTAGGTATATGCATCAGTTCATGGATGAGTGTTTTCATTTTTTCGCGATCAGATAATTTGTCGAATTTTTTTGCGTTAACTTCAATTATGTAATGCGGTTCAATGCCCGCGACCTCTTTAAATAACTTAGCCATTCCCCATATTCGTGCATAGGCTCGTGTCTGAGCATCAAAGCTGCGGATACAGTGGATATTTTCCGCTTTGATGTAATCAAACTCCAGGTGTTTTATGAGGTAATCTATCTGTTCTTTTATCTCAGGAGCTATTTCATATTTCATAGGAATATCATTATACTTGAGATTACTGATTTATGCGGCAAGGCTGGTGGGAAGGGGAGTGTAATTACTTTGTTTGGCGTTTTTTTCATTTTCATAATTTTCATTCCAAGGTAGTACACCGGTATAAATTTTTTTATTTTCATCTGGATTTTTCATGTGATCAATTAAACCTTGTAAACGTGGATCTTTTTTCACGTACTCATCTAATAACTGAGCGAGATCTATGCCATTGGATCTGTCTATTTTCTTTTTGTACAGTTTATCATTCATCCCATAAGGGTCTTCTGTAAAAGCTTTAACTGCAATTGCTTCTCCCACTTCGTAACCTGAATCTTTTGATGGGTTAAATCTGCCTATCCACTCAACAACAATATGTTTTAAACCCAATGCGTGCAGGTGAAGATTCAAAAATCGTTCTTTTTTAAAATCCCATCCAACTATAATCATTTTTTTCGGATAATGTCCTGTGAGTTCATAAAACTTGACAAGTGAACCTAAAATATTAGTAAGTGAATCATATGCAGAAATATCACAGGCAGCGGCTATACGTGATCCTTTATTTTCTAGCCACCCATTTTGTTCAGCAGTGGCATACGCAGTGTATGCTTCAGTCCATTTTCCCGATCCAGGCCTTACGCCACCAGAAAAAACAGCCAGTGCGTTTTCTAATCCTTTAGTACGCTCAGTAACTATTTTGGTATCGTCAATATACCTACTGGTTTCACCCTTCTGGAACGACCAGAGTGACCATTGTTCGTCATTAGTAATCGTTTGATTAGGATACACTACGACATTTTCTTTGAATGAACCCAGACATGGTAGTATTACAAGCGTGTCAGCTCGTTGAGCCCACTCAGTATCTGCTTTTAATGCTGCTTCGCGCTGTGTAACAAGTTGTTTTGTCGCATCAGCATCCATCGATATTTGCACAGTTTCAGGAAGAGATGTCGTAACCAGGTATTCAGGTTGTACTGCCATGTATCATTATAAACAAACTATTTGTATATTTGACAACAATAAGTAATTCTGTTATAACATAGTTATAACATCCGCAAAGTTAAGTTATTTACCCGAACAAATTTTCAGATTTTTAAAATTCTGAAAACTTAAACGGGATATTCCGCGGATATCAATTTTATGCGTAAACAAAAAATCATCAAAGTAGGGAACTCATTAGCAGTCACATTGCCTGCAGAGTTTGTAAAAGAAGCCAACATCCAAGCAGGTGAGGAGTTTGTAGTGGAGTGCAATGCTAATCGCAAAACATTGTACATGACCGAGCCAAAGGCAAAACATAATCCCAAACTTACACCTGAATTTTATGACTGGCTTGATGAAATAAGCACGAAGTATAAGGATGCAATTAAAGAATTAGCAAATACCTGATATGGAAGTATCATATGTACAGATTGATGAAGTGTATGCAGTACATGAACGAATGGTTGAAATTGGTGGGGGACGGGCGAGAGTCCGCGATTTTACATTACTTCATTCTGCAGTAGAACGACCCAAAGCCACATTCGGCGGATATGATATGTATAAAACTGTTTGGCTAAAAGCCGGTGCTCTCATGCAGTCGTTGGTTATGAATCATCCATTCAGTGATGGTAATAAACGTACAGGCTACTTTTCCACACATCTTTTTTTAAGAAAGAATGGATATGATTTGATAGCAGAAAAAAACGAACTTATCTCTTTTTGTCTTCAAGTTGATAAC
>CAZXWS010000065.1:0-34263 GCA_964644605.1 uncultured Gammaproteobacteria bacterium
TAAATCGTACACGTGAACTTTTTTTGTAGCTTGTTTATCTTAAGGAACCTGGGGTTCCTCAGCACCATCAAGACCAAACGGAACAAGTAACCTTTTAAGTATACCAATAAACACTGTCAAATGCAAATTTGAATCAAAAGAATTGCAGAGCGAGACTAATCTCGCTCTGCCTGGATGTGCTTGCCTACTTTTTGCCTGACCCCTCCTCATCAGTATTGAGTAGGACAGCACCTACTCCAAAGAGCAGTGCTAGCGGCCAGAGATTGTTGACAGCAAACACTACTGCCAAAATCAAACAAATGAGGCTACCAACCGTCATCGTTCTTTCTTCCTTTCTACAGCTGTTAGCTGTATAGTCACAAACACGAAACATTGAAGACAAGGGGGGTCTATGTGTAATACTAAATTATTACCCCACAAGCTTCCCGTATCTCCAAAATAAATATCCTATAATTATATCATATGCCACAAGGCTCTTAGATGTTAGTACATAATTAATAGAGACCCATTTTTTGTTTCACATCCAGCAGTGTTTCTGAAGCTATAGTGCGGGCTTTTGCAGCGCCTTCATGGATTACCTGATCTACGTACGCAGAATTCGCTTCCAGATCTTTGCGAGCTTCCTGCAAGGGTTTGAGCTCTGCATACACAGCATCAGCCACAGCATCCTTGACTATCACAAACTTCAATGAGCCATTTTCAAACTGTTTTTTAAACTCCGCTGCTTCAGTTGGTAAAAATAAATCTACGAACGTGAAGAGCGCCTTTAAACCGCCCGTCAACTCTCCTCCGGCTGCGGTTGCGGTCGGAATAGATCGGACTTTTTTGCGAATTTCGTCGAGAGAATCTGTGAGATTAATATAACTTCCTTCTACTGTTTTTCCCATTTTTCCTTCACCGGTAAGTGAGGGCACATACTCCCCTTTTGTAATATAACGAGTTGGCTCTGCAAAATCAGTGCCATAATCTTGGTTCATACGTCGGGCAATCTCACGAGCCACCTCAAGATGAGGTTCCTGGTCTATTCCCACAGGTACCATATTCGCTTTATACACCAAAATATCAGCGGCCATAAGAACCGGATAATTTAGTAAAGCCATAGTGACATTCTCTGGATACTGTTTTACTTTATCTTTAAACGTGGGCAAATGCTGCATTTTAGCAACAGTTGTTACTGAAGAAAGATAAAATGCTAATTCTAAATGTTCAGGTACGGATGCTTGTTGAAATAAAATACTTTTATTGGGATCAAGACCGGCTGCTAAGTAGTCTAAAATCACTTCACGTCTGTTTTTTCGCAGTGTTTCTATGTCGTAGGGTGTGGTTATAGTGTGAACATCAGCCACCATGTACAAAGTCTCAAAATCAGGATTATTTTGCAGCTCAAGCATGCCTTTTACGGCACCCAAATAGTTACCGATATGTAAACGGCCTGATGCGCGAATTCCGGATAAAACTCTTTTTTTCATACCACGATTATACTTGATAAGTCCTATACATAACAGCTAGATACTATATAACTTATTACACTTCGCTGATTACATCAAATCCTTTAAAGCTACCCGTTATAGCTAAACCAATAATTTTTCCGCTGACAACCCCCTTAGTTTTAATTTGTCGTGCAGTTTCGTTGAGAGTTGCTCCTGACCCGACAGCATCATCAATAATAAGAATATTGGCAAATTTATGTTTATCACTTACTATAATGGTATATTGGGCATTCTCAACGCGATCTTCTAGCTTGCTTAATGTCTTTTGAGGTACAATAATCTCAGTTTTTATTTTTGTTGCGGATATTTTCCTAACCGATAAATTTAATCTTTTTTCTAATTCTTTCATCAATTGAATTTCCCGTTTAACTGTTGGTGGAATAAATAAAACCCCATCAACTTTATACTTCTTTATTATTCTCATTATTTGCGGTCGAATTTGATCCGTAAGTTGATGAATTAGAGGAATACTTTGACTTTGTTTGGCATATAATAAAAGTTGACCTAGCTTAGTCTTGCCAAATCGCTCGATGCTATAAAAATCGAGATAAAAAAGCTTATCTAAAAACACCTTAGCAAAAGTTTTTTGTATTTTAGGTAAACCGTTTATTATCCCTTGAGTTTTCAAAGAATCATATCGTCGCAAGGTTGCAATATATTCTTTGGCTGTCTTTGATGGATCTTGTTTTGTCTTATTACACCACGCAACAAATCCTGACCAACCGTATATTGACTCCCCCTTTGCTGTAACAAACAGATATCTTTCATTTATAATATTCTGAACACTTTTAATAGGGATAACAGGTGAGGGATGTGTATGATTAACCGCTAAAAGATAAAATACTTGAGGAGGCTTACCTACTTTAGTTAAAATACCTTTTTCAAAGAGTTTCTTTAGTTGTTTACGAATAGCACGAGGAGTAATATGTGGAATATAATCTGAGAGTTCTTTTCCACTTGCCTGTTTATGTTCGCGAATATATTTGATTATTTTCTGAGAAGTGTTCATAAAAGTTCCTAGTTCCTAGTATACTAGGAACTAGATATGTTGTCAACTTTACAGTAAATAAGTGGATTCTTATCGTGTAACCGTAAAGGACTTTACCTTTTCAAGCAGTGCTTTTGCTTCAGCGTTCTCTTCAAAATGTTTGCGGACAGGTGTGAGGAGTTCATCTAATTTTTTCACGACTGTTTGTTTTAAATCCATGGGGTGTATTTCTTTATTCGCAAATTTCTGTTCGAGTTGTTCATAGGAATTCACGTTAATAGTGCCGCCGAATTTTTCGGGTCGTTCAATAGTGAGGCTATCAAACGCTTCGAATAACATATATTTGCAGTACTCAAGCACTGGATTTTCTTCAATCACGCCTTCTGGGCAGTAGGCTTTATTGATTTTGCGTTGAATGTCTTCAGTGGTATCGGTCATGAATATGGCAGAATCAGGGATTGATTTGGACATTTTGAGGGCGAGGGTGCGTTGCAATGCATCCGTGGTAGAGACGTCCCGGCGGGGCGTCTCTACAGGCGAAATTTTACCCAAACCCATCAACATGTGATGGCTTACCACCACTGGCTTCCAGAACCCAAGCTGCGGCCCAATCTCACGAGCCAGCATATTCACCTTTCGCTGATCCATACCAAGCTGTGTTACCTTTGCATTCAACATAAATATGTCCGCCACCTGCATACAGGAGTAAATCACGTGTGCGGCTGTCAATTTTTCTAGTGACTCTTCACGACCCATCATTTCCGCTGTGCGGATAAAACGCTTTAATGCATTCGTGCGTCCTACTTGCACGACTAATTTCCAATAATCAGGATCTTTTACCAGGTCAGAAGCCCAGACAAATTCTACGTGTGACAAATCCATACCTGATGCTTTCCAGACTTCAATAAAGTATTTTCCGGTTGTCTGAATTTTTTCCAAATCACCGCCGAGTTTGTTGTTGGCCATAGCGTGCCAATCGGCCACCAACATTTTGAATTTGAAACCCGCTTTAATCATTTTATTCACATTGATCGCGCGTAAAATCCCTTGTGCAATATGAATCTGTCCAGATGGTTCAAAGCCATCGTAGGCAATTAGTTCAGTGTCGCTTTCCAGAAGTTTTTGCAGTTCATCTTCCTGAATAATTTCCTCACCAACTTGTTGTATTAAACGCATGCGCTCATTGAGATTCATGGAATTATTATACATGCTTATTTATCTATGCAAAGTATTATATGACTGCTATAGTGAGAGTATGGACGAAAAATTGCGAGAAGTGTGTAAACTGCTGCGGTATGATATTCTCACCGCAACAACTGCGGCCGGAAACGGACACCCCACATCTTCACTATCAGCAGTTGAACTCATGGCTACGCTTTTTTTTGGCGGTTTTTTTCACACAAATCTTAATGATCCTCACGACCCCACCAATGATAAACTCATTTTTTCCAAAGGACATGCCGCGCCGCTTTTGTACGCCATGTATCATGTGGCAGGGGTACTTAAATATGAAGAGCTGCTCAAACTGAGAACATTTGAGAGTAATTTAGAAGGGCATCCAACACCAAATTTTCCGTACGTCGATGTCGCCACTGGTTCATTGGGACAGGGATTGTCGATTGGGGTGGGCATGGCCTTAGGAATTAATTTGAAAATTGAAAATTTAAAATTGAAAATTGCACAAACACCTAAGGTGTTTGTGCTTGTGGGCGATTCTGAGTTGGCAGAGGGGCAAAACTGGGAAGCCATGGAACTCGCTTCCTATTACAAACTCGGAAACCTTGTGGCAATTCTTGACATGAACCGCTTAGGACAACGGGGAGAAACAATGGCTGGATGGAATGCTGACGTGTATGCAAAACGCGCGGAGGCATTTGGTTGGGAATCAATCATTATCAAGGATGGACACGATATTGAGGAAATTTATAAAACTTTTAATCACGTAGGGACAGGTCCCTACATCGCTACGCTAGACGGGGCACAGCGCGACCTGTCCCTACACAGTCAAACTATTTCTCACCAAGGGATTAATGGGGCACAACGAGAGCATTCCGTACAAAAACCTGTATTTATCATCGCACATACAATAAAAGGCAAAGGTGTTTCGTTTTTAGAAAACCAAGACGGCTGGCACGGAAAAGCAGTGCCAAAAGATATGCTTGAAAAAGCACTGAAAGAGATTGGGGACGTAGATAGAAATTTGAGAATGAGTGTTCAGAAAAATCAGCTCACATCAGAAACTCTGAAAAAATCAGATAAATCAGTTTTAAGTCATGCTGAAGCCAGATCGAAGATTCTGGACGAAGCATCCAGCGAATGCGAAAAAAATGACGCTTCCGCTAGATGCTTCCCCCCAGAAAACGGGGTCAGCATGACCAATGACGATAAAAAAACCGAAGTCCTTGATAAATTAAAATCCTATTTCTCACCATGACACTAAAACCACCATACAAATCCACTGACATGATCGCTACTCGCGAAGCCTATGGCGATGCATTACTTGCACTCGGCAAAAGTATTCCCGAACTTGTGGTGCTCGATGGTGAAATGGCTAACTCATTATTTGAAGAAAAATTTGCAAAAGCATATCCGCAGCGTTATTTTGAAATGTTTATCGCTGAACAAAATATGGTGAGCGTGGCTGTTGGGGTAAGCAAGACCGGCTTTATTCCAGTTGCCGCGAGCTTCGGTTCATTCCTTTCACGCGCGTTTGACCAAATTCGCATGGCTCAGTATTCTAATGCCAACATCAAATTGGCTGGTTCACATGTTGGGGTGTCTGTGGGGCAGGACGGTTCTTCACAGATGGCTTTAGAAGATATCGCAATGATACGAAGTATATTAAACTCATACATTTTTTACCCAAGCGACGCAATTTCTTCGTTCAAATTAACTGAACAATTAATCAGAAATCAAGGTATTGGATATATCCGTTTAACTCGTGAAAAATTTCCAGTGATTTATAAAAACGAAGATGACTTTGTTCTCGGCGGATCGAAAGTGTTGTGTGAGTCCAAAAAAGACAAAGCAGTTATTTTCGCTGCTGGCATCACAGTTCACGAAGCTTTGAAAGCGTATGATGGATTACAAAAACAAGGAATTAATGTAGCGGTTGTTGACTTATACTCAGTCAAACCACTTGATGTTGTTACTGTTCGCAAATTCGCGGAGAGAACAAGCAATGTAATCGTAGTCGAAGACCACTACCAATCTGGAGGGATTGGTGAAGCCGTTGCAAAAACGCTAATGACAAATTACGAATTACAAATTACGAGTAAAAATGGATTAAACACTCGTCATTCGTCTCTCGTAACTCGTAACTTCATTCATTTATCAGTAAATAAAATTCCTCACTCAGGGTCACCCGCTGAAACTGCAGCGTATGAAGGAATAAATGCAGAGGCTATCGTAAAGGCG
Source organism: uncultured Gammaproteobacteria bacterium (assembly GCA_964644605.1). Lineage (GTDB taxonomy): Bacteria > Patescibacteriota > Microgenomatia > UBA1406 > GWC2-37-13 > CAZLAJ01. The sequence continues at coordinate 5,896 of CAZXWS010000065.1, forward strand.
GTGAAACAAATCTCACAATAATGTTTGACACTTCTACCACAGTAGCTATTTGTAAGCAGCAACTGCACCTGATATAATAAAGACACTCTTGTGTTCTTTAACATGTTTGCTTATTCCAGGGCTTACAGCCCGAAGGAGGACCTTTGTTCTATCTGCTCCCGCCATTGTCTGAAGGTCTCCGAGAAGTTCACGAGCTCGTTACTATCCTGGGCATTGTGATCTTCTTCCTTGGCTTATTCAGCTTTGGCGCAGAGGGTGCCAAGTTTAGAAAAACGAGTGCATACTCTGTGAACGCTGAAGAGCTTGGGTCTCTGCGCTCATGCGCTAAACTGATGGCTGTGGGAGGTTTCATGGCGGTTTTAGGGATTTATTCCCCCGTCACCGTCTGCCTCTACTACTTGGTTCGCTTTGTTCTCTTCCTGATTCGTTCCTTGGTCGAGATGTGCCAAGGAGCCATCAAGGGAGTACAAATCCTCTGGATGCAAAGAGGAAAATGATCACTGGGGTGGGCTGGATGCCCACCCCCACTTCTTTCACCATACCCTCAAATTTTTTTCTTACATCAGATACTTTTTTACAAACTTAATTACTACTAATACAGATGAGGCAAAGACAACAAACGAAAGAAATATATGAGGTGGGACAACAGTGACTTTAACTATCTTAGCTATTGATGCCTGCGAAACAATAAAGAATTGGGAAATAAACGGAACCAAAAATCCTATAAAAAATACTGGTTTTAGTGCCTGGCGGTAATACTTGCGTATGGACCGGTGAGAGAGCCACAGGTCTACGAAGATAAACGACTGGATTAATGTCAGTACACTAAATGCCGCAGTCTTTCCAACTAAATTAGCGCCGTATAAAAAATAGACGCCAAGAATGAGCACTGTCGATATAAAACCTACCCATAAAATATATTTTTTATCATGAATATTTAATATCTCCTGCACTTTCTGCGGTGGCTGCTTCATGATATTTACTTCCTTTGGTGAAAAGGACAAAGCAAGAGCGGGTAATCCATCGGTCACTAAATTGATGTACAGTAACTGAATGGCATAAAACAATGTTGGCAATCCTAACATCAAGCCAATCACTAACGACAGAGCTTCAGTAATATTACACGAAAGTAAATACGCAATCGCATTTTTCAAATTCTTTGTAACATTGCGGCCTTCTTCGATAGCGTTTACAATTGTGGCGAAATTATCGTCTGTAATGACCATATCAGCCGTTTCACGCGCAACATCAGTACCTACCAAGCCCATGGCAACACCCACATCCGCAGCCTTGAGGGCAATGGCGTCATTTACTCCATCACCAGTGACCGCGACAACTTCTCCCAGCTTTTGATACAACTGTACAATACGCGCTTTATGAAATGGTGTCGTGCGCGCGAATATCCGCACCTTCGGCAATCGTTCCAAAAGATCACCATCCGAATATTTCTCCACCTCTTCTCCATTCATAATCTCATCACCCTTTTCCAATAGTCCAACCGCACTGCCCACCGCCTCTGCTGTTTTTTCATTATCACCTGTAATCATCACCACTGTAATCCCCGCTTCCTTCGCCCGGCGTATAGCTTCGCGGGACTCAATACGAGGGGCGTCGTGAATTGCAACGAGGCCTAAAAATATATTGTTGCATTGTTTCATGGTTTCATGGTTCCATTGTTTCATTGTTTCATTGTTAGAAGATGAGGAAAAATTTTCGAGAGCGTTTGTGTTTGAGTCCCGATTCGCAGAAGTTACCTGACCTCTTTGGACTACACCATTATCCCGTGATTTAATGGGGACAGGTGACAAAAACTCTTTTGAGCGAATTCGGGAGGAGTTAACGCTCGAAGATAATTTTTCCTCATCTTCAACTTCACCTTTATACTGCTCCATCGGTGAACTTCGCACACCAAACTCTGCTGCTTCCTCTACTTCCGACTCCTCACGATACGAGCGGCTACGACTTTCAACTTCTGACGTTCCCTCACAGTAACTAAACGCAAGCACACGCAACCCTTTACTCGCCCACTGCTCCGCTACACTCTCAATCTTTTTTTTATCATCTGCGCTCAACCGCTCTTTTTTTCCTTTTATCATCACTTTGTTACATAACGGAAGAACACTCTCCATCGCACCTTTGGTAAAACGCACGGTATCTTCTTTTTCCACCACCACACTCATCAGTTTTGTCACACTATCAAACGGCACTTCATCACACAAACGCCACTGTTCGCGCACTTTTCCCGAGTTCAGTCCCACTTTATCCGCCAAATACAAAAGTGCTCCCTCTGTAGGATCACCAAGTACTTCAAAATCATTTCGTCCGTGCACTTTTACCAGATTTGAAGTAGAACACAGTATGCCATCCAGCAATAATTTTGAAAATGTCGGGTGCATGATCGAAGGAAGTTTGTCAGCGCTGTACACTTTTTTGTCCAAATACACTTCATTCACTTTCATTTTATTTGTGGTCAACGTACCGGTTTTATCAGTGGCAATCAGTGTCACACTCCCTAAACCTTCAATGGCCGATAACTTACGCACAATTGCTTTTCGCGAGGCCATTACTTTCACACCAGCCGCAAGCGTGATCGTGAGAACCGCAGGCAAGCCTTCAGGCACAACGGCGACAGCTAAAGAAATCGCAAGTAAAAAAGAAGTAAAGTATGATGATTTATCCAATATAGATAACACGAACACAATAACTGAAACAATAATACCAATGAGGCCAATATTTTTTGATAAATCCTCAAGTTTGCGCTGCAGTGGAGTGGCAGTGTCTTCTGTTTCCTCCAATTTTTCCGCAATCTGACCGAAGCGTGTATCCATACCCGTGTGTGTGACTTCCGCGATTCCGCGACCGCGTGACACAATCGTACCCATAAAAATCTCATCATCTGTGTATTTTGAGACAGCCAAAGACTCGCCCGTAAGCGCGGCCTCATTGAGTTGCAGATTATGCACCTCAATTAATTTTGCATCTGCCGGAACTTTAGTACCGTCTTCGATAAAAATCACATCACCAGGGACCAGGTACTTACTGTCGATCTCCTCTTCCTGCCCGTCACGATACACACGAACTCGACTGATTGTCATGTTACGCAACGCCGCAACAGCTGCTGAAGCTTTAAATTCCTGGTAAAGTCCGAAAAGTGCATTCAAAACCACGATAGAAAGGATTAACACACCATCCACTTTTTCCCCCACAAAAAAGGAGAGTAAGGCCGCGATAATCAAAAGAATGGTGAGAAAATTATTGAACTGGTCAATAAAGACTAAAAAAATACTGCGCTTTTTCTTTTCCTCAATTACGTTGAGGCCGTACTGTTCCAGCAGTTTTTCTGCTTGTGATGTAGTGAAGCCTTTGATCATAAAGTAAGTAATATAAGACTTATAAGTCACATAAGTCGCATAGGAATACCCAATAACCAATACCTAATAACTCATAACCCTTAACTCTTTACACTCTCTATCGTATTTTTTTCCTTCAACTGTATATACGCGTCGGACATTGTTTTAATAATTTGTGAGATAACTTGCTCCGCCTCATCAAATGTGAGTGCTTTTATATTGTGCGGAAAGTAGTGAAATACCTGGTTACGGCCAATTTTCCAACATTCCCAGACCTCATTAGCTAGTTCTTCAGAACCGTATTTTTTCATCTTTATATACAACGATCGCTCACCCAAACGACCGACCAGATTAGGCGACATAAGTTTCCCTAAACGCAAATGATTAGAAATGTAATCAAGACGTGTCAGAAATCCAATATCGAGAAAAAGTTGTTTTAAAAATCCTTCATACGCTTTGGCATAGGGAAAAATAAGGAAAGAATAGTCTTTAAATTTATATGAATGATGGCGGATCACTTCGTTTGTCATGTAATCGCCTTCTAAAAGCAGATCTTTTTGCGTCTGTGAAATGTATTCCCAAAACGCGCCATAACTATCAGGTACTTGAGACATTCTATAATTATTACACAGATTTCGTGTGCGCGCAAGAATAAATAAAAAGTTAGGAGTAACGAATGACGAATGACGAATTACGGATATAAATCCAAATGTCAAAATTCAATCCCGAGTACTCGGGACAAATCAAATCCCAAATCCAAAGCTCAAATGTATATTGTGATTTTGGATTTTGATATTGTTTTGAAATTTGCCTGCCCGCCAGTGCCTTGCGATATAGGTTCACAAAACTGTACAGTTAATCTTAATTGTATAAGTTATCATCCTGTACAGACAGGCTATGGCAGGCGGGAGCTTTGAAATTTGATTTTTTTGGTGTAGTGTACGGTTTACTTGTCTCTCCATAGTCCCGAGTACTCGGGATTGACCTTTGGATTTAACGTGTGTACGGAACGGTCGCGACCGTTCCCTACATATTTATACTTAAATCTCACCATTACACGCTCACTCTCAAAGAGGGGCTCATGGTGGTTTTTATGAACGCAGCTTTTATCTTACTTGAGCCGACTGAGTGCAGAAATGATTCAGCATTCTCAACAAGAGCTTTTTCGTCATGTGAGATCTTGCCGATCATTTGGTGAATAAGAGGAAATTTAGCTTCTGTTTTCCATTTCAACACACCTTTTTCGTATTTTTTGACCACGTCTTCAGGGTTTGGAGAAATAGTGCCAGCTTTTGGATTCGGCATTAAGCCTTTTGGACCTAATGTACGTGCAAATTTTGCAAGCTTAGGCATGTATGAAGGATGAGTCACGAGAATATCAAAATCAATGACGCCATTCTCAAGTTGATCAAGTAACGCATCATCCACTATTTTGATACGTACTGATTTACCAGTGGTATGAGGTAACTCGACCTCGCCTTTTAAGTTATTCTCAAGGACATTTAAGTGCAGTTCTACAGATTCGTCAAAATCAGCATACTTTACTTTCTTAAGTACGGTGATTGCTTCAACTAACGTGTAGGTTTTATTTTTATCAACTTCTTTTGCGGCTGCTTTATATTTTTTACCGCGTTTGTGAGTTTTAACAGATTCAACTTTCTTTTCTTCTTTCTTTGCTTCATGTTTAGTCTCAGCTTTATCAGATGTTTCTTCAGAAAGTTTTTCTTTTTCTTCAACAGCCTTTAGTTCTTCCATTGCTTTTGATGAGGCCTTTTTTGCTTTTTTCTCTTCTTTATGCAGTTTTTCAGCTTTTTTTTGAGCGGCTCTTTCTTTCTGCTCTTTTTTTTGTTGTTCTTCAACATCTTCTAAACCGATAGTGCGTGTGCGTATTTTTCCCATGAGATTATAAAAATTTACTAATTTTGTTTTAGGTCATGCTGAGTATAACGAAGCATCTAGCGAACGCGTGTGTTTCAACAGATTCGCTACGCTGGATGCTTCACCAGACAACATATTCTGGCTCAGCATGACGTGACTTTTAACTTTTGACTTTAGACTTTTAACTTTGTTCAACGTCTACTCCCATACTTCTGGCTGTTCCGGCGACTACGCGGGAAGCCATCTCAACATCATCTGTATTTAAATCTTCCATTTTATCTTTGGCAATCTGTTCGACTTGTGCTTTTGAGAGCTTTCCGACTTTTTGCATGTTTGGCTTGCCTGAACCAGCTTGAATACCAAGTGATTTTTTGATAAGAGCGGCAACTGGAGGCAGTTTGGTAACAAATGTAAAACTTCTGTCTTCGAATACAGTAATCACAGCCGGAATAATCTGGCCTTTTTGTTTGGCAGTGCGGGCATTATATTCTTTTATAAAATCCATGATAGGCACACCATGCTGTCCCAATGCTGGTCCAACTGGAGGTGCCGGAGTTGCCTCACCTGCTGGTAAATTTAACTTTATGAGTGTTTTTATCTTTTTAGCCACTTGATTAATTTCAAATTAATAATTACAAATTACGAATGACGAATTACGAATAAAATAACTCGTAATTCTTAACTCGTCACTCGTAATTTTTAAAGCATTACAATTTCGCTACCTGTAAAAAGTCCAGTTCCACTGGAGTTTCTCGATCGAAGATAGAGACAAGTACGCGTACTTTTCCCCGTTCATCATCGATTTTATCAATTGTACCCAGGAAATCAGAAAATGGACCCTCAGTGATTTTGACTGCTTCACCAACTGAAAACTTTGCTTTAAACTTCGGTTGTTCTTGCTTTACAAAGCGCATAATGGCTTCGACTTCTTTATCAGAAATTGGAGTGGGCTTTAAACCTGCGCCGACAAATCCGGTAACACCTTCTGTCGTGCGCACCACCAGCCATGATTGATCATCTAAAATCATTCGGACCAGAACGTAGCCAGGAAATACTTTCTCTGTGGCTTTTGCTTTTTTGCCTTTTTTGACGACGACAATTTCGCGCATGGGGACAACAATGTCAAAAACTTTGTCATCTACACCGAGACTTTTTACGCGCTGTTCAAGAGCGGCTTTTCCGCGCTGTTCATAGCCAGTTTGGATATGGATGACATACCACTTGGCTTCGTCATTTAAAGGAGAGCCGGAATTAGTGGCTTCCTGCGCCTCTTTTTGTAATTCATCTTTGTTCATATGTTTATATGGTAAAGACGGGGCATGCCCCGTCTCTACAAACAATATACATTTTGATTATATATGATCTGTAGCGGAAAGTCTAACGAGTCTTTGTTAATAATTCAAGTACTTTCGCCAAACCGAGGTCTATTATACCGATGTACACCCCAATAATCAAGGAAATTACGATAACCACAGTAGTGAGTCTAATGGTTTCTGCGCGAGTGGGCCATGTGACGCGTTTAAGTTCCTCCATGAGGTCTGTAAAAATATTTGCCCGTGCAACAGCATTTTTGTTCATGTGATTATTGTACCACAAATTAAAATGGACATATTGGATTTAGGAATTACGAATTACGAGTTACGAGTGAGGTGTTAAGAGTTATGTGTTAGGCGTTAGGAGTGACGAGTGACGAATTACGAGTAGTACATTGATTCATTGTTGCATTGTTGCATTGTTCGGGTGGTAACTATTTCGTATTTTGCTATTGGAATTCCGTCATTCTGGTAAGCGAGAACGCATGTTCGAGCGCATCCAGAATCAGTATTCAAAATGTGCAATTCGTCTGATTCTGGTCAGGCCAGAATGACGACGAATTGCATTTAGAATTTTTGACTTTGGTTTTAATGCTCTTTTGTTTCGGATTTCGTGATTCGTATTTCGAATTTATTGTATAGTATAAGTATGTCCAAAGAAATCACTCATTCCCTGGTACTGGTGCTCACTATTGCCTTGGCATTTCTCACCGCACTCACCCCACTCGCCCATTATGACCTTCAGATTGCTGCAGTACTTTTCATTCTGTATTATGCTGTAAAACGCTTTTATCTTCCCACTCATCCCCGCTCTCACTTGCTTGACTCGGTTGTGTTTACCTTTGTCATTGTGATGGTAGTCATGACTTCGGGTAGTGTGGGTTCTACATTTTTTTTCCTGATATACTTTTTGTTGTTCTCACTGGCATTATTTCTCGAGCCAGTGATTGCGATCACAGCCACGATAGCACTGGTTATATTCTTCCTCTTCTCACTACCCCCTGACCAGGGGTTAAAAACGCTCATGCCGATTTTTTCACTCGCCTTCCTTACGCCTTTTGCCATGTACTTAGGCCAGGAATACCAGGAACTTCAAAAATCTAAAACAGAAATCACACGTCTTGAAGAAGATAATCATCTGTTTAACTCGTTGATCGTGAGAAATCATATTAAAACCATCCGTGAACTGGTGGATAACTTTATGGGCGATAAAGAGTTGCATGAGTTAAAACGCCAAGCAAATCGATTAGAAAAATTAGTGGAGGAGTTTGAGAGAGAGTAAAAGATCGCAGATCAATAAAAAACTCCCCTCCTTACTAAGGAGGGGTCCCGTCCGCCGATTTGGTGGACGGGAGGGTGGTATCACAAGTAAATTATATTTTGTTTTATTACCACCTCCCCTCGCCGATGGCTCGGTACTCCTCCTTAAAAAAGGAGGAGAGTTTTTTATACTATGAAAAAATTTACCATATTATTAGTTATCACCACAGTCCTTTGTAGCACCGCTGTCTGGGCTGATGACCTTGAATCTAATCGCTACCGTATTCAGTTTAGCAATGTAAACATCGGCGCAGGTACTGCAAACTCATCAAGTTATAAAGTAAACACATCTATTGGGCAAACAGTGGCCGGAAAGTTCGATTCTAGTGGTTATACCATCAAAGCAGGATTTCAATATTTATATTCCATTATTCGATTCCGTTTTACTGTCTCAAACAGTAATATCTCATTTGGCAATGTCATAAGCCAGCAATTTTATACCGGATCAACAAACCTAACGGTAAACTTTGGTAATCCTGGTCAATATCAAGTCACGGCTATTGAGGAAACTAAAATGAAAACATTAGCTAATGACGTAATTCCTGATACTGCCTGTAACTCAGGAACAACATGCACAATAGGCTCGGCAAATGTATGGACAAATACAAGCCGATACGGGTTTGGGTATAACATGAGCGGGAATGATATTCCCGCTGATTTTTTAGGAGCCACCTACTATCGCCCATTTCCTGATAGATCAAATAGCGACTCGCCTGTTGTGGTTATGACGAGCAGCCAAGTGGCAAAAAATAGGCAATCAACCATGACATTTAAACTTAATATCTCACCATTGCAAGCACCAGGCAATTATCAAACAATTATTAATTATGTAGCAACACCTAGTTACTAAATCCAAATTTCAAATATACTTTGGATTTGGGATTTTGTTATTGAATTGAAATTTAGATTTTGTAATTTGGATTTAAATATTACAATGAAAACAATATCTACCATACTATTATCCCTCACTATACTGCTAGTATTGCCTCTATCCGTGATGGCTCAAACAATCTCCCTTTCCCTTTCCCCGCCCTTGATTGAAACAATGGTCAAGCCGGGGAAATCACTACTCGTCGCCTACACACTCGAAAATAATGCTGACCCGGCAATTATGCATGCCTATGTACGAAGTTTTGAGCCCAAAGGAAACACAGGCGCGATTAAAATTAAAGATGAACTTGAAGGACCCGTCCACTTTTCACTCGATAACTCAGACATAGAACTCGACAAACCATTTTTTATGAAACCAAATGGTAGTCAACAATTACTGCTTCGTATACGTATTCCTGAAGGAGCGCCGGAAGGAGATTATTACTATACTTTACTCGCCTCTAGCGAACCCCCATCCATGGCTATTAGTAGTTCTGCCTCCGGTGCTAGAGCTACAATTGGTGCTAATATTTTGATTACCGTCACTCAATCTGGCTACACAAAAGTTAATGCAAAAATTGCTTTATTTGATGTATTGTCTCATTTTAGCCTGCCCTTTATTGGCAAAATTCACTTGTTTGATAGCAGTGATAAAGTACCTGTTTCATTAGTTCTGCAAAATAATGGAGCTAACTTTTTAAAACCGGAAGGATCAATCGAGATGCGCGGCAACTTTGGAGAAAAAGCTATGTACGACCTTTTACCACAGAATGTATTAGCTGAATCTCAACGGCTCCTCACTGCTACGCCTTCTGCAGATCTTGATTGTGGAACTTCTAAAAATTCGTTATGTAAAGCGCCTGCATCACTTATTTTGTCCGGTTTTTTTATCGGTAAGTATAATCTTTCGACAACGATAAATTTCGGTGATGGAACACCAAATATTTACGCGTCAACTTCGTTTTTTGCGCTCCCGCTAAAGTTCCTGTTTGGATTGATTGTGGCTATTGGTATCGGAGTATTGGTTGTTTTGAAATTAAAAAATCGGGAAGAATAAGATTATACATTACTTGCATTTGTAGGGACTGTTCCCTACTTAATGCTTATTATGCCGTCTACAAACATCTTCCTATGATGCTTTGTAACTCCATACTTCCGAATTGCTTCTATATGTGTGCGTGTACCATACCCTTTATTCTCCTTCCAACCGTACTGTGGATACATTTCGTGTAGTTCTTCCATATAACGATCGCGCGCAACTTTGGCAAGAATCGAAGCAGCAGCTATAGAGATACACTCAGAATCTCCCTTAATAATTGGTACTTGATTTTGCTTGGGAATTGAGGGTAAATAGGGACAACCAAATGCATCGCATAATAAGATTATAGGGTTTTCTATTTTTATACTTTCCAAAAAGTTTTCGACCGCGCGCCTTACTGCTCGGTTACGTGCTTTGCGGATTCCAACTGTGTTTATTTCTAAAACAGAGCTCTCACCAATATAAAATTGTGCTTTAGTCTTTTGCAACAATTCATTTATATGTTCTCTTTTCTTGTACGAAAGTTGCTTTGAGTCATTAATTCCCAAGTTTTTTAGTACTTTTAGGAGTGATTTGTCAAACCAGTCATTTATCGTAAAAACTGCTGCAAAAACGGGTCCTGCCAAAGCCCCCATCCCCACTTCATCCACCCCCATCACCAGATATGGTTGTTTAGAGTATTTTTGTTCAATATTGCAATTTGGTTTTTTTATCATAGTAGCAAATACTATATGTACGGCAACTGTTATAAGGTTAACGTTTTCGCCGCTCGTATGGATTAACGTAAAACGTAAGACAATATACAATACGAGCAGCGCAACCCTTAGACGTGCAACGATATATGGAACAGTAGCACAAGCAACGCAAATTATTTGTCTGATTAGGGAACGGTTTTCCCCCGTCGCCCCGAGTAATCGGGGCTATGGAGGGACAAGCAAAACGTTCCCTACTCAACCTAACACATAACGCTTAACTCCTAACCTCCTAATACCAAATAACTAATACCCAATAACAATTTCTACTCGTAATTCGTCATTCGTCACTCTTAACTCCTCACTCATAACTCTTAACCCCTATCTACTTTCTCCCAGTTTATCAGATTCTAGCGACACGTTACTATCACTTTGTAGACTATAATCTATTGACATCAGCTATCCAACTCCCTACCTTCAATCTATGGAACTCTTTCATGAAGCAGCGCTGAAATTATTTCACTCAAATAAAACGAGTGTTTTACTGATTGCGGTTGCCATTATCACATGCGTCATTTCAATGCTAATGTTTCTTGAGAGCACTAATGGCTATGGAAAAGCCAAAGAGTCTCAATTACCAGATATGGAGGTAACGCAAATACCCTCAAAAATATCAGTGCAAATTGCGGGTGCTGTAGTAAAGCCCCAAGTGTATGACATTCCGCAGGACTACAGGCTCAAAGATCTGCTCAAACTAGCCGGTGGACTCAACGAAAATGCTGATGAAGAGTATTTTTATCGCAGCTTTAACCTTGCTAAAAAGCTCAATGACCAAGACAAAATATACATCCCTTCCAAGTCGGAATTAACACAAGGAAATGAAAATGATGGTGCTATTTCCTCGGTGCTTGGTGCAGCAACTGCTCAGAAAGCTATCAATATTAACAAAGCTACAGAAGCTGAACTAGATGCTCTTCCCGGGGTTGGCCCAAGTACTGTAGCAAAGATCATACAGAGTAGACCGTACACAAAGATCGAAGATCTTCTAACTAAAAAAGTGTTCGGAAATGCTGCGTTTCAGAAGTTAAAGTCTCAAATAACAACCGAATGACTATGCCCGATCCTTCCACATTTACGACTGTCATAAATTCATACTTGCCTGAGCCACACGCATCGCTTTTAAATGGCATACTATTTGGAGTAAGTCTCAAAACATCTAAAGTATTTTATGAACAGTTAAAGACCGTAGGCTTGCTACATTTAGTCGTCCTATCTGGAATGAATATTACGCTGCTCGCGGCTATGCTGTTGCCACTTACCAGATATTTTAGCAAGATAGTATCTGTAGTGATAATAATACTAACCATAATTATTTTTGTTATTTTTGTCCACCCACAAGCCCCAATCGTACGAGCAGCATTTATGGGAATATTAACGTTCGTTGCAATAATTTACGGTAGAAAGACTTCTGCACTATATCTGCTTTTTTTATCAGCTATTTTTATCGCGATCGTTTCCCCGCGCTGGTTAACCACAGTTTCATTCCAGCTTTCATACGCGGCCACACTCAGTTTAATTCTTTTCAATACACAAAAACCTTTTCACATTTCGCAAGACGTGAAGGGATGGAAAAGACGCTGGATAGAGCTGCGTCACGGACTATACGAAGAATTCGGTACCTCAGTAGCCGCACAGATTCTCTCAGCTCCAGTCATCTTTTTCTATTTCAAACAGGTATCACTTGTATCCCCGCTTGCCAATGTGGCTGTAGCCTGGACAGTCGGACCGCTGATGGTCTTTGGTTTTTTAACAGCGTTTTTAGGAAAGATTTATTATCCGCTCGGTTTGCCGTTTGCTGGTGTGTGTTATGTGTTGTTGAGTTACATGGTTTGGATGATAAATTTACTCTCTAGGTTACCGTATGCGATGATAAAGTTCTAGGATAGGAGTTAGGAGTGAGGAGTTAGGAGTGAGGAGTTAGGGGTTAGGAGCAAGGGTAATTAAACGTTAAAAGTTAAAAGTCATGCTGAGTCAGAAGAATATCTGGCGAAGCATCTAGCGAACGCGAAAACTCTATGAAAGCCCCGCATACGCTAGATGCTTCACCCCGAGTACTCGGGGTTCAGCATGACTATTACTTACGTAACTTTTAACTTTTGACTTTAGACTTTTAACGTATTTTTATGTCTCCCAAACCGATCATAACCATAAAACACTTTTTCTTGCTACTTACCATTTCTATGGTTTTGATAGCAACCTTATTTCTCCTTTCACTTTTTGATACGCACTCTAAAATAGTTTTCTGCGATGTCGGACAAGGCGATGCTGCATATATCCGTGTCCATAATCGGATTGACATACTTATTGATGCGGGACCGGACAATTCTGTCCTTGAATGCCTTGGCCGCCACATGCCTTTTTGGGATAAAACGATCGAGTACTCTTTCATTTCCCATCCGCAAAAAGATCACTACGGCGGGTACAGTGCAGTGCTCGACCACTACACTGTCAAAAATCTTTACGCAGTTGCGCTTGATAATGAAAAATATGAGTTCGCTAAGCAGATTACACTTTACAAAAAGAAAGGTGTGCGTGTGCAGTATATCCAACAAGGGAATACTTTGAGCGTTTTATCCGACACACTGACGGTTTTGTGGCCAACACAAACTTTTATTACAGAAAACTCATACGTTCCCGAACAATCTGTACTCGGCGCATCTACGCTGGACGCAAACGATTTCTCTGAAATGCTTTTATTTTCAGAGGGAAAGATAAAAGTGTTATTTTCCGGTGATATTTCACCAAAAATCTTACAAACGTTTATAGATTATGATAATAAGATTGTTGCAGATATTAAAAATGTCTCTATCTTAAAAGTACCACATCACGGCTCTAAGAATGGCTTAATAGTTTCATTTCTATCATTAGCAAAGCCGACCCACGCTGTGATAAGTGTCGGAAAGCGAAATCGGTTCGGTCACCCATCAAAAGAAGTTTTAGACATGTTGCATGCCCTGCACGTACCATACTCCCGCACAGACCGTGATGGGGATGTTGTTTTTGTTATAGATGATGGAAAGATTAAAAAAAAGTGAAGGGTTAAGACTTGGGAGTATTACATTGATACATTGTTGCATTGCTGCATTGTTCTCCCCACCATGGTGTGATGCCCCTATGTATGTAGGGAACGGTTTTCCCCGTCGTCCCGAGTACTCGGGACGTTGTGGGGACTGTTCCCTACTACACAATCATTCTTTAATCATAAATCCTACATCTTAAATCTAATAGTATTACTCGTAATTCGTCATTTATTCTACTGATTACTAGATACTGAATACTAAATACTATTTTACGCAGTTACGAAAGCAGAATACTTCGGATTTCTTTGAAGATATTGTAAGCCTCAAAACCGATCCAGGTCTCTCCGATCAGATTTTTGGGCAAACCAGGGTCAAGACGCAGCTGTTCCACATACAAGTTAACAACTTTAGTTAATTTGTCAGTTTTATCACCTTCGCTTGAAAGGATATCATGCCACTTTTTGAAAAGTTCGCGATACTTTTTATCGATATCTTGTGTTTGCCATACTTTTTCAATAAGAATCTTTTGCTCACCAAACACATGATCGCCTTCAAAGGCTTGTATGTATTTTTCTTCTTCTTTCTGAGATACAAGCAGACGTAGGTTCTCAATGATAGGGTGCGGTGTCAGCCAGAAAGACCGGTGCCAAGGGCCAAGTCCCCACCCCGCAACTTCACGGCGCAGTCTATCGCGTAAATCGCGCTTTTTCTCTGGAATTTCGTAGGAAAGTATGCGCCATTTGCCGTCCCATTCCTCGCGTAAAAAGCGGAAAAATGGAAAAGAAAGCGTAAGAGCCCCAAATCCTTTTTGTGTAAGTTTATACTGATTTTCTCCGGTCTTCTCGATCATACCTTCCCGCAATAATCCCGATAAACTTCCGCGTGTTTTTTGATTCAGATTTACATCAAATACTTTTTGAAGGTTTTGATTAAAATTTACTGAGGAAAGATTAACGTCTGAGAATAAAAATAGAGAAAGTAAAATTTTCGTTCGTCGTTCTTTAACAACCATATGCATATAAATATAACAGACGGATAAAAAAAGTCAATGATTAAATCGTCTTACGGTCAACGTTTTCGCTGCTCGTATGGCATGCCGTCTAACGTTTTACGTTTTAACGATACGAGCGGCGAAACCCTTAGCCTTTTTACGATTAATGTGTATGCTCTTGCAAACCCCACCAAAAATAGATACAGTAAATCCATGCAAAAAATGAGTCATCGTTTTAAACATCATGTAGTAGCCCAGTACTGGCCATTTGCACTTATCGTCATTCTTGTAACGACCTTCTACCACAATGCTCTTTTTAACGGATTCATCGGTGACGATGTAGACGCTATCATGACCAACACCCACGCTGGTGATTTTATGTACTATTTACGGAATATCGGTCCCCAGCTGTGGATTATGCTCCGAACCCTTACCTTTACATTATTCCAGTATAACTCTCTGGCCTA
Organism: uncultured Gammaproteobacteria bacterium; assembly: GCA_964644605.1. Lineage (GTDB taxonomy): Bacteria > Patescibacteriota > Microgenomatia > UBA1406 > GWC2-37-13 > CAZLAJ01. The sequence continues at coordinate 20,896 of CAZXWS010000065.1, forward strand.
TCATGCAGTAAATATAGTGATACATATCTGCACTGCCTGCGCTATCTATTTATTTACCAAAAAATTAACCGATAAAAAAGTTGCTGTAATCACCGCCGCCATTTTTGCCGTACACCCGGTTCTGAGTGAAGGCGTAACCTGGATCTCTGGTGGAATTTATAGTCTTTATACTCTTTTCACCATTCTTACACTTTATTTTTATGCAAAACGGAAAAAGCATCCTGCCTATTGTTTTATATCTCTTGCACTCACTTTTGCTGCTCTCCTTTCTTCTGAAAAAGCTGTGGTTCTCCCCATGCTTGTACTTTTATATGCCCTTACATTTGAAAAGAAAAAATCCGTTCGCTCTATTCTCCCCTATTTTGTGCTCGATATTTTCGCGGTGATCTACGCCTTTATTCGTTTTCAAGGGCGCATAAACAGTATCCAAACATTTTCGCCTGGCGGCTTTGATATGAAAGCCTATCTACTGCAACTGCCAACAGCATTTATCGGATATGTCAAACTCTTGCTCTGGCCGCTTCACCTGACGTTTTACCACACAGAGCCGCTTACTCGCCTGGATTATGTGTTCTATGCCGTGCTCACGCTCTTATTTTTTACAATCATTTTAATTACATATATAAAAAAAATGAAAGTGCTTTTCTTTGGATTGAGCTTCTTTACACTCTCACTCTCGCTCATGTTTTCCCCCTTGCCTATAGCCTCATATCTTGCGGAGAGATATGTATATTTGGGATCATTTGGCATTATTTTATGCTTCGCGTATCTATTTGTGCATTTGGTCTTAAACCGCTGGCAGCGTATGGGTTTACTCATTATGTTTGTAATAATTCTTTTACTTGGCATACGTACGTATATAAGAAATCAAGACTGGAACGATCGCAATTTCTGGAAAGCCACTGTGGCCGAATCACCGTACAGTTTCCAGGCGCATAATAGTCTGGGGCTGGTGTACTTGCATGAAAAAAAATACAATGAAGCCACGAAAGAATTCCAAAGAACAATTGATCTTGCGCCAAATTTTGCAGAGGCATACGAAAATATTGGGTATGCCCTGCAGCTCAATAAACAGCTACAGCAATCAGAGTACTACTACATGATCGCGCTGAAGCTGAATCCGCAGATGTGGAAAGTATATAAAAATTTAGGCGGACTATACCTTAGTTATAAAGATTTTGATAAAGCTATTGCGTTTGCCCAAAAAGCAATTGAGCTCCACCCCAATGATCCAGAGTTATATACGAATCTTGGTATCATTTATTTTCAGATGAGAGATGACACAGCTGCGCGCACTGCCTTCCACAAAGCCCTTCAAATTGATCCGCAGTACCAAAAGGCTGCATTCGGGTTACGAATAACAGCTAATTAATTAAGTAATTAGGAATTACGAGTGACGAATTACGAGAAAGAAAGTCAAAAATTAATCCCGATTACTCGGGACAAAAATCAAAATCACAACTCAAAAATAAAAAGTTAATAATGCATTAAAACTTTTAAATTTTTACCTGTGCTTTTACATTTTGACTTTTGAATTTTGCTTTTCATCAACTCGTAACTTGTCATTCATCACTCGTAACTCCTAACTCATACCCTCCCAATACCCAATAACAAATACCCAATACCAATTTCTACTCGTAATTCGTCATTTGTAACTCGTAACTAAATTTAAATGAGAAATGCACTTGACAGACATTTTAAATATGTATATCGTATAAATTAGCAGTACTATTTATTATTTTGTATGAAATATAAAAAGATTGTATATAAAGCGGTCGTGATTGTTTTTGCCTTTATTCAGGTAATTTCAATATTTACCATCCGTTTACCTCAGCAGGTGAATGCTACATTTACTTCTGCTTCTGATACTATTTCTAATTCCCGTCTCTCGTTCCGTGGACCTTTAAGTGCTGTTTCATCAGGTGCCACAACTCTTACTCTCTCTGGTGGAACTCCAGATGGCAATACCCAAAACTTGTTTCCAAAAGATGTGGTCTGTATCACCAACGACGTTTTCTCAGGATGTCGTGGCGCTGCCGCAAATAGTAGTAAAATCTTTAGTGTCAGCTCTGTCACAACGTACAACGGTACCACATTTACCCTTGATTCCCCCACCACCGCCAATACAGTTGTTGGTGATGCAGCGGTTGCCACACAGTCTGCGGTACATACTATCGTTTTCACCACCACCACTTCTGTAAACGGAGGCTCAGGTGGTTACTTTATCATAAAAGTCCCTGCAGCAACAAGCACTACCGTTTCAAATGATGGGATTCCTGATGCTACCGGTTTTGATCTTGGAGGGTCCAAAGCTGTTACTTCATCTGATGTAACCTGTTCCGGCGGAGCTCTTTCGTGGACTGCAACCGTTACGGCCTCAAATGCTTCCTCTTCAGGTCAACATGAAATCAAATGTTCAACTACCAGTACTATTCCTTCATCAACAGCAATGACCGTCACAATCGGGGGCGCTACTAACAGACTTATTAATCCTGCTCCTACGACTGGTCATACTCGTGGTCAGGCTGATGTATACAATATCACAGCCACTGAATATGACAGCAACAACAATGTTATCAATGGAACAGCCACTGATCTTTCTGTCGCTCCTATTGATGGTGTTTTAGTATCGGCTAATTTACAAAATTACCTAACATTTGCCATTGGTTCGGTAGGGGCGGGTACCACAGTCTGCGGAAAAGCACAATCAGTTGCCACCACAGCAACAACTGTTCCTTTTGGATCAGTAAGTAATGCGGGAAGTGCTTATTACGCAAGTCATACCGTTACTATCAGTACAAATGCAAAAAATGGCTATCAAGTAACAGCTCTTGAAGATAAACCACTTTCTATAGATGGAAGCGGGGCAACAAACCTTGCAGACACTACTTGTCCTAGTAATTCATGCACTTCGACAACGGCGGCTAACTGGACTGATACAAGTACAAATTCAGGCTTCGGGTATGCATTAAGTGGCAATGACGCAGTATTTAGCTGGAATGCCTCAGGTACCAGTTTTACCGCGCGCTCATTTGAGTCAGCCACGGCGCGCGCTATTATGTCAAATTCTGCAGCTGTTAGTAACTCACAGATTAATGTATGCTACAAACTGACAATTTCAGCGACACAGGCACCAGGATACTATTTCAACAAGTTGACATACGTGGCAACAGCAACGTTTGAATAAAATCAGTATCCAGTATTTAGTATCTAGTATTTAGGGAAATAAAATATTTTTCCTAGCTACTAGATACTGGATACTAAATACTAGCTAACTTGACTCTCGAGTAAGGGGATTAACAATTTTTTCTCAAATAAAAAAATCATGAAACGCTTAGTGAAGTTCCTCTTACTCCTCATTACCGTCATTACACTCGTCAGTGGTGTCAATGCACAGTCGACAACTTCACAACAGAGCGCAATCACAGTGTTTCCTTCTATTCAAGATATTACAGTAAAACCTGGTGAAAAAACACGTTTCCAGATTCAGTTTAGAAACGGCTCTGACAATGTACTAGTCGGAAATGTAAAAGTGGCTGACTTTATTGTTACTGATAATCGAGGAACCCCAGCCCTGCTTGAATCAACTGCAGAAAAACCTAGCTATGCTGCTTCTTCATGGATTACATTGAGTGATAAAATAGTGGCTATTCCAAAAAATGAAATCGTTAGTATTTACGGATCAGTCTCTCCTCCATCCACCGTTGCTGCCTGCGGATACTATGCCATTGTGTACTTTGAGCCCAATTCTGAGACTGTGAAACGTCTTGGAGCTGTTGAACAACAATCAGCTGCTTCTGTTTCAAGCAAAGTCGGAGGCATTTTAAACTTCGTAGTTGACGGACGTGAATGTAAAGAAAAAATGATGGTAACTAACTTCTCTGTTCCCTCATTTCAAGAATATGGTCCGATTAAACTTACCTATGACATACTGAATCAAGGAGATGTTCACATGGTTCCAAAAGGTGCTGTATCGGTAACTGATTGGTTCGGTAAAGCCTTAGACCAAAAAGCAATTCGTGAAGTTCGAATTTTCCCAGGTAAAGAACGTGAATATAACGAAGCCTTCGGTGAGAAGTGGATGATTGGCAAGTACAATGTTGCCTTACGTGCTTCATACGGTAAAAATGGCATGCCTCTCATGAGCATGGCGACTGTCTGGGTCTTTCCATGGAAAGTAGCTGCGGTGATCTTACTCACCCTAATTCTGCTCGGTATTATCCTGTTCAATGTGTACCGTCGATTCATTTACAAAGAGCACAGACTTGAAGAGGAGCTCGAAAAGGAACAGGAAGAGATTGAAAAGCTGAAAAGTCAGATCAAAAAACGCGACGACTAATAGGTAGAATTTGTGAGCAGTATCTAGTATAAAGTATATAGTATCTAGGAAAAATGATTGGTTTTTGACTGCTAGATACTGGATACTAAATACTGGATACTGCTCATTTTTATGTTTAAAAAATAATGGTATGAAACACGGATATTGGTACAAAAGTGCTGTATTAATTTTTGCATTTGTACAGATTGCAACTATTTTTACAGTAAATCTCCCGCAACAAGTAAACGCAACGTTTACTTCTGCTTCTGATACTATTTCTAATTCCCGTCTCTCATTTCGTGGTCCGCTTAATACTATTTCTTCTGGCGCAACAACTCTAACACTTTCGGGAACGACACCTGATGCAGACACTCAAAACCTTTTCCCCAAAGATACAATATGCATTACGAATAATGTTTTGTCTGGCTGTCGTGGCGCGCTAGCCAATCAGAGTATGACATACTCTGTTAGTTCTGTATCGAGTTATAATGGTACTACTTTTGGAATAAACACACCGCTGACCACCGCTGTTTCATCAGGAGATGCAGCAGTTGCGTCTCAATCAGCCACACACGCAGTAGTTTTCACTACGACAAGTTCAGTTAATGGAGGAAATGGTGGTTATTTTATCATAAAAATACCTGCTGCCACTACAACCTCAACATCAAACGATGGAATTCCTGATGCTTCTGGCTTTGATCTAGGTGGATCTTTAGCAGTCGGCGCCAGTGATGTAACCTGTTCCGGTGGTGCTTTAACATGGACCGCAACTGTTACATCTTCTGCTACTTCTTCTTCAGGATCACACGAAGTAAAGTGTTCAACAACAAGCACTATTCCATCAAGCACAGCGATGACAATAACAATTGGCAGTTCAACAAAAAAACTTATTAACCCTGCTCCAAGTAGTACTCATACACGCGGTCAAGGAGATGTTTATAACCTCACAGTTACAGAGTATGATAGCAATGACACATTGATCACAGGTACAGCGACCGAGTTGTCGGTCGCACCGATAGATGGAGTGCTCGTTTCGGCAAATTTACAGAATTACCTCACATTCACTATCGGAGCAGTAGGGGTTGGTACAACCGTATGTGGCAAAGCAGCTTCTGTATCTACTACTGCTACCACAGTCCCGTATGGTTCAGCGATTAGTACTGGAGTTCCCTACTACGCAAGTCATACGATTACCGTAAGTACCAATGCCAAAAATGGATATAACGTCACTGCTCTCGAAGATAAACCATTATCGATTGATGGCAGTGGAACCACAAATATCGCGGATACAACCTGTCCAAGTAACTCATGCACCTCCACAACTGCTGCTGATTGGACAGATTCGGGTACCAATTCAGGCTTTGGCTATGCATTGAGCGGGAATGATGCCGTGTTTAGCTGGAATGCTTCTGGAAGGTCGTTTAATGCCCGCTCTTTTGAATCGGCCACTTCACGTGCAATTATGTCTAATTCAGCAGCCGTGAGTAATTCACAAATAAATGTTTGCTACAAACTGACAATATCAGCAACTCAAGCACCAGGTTATTACTTCAATAAACTCACGTATATTGCAACTGCTACGTTTGAATAACGATAAGTAGATAGTAGTAAGTAGCTAGTATAAATTATGAATGACGAGTGACGAATTACGAGAAAGAAAGTCAAAAATCAAAAATAAAAAATCAAAATCACAACTCAAAAATAAAAAGTTAATAATGCATTAAAACTTTTTTAAATTTTTACCTGCGCATTTACATTTTGACTTTTGAATTTTGCGTTTCATCATCTCGTAATTCGTCATTCGTAACTCGTAACTGTTTTGATCTTGCTTCTTGCTTCTTTCTTTTCCCTTCTCTATACTCATATCATGTCCAAGCACTCATTTCTGGCGCGCGAACTACGTCACCATTTCTTCCTTTGTCTGGTTCTTACCGGCTTTTTGAGCATCATTGTATACAGTCTGAATCACCATCTAAAAAATAATATCCGCAGTTATGCGGTGGAGAATCCTATTAAAGCACCGGACGTTGATGTTTCTGCTTTTATAAATGGCGAAGCATTTAACCTCTTTGGCTATACTTCACCTCGTGCATTTGTAACACTCACAGGAAGAGGAGCTTCTGACTTTACCTACGCTGACGATACCGGATATTTTGCATTTGCCAATACTCTGGTCGCACCCGCTAATAAAGATGTGTGCCTCATAGCACAAGATCAGATGGGACGAACTACTGCTCCAGTATGCATCCCACGCACCACAGACACACACATCAATATTGGCCCAGTAATCCTACCGCCGACCATCTCCCTCAACCAGAGTAATTACTACATCGGCGATCATGTAATAATTTCGGGTCAATCATTGCCGAATACCACTGTCTCGCTTCGGTTATACAATGATGGGAGTAAATTTTTTAATATCACGCTTCCCATACTGGCTGATATCGTAGCAAAGCCAGTTGAGGCGTTTGGAATTCCACAACTCACAGCTCAAACCGATGAAAAAGGAAATTATGCCATGGAGTCACCAACAGCGAAGCCCGAAAATTTTCGATTGTTTGCTCAGTCGCAGTATAAAAGTAGTGATTCACCCAAAAGCAACACACTTACATTTTCTATACTCCCCTATTGGATGATAATTATAGAGTTTCTTGGATTTTTATGGATGCTTTTCCTTAAATACGCCTTAAATATAATTTTACTTGTAGAGATAGCTTGCATGCTCATCTACTGGCTTTATAGACGATTTTATGGGCATTTTTCTTCAAGGGCATTAATTGTTTCAGAAAATATCCTTCCTGCTCTCAAAGAAGCAAACTCACTCACACTACCTACTCCTCACCCACTGCTTGTCGTGGAGAAGAATTAAAAATGTACGAACGTTATCAGGAATGCTTATTTCAATCTACTACAATCAGATAATTGTACGAAAGTGGCTATAAATCAAGCCGTATAAAGAATATATTTGTCAAGCATACGAGCATATGGTTTGATAAATATATCTGTTTCTAGTCACTATCGTACTTTTTTTAAAAACAGGTAGTGAAAGGTTTCAAACCGTTTACTGATCTTAAAATCCAAAGATCAAAATCCCAATTTCAAATCAATGTCAAAATCAAAATGAATATTAGCGCTTTAGATTTAAGATTTGACTTGCCCCGAGTACTCGGGATTGATCTTTGTATTTTGGATTTAAGAGAATATAACGTCCACACCCTACTTGTTTGTTTTAGTAGGGAATGGTTTGCTTGTCCCTCCACAGCCCCGCCCTGGCGGGACGACGGGGGAAAACCGTTCCCTAACAATTATTCTTAAATCATAAATCTTCAATCCTAAATCTTAAATCTAGTAGTATTATTCGTCATTCGTAACTCGTAATTCCTAATTCATAACTAATAATTCTCCTATTTTTCACGTCGGGGAAGAATGGCTTTGTAGCAGTATAAATCTACACATAACCCTGTCAGCAGATTTATATAGCTAGTGCCATTTTTATGATATTAGCGACACTATCGTGACTTTTTCAAAATTTTTAGAGTTTTAGCACAATTTGGGCTAAAAAACACGAATCCGAAGTAATAAAAACTGCTGTATTTTGATTAAAAAAACTTCAAAAAAACTATCAATGTAAGTTGTCTTTACAACCACGCTGTCCACAAACATAGAATGGGAATTATTAAAACAAGCCAAAACGTAATAAATTTATCTACTATAGGAGCTATACCATATTGCTATAAGTCATGTCTTGCTTATTATTTAACTATACCAGATACAACAAAGCTTCTCCTAACTGTCTATTACTTTTAAACCATTTATTACAATTAATTTGTTTATTATTTAATTTTTGAGACTCTCAACTATCAAAACTTTGATAAAAAAACCCCGGTTTTTATCCAAAAAATGCATGATTTCACTTTGTAAAGATATATTAACCTAATAAACTTGCTTAAATCTAGTTTTATTAAAAAGCTGGAAGTTTATATAAACTCTCATAAAATGTGCTAAACCCTAATCACAGTAGCTTTGAATTAGTATAGAAATGAAGTATTTGACTACATGTTCGTGAACGTATTCAGATATACGGACTTAATTTCGGCTTTATAAGAATGTCTTTTTGAGACCGTATATCTCAATAGAAAGAAAGGTGGGCTTTTTGTGGAAGAGTCGATTGGTCTACATGCACATCTAAATAGTATTCACCAGCTCGGTTAGACGAAATGTCAAAATATGCCTTACCGAATCCATCAGTAATCCCTTGCACTGCCTCCGTAGTGACTCCTGGAGCTGCGCTTAGACTAATAATCCGTCCTTGTACTCCTAAGCCTTGTGAATTCAGTACAAAGACTGTTACGCGTATTTTTTCATCATTATTAGCTTTCGCCCGCAGAGGTGACATAAAGACATAACTGTTATCAGGAGAAAACTGAGAGGGAGGAACATATGCACGCGTCGTCATAAACCGGATCTGATAAAACCAGAAGAAAGATCCAAGTATCCCTGTAATAATGATTGCCAGAATAGTAAACAATAGCACTTTCTTCATACTCTTACTTGTACAGCAATTTAATTTTAAAAGCAACTGATATATAATAATGCTTGCAAACTAGTGCAAAAAATCCTTTCTCAGATGCTAAATAATTTGGCCGCTCCAACAAGCTAAAATAAAAACAAAAATAATTAGCAATTAACCATTTCTTCTGCTATTTTCTCTGCTCGTAAGTCTTCCCAGTTATTTCTAAGGCATAACCATACACGGCAGACAATGTTGTCATATAAAGACCAGTATCAAACGGTTTTATTTCTCAAATAATTTATTCATTCTATTTTAGAATGTATCATTCAATAACGCATTAACACTTTAATTGCATTTATTAGTATTCTAAAAATTAAGGCTTAAAATAGCCCCAAAACCATCAAAGAGAAGCATTTTTGAGTCTACATACTATACAACATATTTTATATAGGATAATTTATATATATAGATATATTTAGTAGTAGAAATAACAGTATCGTTTAATCACATTAATTTGCTTAAATATTATTATAAGACTAAAATAAGTCGGTATTTACTCTAGACTTAACCATATCAAACCACCTCCTAAATACCTCTTGACACGCTTATTATTATTGTTCTATATTGAACTAATATGGAAAAAACGTGTAATTCATCTAATATCGAGGATTCTTTTAAAAAATCTTTACTCGCGGGAAAAGATGGATCTATAACCTATAGCGATGATCTCCAGAGAAACTCGGTTAGAAGCTACCTTTCCGACCTTCGCAGCTTTATTGCATGGGCTGAAGCTAAGGCAGGCCTTAAATCCTTTACTTCAGAAACGGTCGCAGCCGTGAGTGTTTCTCAAGTCCTGGGCTATAGACAGTACTTGATCGATGAAAACGTGCCGTACACGACGATTAATAGGCGTTTATCTTCACTGAGGAAATTTTTCTCGTTTTGTATAGATCAAGGCTGGATACAGCACAATCCAGCCAAGGAAGTCGAAAATATTAAGGAAGGTCAAGAAAAGCTATTTAAAACAGATATTGCGTCGTTAATAGAAAATTATCAGATGGAACTACAAAAAAAGGGCAATGGTAAGGACATAGATTTTATTAAGGAGTTCCTTATTACAAATTAATTTACTTGTATGAAAACACTCATAACGGGTTCTTATAGTGCTTTTGTTAAAAACTCATTTAAGGCCATATATAGCCTTAGAGATATGTGTGATCCAGCTTCTCAAGGCAGCCCATATTATATGGACTCAGCTAATTCGCATCGCAGTACATTCAAGTTTTCTTTGCCTTCTTTCAGTGCGAAAAAAAGGCTTTCGTATACATGGCGTTAATAAAGTTTATTTAGTATGTAAGAACGATGGATCAACTATTTACTGTCGAAAAACTGGAAAAGTACATAGAGCTCCAGAAAAAAAATGGAGCCGATCCTTCTATGCTTGCAAAAAAACTCAACTCAGTTCTTCATTTCTTTGAATACTTAGTAAAACATGCCAAGATATCCCCTACTATATATGAAGTACTTCACGCGCGCGTGAATAGAGAGTTAAACGGTATATATATAGTAACTAATAATAGCTTGGACTCTGATAAGAGCGGTACTCTTACAAAAATATCAATCCTATTTAGAAGACTACTCTCCTCTCGATTACTTAACAGAAGTAAACAGGCAAAAACAACAGACGAAGATAAATTAAACCTTCCTCAGATTTATGTTGGCTCCCTGATAGTATTGGTCTTTATGGCTATATTAGGAGCCGGAATATACTCTCGATTCTTTAGCAAAGTACCTACTCCATTTGCTTATCCTGTAAGTCCTGTCACTGGAAGCCGCATACTTTCATATCAAGGACGCCTGACAGATTCTCTGGGGAATCCGATTACAACTGCCACTAACATGGTGTTTAAATTATATGACAACTCATCTGGTGGAACTCAGCTCTATACGAGTGGTACCTGTTCGATAACGCCAGATACTGATGGGATATTTAACACGCTCATCGGTTCTTCCTGCGGTTCAGCCATAGCATCGTCTGTATTCTCTGAGAATGCGAACGTCTGGCTTGGTACTACGGTCGGTTCTGATTCCGAAATGACTCCTCGGCAGCAGATTGCGAACGTGGGATATGCGATGAATGCGGAAACACTTCAAGGCCTTCCACCAGGCACTTCCACTGCTAACATTCCATTTATCAGTCAAACAGGTGACATGCTAATCGGAGTCGCTGCCCCTGGAATTCGCTCCACATTTGCTTCCACTAATTTCACTGTTTCGAGTAACCAAAACATGACCTTACAAGCTTCAAACACTGGCGATGTTGTGCTGCAAGCCACCGGAAGCGGCACAGTACGAATTCGTACTGGTGGAAGTACTGATGCGTTTACGCGAGTATATGTCGATAACAACGGCAATGTAGGGATTGGGACTACAGCTACTTCAACTTATAACTTAACTGTCAATGGTTCAATCAGTGGTACAACCCTCTACCAAGGAGGAACAGCTATAAATAACTCGTTCGTACAATTACAAGGATCAAGCCCAGGCACACAACAGTTAGGAAATTTGAACATTTCAGGCAATGGATTATTTAGCGGAAATGTTGGTATTGGCACCACCACAGTCGGTGCTTCGCTTGAAGTAGCCAACTCAATTACCGGTACTTCAGCTGCCACACTCTACGCCACAAAGATCGATCCTACTTTAACCGGTACGATGTCAACCTCAACCCCAATCAGTAACTTTTATAGTATATATAACGCACCAAATATAAACGTAGGAGGTACAACACCAAATCTCTCACGTCTTTTTCTCGATTACAAAACTGCAAACATAGGAACAGGTGTAACCACCTCAATATCGAACTTATTTAGTGATTATATCGCAGCGGTTACTGTAAATGCGGGGTCCACCGTTTCGAATAAGTACGCATTAGTGACTGAAGCAGGTGCTGGAAACGTAGGAATCGGATATACTGCACCAGGAACAAAACTCACAGTATCTGGAGGTCTTGCTGTCGGCACAAGTTCATCTTCATCATCATATCTTTCAAAATTAGCCCCAGATGGAGGTGCGATTTTTGAAGGAAATGTGGGAATTGGAACAACCAACCCCTCTCTGGCGACCTTACAAGTGGAAGGGACTATTCGGGTTGGTTCAACCGCAACAGCTACAAGCACTAACCTCTGTTTAGGTGCAAATAATGTGATCGCTGGTTGTACAAGTGGAGGCGGAACAGTAAGTGGCACAGGGGCAGCAGGGCAAGCAACATTCTGGACCGGAGCTAGCACACTCTCAGGTAGCAATAATTTTTGGTGGGACAATACAAACGGACGTTTAGGTTTGGGTATTTCTGCCCCTTCTGAGGCCTTAGATATTGGGGGCACTGCTGCAAATCTTACCTTCTCCTCAGGTACTGGCTCTCACCAGATAAAAACAGGAGGTACCACTGATCTTGCGTTATCTCCTGGTGGCAATGTAGGTATTGGTGTCACTTCTCCTAAAGGAAAACTTCAGGTAAACGGAGGCCTTTCTGTCGGTTATGGGGAAGGCACCACTGCTCCCCCTTCAACCGGTGCTATTATCGCGGGGAATGTAGGAATCGGGACCTCTGCACCAGGTGCATACGCTTTGAACGTAAATGGGGCAACTAATATAAATGGTGGATTAACATTGCCAAATAGTAATATCATTGCTGGTAATTCTGGAAATATTGGAATATCAGGAGGGATTGGCTTTGGGACCACCGCTGCTCCCACTTACTACATCAACTCCTCAGGAAATGCAGTGCTCAATGTTGTGGGAGCGGCCAATGGTACCGCGGCAGCCCCTACTCATACTTTCTCAGGGAACACCAATACCGGTTTATTCTTAGCCGGAACTGATGCGTTAGGTATCGCATCATCTGGGTTAGAGAGAATACGAGTTGCAGGAAATGGAAGTATCGGAATAGGGATAACTTCGCCGAACACGAAATTATCAATCAATGGAAACGCAATCATCGGGTATGGAGAAGGAGTTGGGTTTACTGCACCATCAAATGGATTATTTGTCAGTGGGAATGTCGGTATCGGCTCTACTGCAAATACGTTAGCTAATCTCGATGTGTCAGGAACTATTCGTGTTGCTTCAACAGCTGCCGCAACAGGAACAGGACTATGTTTGGGTACCAATAATATCATTGGTGGCTGTAATGGTTTACCAACTTCAGCAGGCACTGGCGCAGCCGGTCAAGTCACTTACTGGAATGGTGCTAATAGTATCACTGGTACAAATAATTTCTGGTGGGATAATTCCAATACCCGCCTCGGTATCGGCACAAGTGCGCCGACAACATCAATTGATGTAACCACCTCAAACAATCCATATCTGAATCTAACTTCTACTGGATCTGGAAATGAAGTGCACATACTTATGCAAAATACTGGAAACACCACAGCTGCAATAATAGGATTAGTTAACTCGGCTGGTCAGCTGGTAGGCGGATCAAAAATATCAGATTTGGTTTTTCGTACTAATGTGGGGAGCAATATGGATT
>CAZXWS010000066.1:0-7140 GCA_964644605.1 uncultured Gammaproteobacteria bacterium
TTATCCTGAGCTTCATGGCGCTTGGCAAGGAGATCGTGAAGTACCTGATCGCTATGGGGATTGCGGCTATTCTTCTGGTAATTGCCTTCTTTGTCTTCTATACGATTGTCTTGATCATAGAAGGCATTGTACAAATGATGGACCGAAGGTCAGTCCGGAAGAGCAAGCCCATCTACCACATCTCAGGTGACTATAGTCATGGTTGGAATGCCGCCGTAGGTAACGAACCGAAGCGACCATCCAACTTTCGCGTTTTCTGGACGTGGCTGAAAGCCCAAAAGCGCAGAATCTGTCCATTCGTGGATGTGACAGGACTGGCATCAAACAAGCGTTGATCATCTGCTGCGTCTGCTCCCTTCGGGGAGCAGACGCTATTCTTACTACACATATTATCAACTGCTCTTTTCTCCTACTAGGATTTAGTAACAAATCAGTATTTCAGAATTATCTTTATATTTACTGTGAAAGAAAAGGGCGAAGAATCTTACATAAAAAGAAAGAGTGTCCCAGCCGCATGGCTGGGACACGATTGCGAGAAGGCTTAGCTAAGCAACTCGTCCCTAAGCTCCACGCGAGTCATGAACGGGTGATCACAGATGATACGCACATGAAGCGATTCGATCATCGCTGAGTCGAAAAGCTCGCCGAGCGGCTTTACGAGCTCTGGGCTGTCCGGCGCGAATGGGCATTCAAACTCGCCCATGTCATCGAACTGAACGCACTCGATACCAATGATCTGAAGATCAATCGCAACATCCTTGATGGTCTGTGCTAGCGACTCCGTCATTGGACGCTCTAGCTCGATGCTGGTCTTCATCTCAACCATGTGGAGAGTGAAACCAGGCTCATCGTCATGAGCAAGCAATCGGTCCTGATCCAGCCGGTTAGCGATACCCTCCATGAGATCAGTTGTCACGTAAAGACGCAGCACATCGCCTGAACGAATTGGCGATTCATCGACAACCAGATTACCGTTCAGGACCATGGCTAGGTTGGCTGGCTCTATCCACCAAACGGCGTCAGTTGTGTTGGTTTCATACAGGACAATCCGGCAACGAAGTGTCTGTACTTGACCAGGCTTCATGACACTGACATGGAAGGTCTGTAGTTTCTTTGGTAGCACGATCGCCTCCTTAGGGATAGTATTGCCGATTTTTGCACACGGGTCAGCTGCGCATATACCTCCTTTTGAAGTTGTTCAGCGGCTTTTACATGTACAGGGAAAACATTTTACCTCAAGAGATATAATATTCTCCCTATACATACCGCAAGCCATTCGATTTATAAAAGTGTACATATTATATCATGGAGATATGTAACTTTTATATACTGCGTATTTATTTGTTACGTGTAAAGTATAGAAATGATTCTATAACGCAGCTGACCTGCAGGCGCAAGTACACGTATCTCCTCATGCAGTTTTTTTCCCATAAGTGCTTTACCGATAGGGGAGTAGCACGATAATTTTCCGTTTGGAATATCTGATTCATAGCTCCCAACAATCGTATAAGTCTTGTGCGACATGCCATCATCAATTACCACAGTGCTTCCGATTCCCACCTCTTCTGTTTTTGGAGGTTCCACTATTTTTCCAAACCGCAATAATCGTCCCAAATGTCGTATTCGGCTATCGATGGATGATAATCGTTGTCGTGCCACTTTATATGCCGCATTTTCACTACGATCACCCATATCTCTAGCTCTCGCTAATTCAATCACCGCATCTTTTCGTGTTACGTGTAATTCATCATATTCTTTCTGAATTTTCTCGTAACCTTCTTTAGTAAATGGAATTTGAGGATTTCTCATAAGTGTTGAAGTTGTTTTTCTATAGTAAATAATAGCGCATCAATATTACTATTTTTTACGACTGAAATAAATTGAGGTTGATAAAATTCGTATACCTGCCGCATATTCTCTTCGTCTAAATTTGGTATAACATCCGTTTTATTAAAGACATATAATTGCTTTTTATCCTTAATACCTAAATCTTTTAATACTTTTTCCACAACTTCTATTTTCATGTGTAGTGTCGGGTCAGAAGCATCAATAACATGTAGCAGTAAATCAGCATGGATCGATTCCAGAAGTGTTGACTTAAACGCTTGAATAAGTTGTGGGGGAAGGTTCTGAATAAATCCAATAGTGTCAGTGACTAAAACTTCTGATTTGAGTTGAGGTAAATAGATTTTACCGATACTACTGTCTAGGGTGGCAAATAATATATCTTCTGCGAGTTTATTTTTTTTAGTGAGACGATTAAATAAAGTGGTTTTTCCAGCGTTTGTATACCCGATAATGGAAATAGTACGGAAGCCTTTTTCGGTGCGGTGCTGCATTTTACGAGCACGATCTGCTTCTAATTTCGTTAATTTTTCCTGTACTTTTTTCATTTCATTGCGCCAATGCCGTTTCATCAACTCTATATTTGTTTCTCCAAGTCCTCGAGTACCGATACCTCCTCCTTGTCGTGAAAGGACAGTGCCACCAAGACCATAAATTCGAGGACCCATGTGGCGCATTCCGGCCAGCTCTATTTGTAATTTTGCTTCTGCTGTACGAGCGTGTTTGCTAAAAATATGCAAAATAAGATCCACTTTATCCCAGACCTGTGTGTTTGGTTTGATGTCCCAAAAAAGTTTTTGAATGTTGAATAACTGGTTCGGCTTTACGATATCATTTAAAACGACTACATCGATAGCATCTCGTACGACAATATCCGCGACTTCCTGCGCTTTACCCGAGCCAATGTAAGTATGTGGATCTGGTGAGCTTCGTCGCTGAATCACATGCACTATGGTAGCGCCACCGAATGTGTCGACTAACGACTTTAATTCACTCAAGTCATACAAAGCAGCCTCATGGTTAATGACTCTTGGAACAAGGTTGACAAGAACAAATCGCAGTTTTGGAGAATGATTATGCTTCATTTTCATCAATTTCTTCGTCTGGTTTCATGGCATATTCTTCATCCGCAAGTGCTTCTATACTTGCAGATTTTTCAGCTTCACCTGTATCATCATCGAGTCTTTGATCAATCACCGCGCGCATGGTACTGTCCATGGAGTCAGTGTTGTAAACATCGCTGCCATGAAGAGCAGCTGATTCATCACTCTGGATATTCTTTAATTTAAATGGATCTAATGGATCGGCTATTTTTTGTGTTTTCTTGTCTGTCATAGTACTAGTTAATTTGTATTGGTTATATTATATCGAAAAATTGGAGACATGGCTTCATTGTTACATTGCTACATTGTTAAGTTTTTGTATTTCTAATGCAACACGACTGTTAATTCGCCTTTATACGCTCTGTTGAGTAATTGAGAGGGTTGACCTCGGATGACTTCTTCAAATTTTTTCGTCATTTCACGGCAAATGGCAATGCTGAATTTAGGAAAATGCTCGTTAATATGTGCGAGTGTGTCATGTATTCGTGCGGGAGATTCATAGAACAGTATGGTAGTTTCAGGTAGGACTGTCTTTAATTCTTTCATTTTTCGTATTGATTTGATCAGATCCGTTTCTTTTTTAGGAAGAAAGCCTAAAAATAAAAATTCTTTGGAAGGAAGGCCGGACAATACCAGAGCAGTTGTTACCGCACTCGGTCCCGGAATAACAGTAAATGGTATGTTTTTCTTAATAACCGATTGTGTGAGCAATGAACCGGGGTCGGAAATGAGTGGAGTACCAGCTTCAGAAATAAGAGCTACGTTTTTATCACTTTTTAAGAGATCGAGGACTTCCGGTAGTTTTTCAAATTCTTTTTCTTTATAATACGAAATAATATGAGTATTTGGATTGCGTGACAGGCCAAAGTTTTTTTCGAGAGAGCTCAGGAGTATGTGCGCACTTCGAGTGTCCTCTGCCAGGATAATATCCACAGTTGCAAGAGTACGTGCCGCGCGCAAAGTCATATCCTCAAGGTTGCCGATAGGGGTAGATACAATAAAGAGCATAGTAAGCAAAAAATTAAAAATAAAATATAAAAAATATAAACTAAATAGCTAAATACATATTTTTAACTTTTTAATTTGTATCTTTAATTTTTACTTTTTAATTTTTTATTTTTATTAACTTATGCTCGAACACGTAATCGCTATTTTAACCCAGTTTATTATACATGTTATCCAAACTACAGGCTATGGGGGAGTTTTTGTGTTAATGGCCGCGGAATCAGCACTGATACCAATTCCTTCAGAAGTAACAATGCCATTTGCTGGTTACCTAGCTTCCACAGGAAAATTTAACTTAATTGCGGTAATTATAGTCGGAGCGCTCGCAAACTTAGCTGGTTCATTACTGGCGTACTGGCTGGGTTATTGGGGTGAAGAAACAGTTATCCGTAATTTAATTAAAAAATACGGGAAATACTTACTCATTACAGTCGATGAGTATGATAAATCAGAAAAGTGGTTTCGGAAATATGGTGAAAAAATAGTATTTTTCTCAAGAGTATTGCCGATCGTGCGTACATTTATTTCGCTGCCAGCTGGTATTGCTGAAATGAATATCTGGAAATTCAGTATATTCACGTTTATCGGCTCATTAATTTGGTCAGCAATCCTTACATATATAGGCTTTGTTTTAGGAAAAAATTGGCACTCACTTGAAGTGTATTACAGAAAATTCGAGTATGTAATAGTATTTGCCATAGCCGCTTTAGCCATTTACTATGTGTATCATAAATGGCAAAAAATATCTGGAAAACATGCTAAAAAAGAGACTCCATAATTGGAAGCGATGTTTCAGCACGCTCCAACGGCCTAACAAACTCCCGAAGTTTGTAAACACTTGACAATGTGAACGAATGTTCACTACAATAATAACTGCGTTATGTATCAAATTGAGTGTGGCGTATTCTTTTTATCTGATAAAAATGGTATAATGATTGATTTACTTATTGAAACCACCCCCTCCCGCGTTGCGGGATACCCCTCCTTATTAAGGAGGGGAGTTTACAATTTATTGCAATGTTTAATTTAGTATCAAATTACTCTCCAACTGGCGATCAACCACAAGCGATAGAGAAACTAAGCGCAGGTATTCAGTATGGTCTGAAAAACCAGGTGTTACTTGGTGTAACTGGATCAGGCAAAACATTTACTATGGCAAATCTGATACGTGATTTAAACATGCCTGCTCTTATTATTTCGCACAACAAGACACTGGCAGGACAGCTTTATCAGGAAATGCGCGATTTCTTTCCGCATGATGGGGTCTCGTACTTCGTTTCTTATTATGATTATTATCAGCCGGAAGCATATATCCCTCAAACAGACACGTACATTGAAAAAGAAGCAGAAATTAACGAGTTAATTGATAAACTTCGATTGCAGTCAACGACCAATATATTAACCCGTAAAGATACCATTGTAGTTGCTTCAGTTTCGTGCATTTATAACATTGGATCTGCAGAAGAGTATGGTAAGTTCATACTTGAATTAAATATTGGCGATCAAGCTAATTTTATTGAAATATCGAGAAGACTTGTGGCGCTGCAGTATGAACGCTCAGAATTTGAGTTCAAGCGTGGTACATTTCGTATACGTGGCTCATATATTGATATATATCCGGCTTATGAGGATTTTGGGTATAGAGTAGAGGTAAATGACGGCAAAGTATCAAGTATTAAAAAGTTCGAACCGCTGACAGGGAAAAGTGTAGAATCGACTAACGACCTGCCCGCCAGTGCCTCCGTTACAGACACAACTAACAGTACAGCTCTATCTGCCTCTACTTCTTTAGAAGACTCTAAAAGTAAGCTTAGGCAGGCGGGTACCAGCAGCGAAAACGTCGAACGTCAAACGAGTCAAACACAACTCATAGTGTACCCTGCAAAGCAGTACATGATGGATCCGCAAGTGTTTGAAAACGGTGAGCGACAAATACGACAGGATCTTAAAATTGAGTCCGACGAATTAAAACGCTTAGGCAAAGACTTGGAAGCAAACAGACTAATCCGTAAAGTGAACTACGACTTAGAAATGATTAAAGAGGTGGGATATGTAAACGGAATAGAAAATTATTCACGATACTTCGATGGAAGAAAACCGGGTGATCCACCCTACAGTCTTTTGAATTATTTTCAAAAAGCATATGGCGATAAATACTTATTGTTTATTGACGAGTCGCATATGACAGTTCCTCAACTGAGAGCAATGTATAACGGCGATTTTTCTCGCAAAAAAACGTTGATTGAATTTGGATTTAGATTGAAAGCATCATATGATAATCGGCCTCTTAAATTTGATGAGTTTTATAAAATTCCCCCGCATATTGTCTATGTCTCGGCAACTCCTGATGAGTGGGAGGTAGAACAAGCTAAGCAAGAGCTTAGCTTGAAGTCAAAAATCAAAAATTAAAAGTCAAAAGCCAGGAAACCTCTACCTGTTTCCTCATACTTGGCGCAGCAGTCGGGCATTTATCTTTTTGTCATTGTTCCTTTTTCTAAGTTCAACATATGTATTCTCACAACAATCCGATGAAGTTGACCCTATGCCAGTAAAGGTGAAAGGTCAGGTTTTGAACCTCGAGGACGAATCCCCCGTTCCGAATGCGATTGTTATGAACATGAGAACGAAAACAACCATCAGTGCCGATTTGCAGGGACGTTTCCTGATGGATGCACTCAACATCGATAGTCTTGCGGTTTCGTCGCTTGGATACTCGAAAGGAGTAGCCCGAATCCCGGCCAATTACAACGAAATGAACGTTCTGGTGGTGTACCTGAAACCCGTCCGATTTTCGATACCTGACGTAAATGTTAAAGGTGAGCAGAAAAAGGTAAACATGGATGGAGTTCCGGTTGGAAAAGCGAATGATCTTCCTCCTGAATTGAGAGGCGATGCTTTCGACAAAAAGCCGCCGGCAATTGCTGCTGTTCTTGCTCCGGCCAGCTTCCTGCAGTACCACCTGAGTAAAAGCGAGAAAGAAAAACGGGAAACCCGAAAAGCTATTCTCTCCGAGAAACAGTGGGAAACCATTTCGCAGCTTTACAACAAAGATCTGGTAATGAAATTAACCGGACTTAACTCAGCTCAGGCCGACTATTTTATGATGTATATAAATGGCAAAGGCCTTTTAAGCCAGATGAGGAATGAATACGATGTGCGAAACATTATAAAAGAGCAATTTAAACTT
>CAZXWS010000067.1:0-45539 GCA_964644605.1 uncultured Gammaproteobacteria bacterium
TAAAAAATCAATTTTGTCTAATTTAACTTCATCAAACAGGTTACGGATAAATTTCAGTTCGTATTTATCATACACATTATTAAATTTTTTAAAGGAAGGTATTTTGAATTCTTTGATTGCTGATATTTCTTCAGAAGTATAATTTCTGGTCTTAACTTTAATCATTAAGGCACTAAAAGGATTAATCTCAAGCCCAAATGATTTCATGCCATAATTTTTTGCTGTTAGTAGGGTAGTACCTGAACCAGAAAAGGGGTCAAATACAATAGAATTACTATCTTTTATTCCTAGATATGCAAACAAATCAGTTACAAGTTTAGGTGAGTAACCTTCAACAAAATAAAACCACCTATGTATAGGTAGGTCTTTAGTCTGTGAAAAATTAACTAAATACTCATAATTGTCATCTTTATGAGTATTATATTTTTTATCAAATGATTTATATGTTGCTAATAGATTATTCATTTACATCTCCATATCTATACTGATTTTAGCAGAAAGTGGCTTTAATTTTTAAGCTAAAACGAAATAGACTTAATTTATGCAAGAGCCTGCAGTGTTTAATTACACTGGAATAACACTTTCTTCTTCTTGCACGAGAATTTTCTCAAGTAATTCACGCACATTTTTGCGTTCTGTTTCTAATTCTTCATGACTTCGTCCAACATACTCATTATTTCCCCATTCTTGAGGGTATCTTCTTTTTAATACTTCCAGAGCTAATCTTCCGTCTTTTTCAGCACAGGTAGTAACATTTCTAACTAAAGTATGCTTATATTCCAAGATATTAGCCTCAACACGGCTCTTAAAGCTCTCATCTTCTTCAATCCAGCGATAAAATGAAGCCTCACTTATTCCAGCCATAACAGAAGCGTCCTTTTTGGTCATTCCCTCTTTCAGGTAGTTGCAGATACTTGTTTTTATCGTGTCATTGTTCATATTTGTTGAAATTAATTGGCATAAATATAATTAGGGATATAAAATTGCTCGTTGGTGGTCAGCCAGTAGGTTCTAATTGCCTCTATGTCCGCCAGCCAATATAAAAGCTGAGAGTGACCGTACTCTCTAAATAGCCCGAATTGGCTTGCTAAAACCTCACTTTTAACTTCTTAAATTGGAACCGCAAAAATCCCTTAAAAAGCCGGAGTTTGAGGCTGGGGTTCGAATATTTTATTTCCCTAGGGAATATGGAATTGTGGAACCGCAGCTAAGGGATCTAGATGATTTAGAAATACCAGAAATTAGCTGAATTTTAAAGCTAAGGTTCTTTTTTATGTAGTTTGTTGGTATAAGTTATCAAACTTCTTTTGATAAGAGCAGTCAATATATTTCAATTTTATTGAAAACACTAATAGATGGTATTAAAATACTGGTATGAATAACAAACAAGAATCGATGAGTGCAGGAATTGCAGCCATGCTTGTTCTTTTTACCAACTTACTCGATCCCCGTATTTCCGCTGGTTTGGCAGTGGTTTTGCTTATAGCTTTTTCTGTTTATAAATATACTCAATCAAAAAAACATTGATATTACGATAAACTTTCAGAGTTCGCTTTCAACTTCTCTAAAGAAAATAGTAAAATTTATCAGATTCAGAGTTTAGGTATAAGTACTCTCTGGATGCTCTGGATGTTGAGGCTAGAGTGAGAATCGCGGTCCGGCAGCCATAAATAGAACCACACATCCAGAGCTCTATAACAACCTCTCAAACTCCCGAGGCGTTAAGTCGCATTCTTGTCGTAGTAAAATATAGTATGCGCATAAAAGTTGGGATTGTATTAGTATTTATTATCTTCGCCACACTTTTTACTGCTAGTTACTTATATATTCAATATTTACATAAAGCGCATAGCACGTTTGAGAATTACTATAAATTTAGAGGCTGTGCACAGCTGCTGCAAAGAACTGACACGTATGGAATTTGCAAAACCAATTCCGGTGAGACTATAAAGATTGTGAAGTATCAAAATAAATGGTATCTTGATGGTGATCTACCCGTATGTACATTCAATATATGTTTTTAAAATCGACTATTACTCTTAATAGAATAAGTCATGCCGACAGCTGAACAAATAGAAGAATTTTTAAAAGAACATATTTTTCCTGAACTAGAAAAAGGGAGGGCTGGCTTTGATATGCCACATACGCAAGCGGTTGTATTTTATCTTAAAGAAATTTTAAATAACTCTCCTTCAATTAATGTTGATAATATTGTACTTCTTATAGCAGCATATGCACACGATTGGGGATATGCAGATTTATTTACCCAAGGAAAACCTATCAATTACGAGGAAGTTAAAAACGCTAAAAAGTTACATATGGAATTAGGAGTACAAAAAATTCATTCACTACTCAAAGATCCATTTTTTTCATTTATAACTACTGAACAAAAGGAAAGAATAATTCATCTCGTAGGGATACACGATAAACTTGTGGAACTAAAAGAAATTGATGAGCTAGTATTAATGGAAGCCGATACATTGGGAGGATTAGATATCAAACTAATTACCCCATTTAAAGACAAGGAATCAAATATAAAATATATTGAAGGAGTTAAAGCAAAACGAGTTCCCCTGTTTATAACTGAATTCGGAAAAAGTAAAGTTGAAGAGTTAATTAAAAAACGGGAGCAGTATGCTTCACAGTTACAACATGATTAAAAAAATTCTTTTAAACAATAAATCTTTTAACTACAGTGTGAACGAACTTCCTTGCCTTATACATGGCAAAGAGAAAATGGGTGCTTCATTATTTACTATGTCACTTGTTGCTGATTTATATACACAAGGATATAAATTACTTTGTATAACCGGTTATCCAATGGCAAAAGATGAATTTTTAAGTCAAACAGGAGCTGAAGACGAAACTATATCGATTTCAAATGTTATTAATCAAACAACTGAACTCAATAAAAAAGCACTATTTGTAACCAAAGAAAATCCTCTAGCATTTATCCAACTCACAAAAATGATGAGTGATATAAATGAAAGAGTAATACTACTCAAAAATATTGATCTACTAAATAAAGATGTTTTTGAAGCAGCTAAAAATAATTTTTTGAATGAATAAAAAGTAGAGAAAACAAAAAAAATTGCAGACTTTCTGTTAAACTTTCTCAAACCTAATTTTATAGATTTTTAACATACATATATAAATATGAAACTTAGTTGCGTTCATATATTTAGTTCACGAATAGATGCAGAAATAGCGAGAGGGTTATTAGAATCTAATGGTATCCAAGCGGTTGTTACAGCGGATGATAAAGGAGGAGCTGATCCATTCCTTACATTTACAAATGGTGTAAAAATACTAGTAAACGAAAACGACATAATCGCTGCAAAAAAAATACTAAAGATTGATTCTTCTTTTTGATATACTACTGATGTAACATGAATATTCAGTGTCTGGATATTTACGGAAACACTCACACATTTGACGAATCAGAGTATATAGAACGCTTAGCAATCTACGGCGTTCACATTAAAGATAACCAAGTTCTCCTTGTGCGCGATATGTGGGCAAAACACTGGGAGTTTCCTGGCGGTGGAATTGACGAAGGTGAAACTCCTGAGCAAGCACTCCAAAGAGAACTTATGGAAGAAACTGGCTTGCGACTTGAAAAATTACGTGAGCCTCTAGCTGTACATGAATCTTACTTTTTGGGTCCTGAAGAACCAAAACCATGGAAAAGTAAACGAGTTCTCTACTCAATGGATGTCGAAGAGGGGCCTCTCAAACATAATGGAAATAACGAAGATGTTTTGGAAGTAAAATATATCTCGTTCGATGAGCTAAAAAATATTTTGAATACAATGCATACAAATAGCCTCATACCCTTTGTTTTAAAAAACCATATAAATTCAGCATAAATTCAGTTATTTTAGTTACTATTTTTAACTTTATAGTTACTATCGCGAAAGGAGGTGAAATAAACATTGAATAAAACTGCCATTATTGCTGTAGTTGTGATCGCTCTGCTTGCTGGAGGATTACTTTATATGAAATCAGCTAAAACTGCTGTAAAACCATCCATGCAAACAGCAAAAGCCACAACTCCAACACAATCCCAACCACAAGCTAAAGAAAGTACTGCACCAACTGAAACTTCACCAACAGGCGCAGCAGCTGAACAAGGCGCTGTAAAAGAATTTACAGTCACCGGAAGCAACTTTAGTTTTGATCCAAAAGAAATCAAAGTAAAGAAAGGTGACACAGTAAAAATTCTCTTTAAAAATGCTGACGGTTTTCACGATTGGAGAGTTGATGAGTTCAACGCAGCCACTAAAAAAATCAAAGGTGGTGAACAAGATTCTGTACAATTTGTTGCTGAAAAAGCAGGCACATTTGAGTACTACTGTTCAGTAGGGGAACATAGACAAATGGGTATGAAAGGTAATCTTGTCGTCGAGTAATGTATAACACCAAAGGAGAAGTAATGCTTCTCCTTTCGATGGTATATATCACTTTAAATGTGCGATACTAATGATATGAAGCGTTTTATTCTCGCTGTGCTATTTTTTTCTAATCTCTTCATAATACTTTTTTTCTGGTGGACAAACTCTGGCAAATTTTTTGATCCACACCCACCAAATATATATATTTCACTTGGAAGACTAAGCGGTTTGCTCATGGTTTATAGCATTCTTATACAAGTGCTACTTATTGGCAGAACAGTCTGGCTAGAAAAATTATTCGGATTAGATAAATTAAGCCATATTCATCGTTTAAATGGGTATGCCACGACTATATTTATACTCCTCCATCCTATTTTATTAACAATTGGCTATGCACAAACTTCTCATACATCGCTTATCACACAATTTCTTACTTTTTTTACCTCATTTGAAGATGTTAAAAAAGCAGTACTTGCTGCAATTTTATTACTTCTCATTATTTTTATTTCAATACGAATTGTAAAAAAAAGGCTCAAATATGAGTACTGGTACTTTGTCCATTTAGGCACATACTTAGCTATTTTATTCGCGTGGGGACATCAATTAAAAATTGGGGAAGATTTTCTTGCAAGTAGTTTATTTACTTACTATTGGTATTTTCTATACATACTTATATTTGGACAATTACTTTTTTTCCGTTTCATCGCTCCCTTGTATAATTTTTGGCGATTTGGGTTTCATGTAGGGAAACTAGTGAGGGAAAATAATTCAACTGTATCCATCTACATAGCGGGGAAAAATTTAAAAAATTTTAAAGTGAAAGCAGGGCAGTTCGCGATACTAAAATTTCTCGATAAAAACTATTGGTGGCAGTCGCATCCCTTCTCATTTTCTATGCTTCCTAACGGTGAGGCTCTTCGTTTTACGATGAAAAATGTTGGCGATTTTACTTCAACCGTAGAAAATATAAAACCTAAAACGCCAGTCATAATAGATGGTCCTTATGGTGTATTTACACAAGAATTTAGTACGAAAAATAAATACTTGTTAATCGCAGGCGGAATAGGCATTACTCCTATACGAGCGTTAGTAGAAAATTTAGGAAAAAATGGGAAAGATGCTGTAGTTATTTATAGTGCAAAAACTCAAGAAGATCTTGTGTTTAAAAATGAGCTAGATGATTTGGCCAAAGCGTATAAATTTAAACTGCTTTATATACTGAGTCAAGAAAAAAAAGATGATTATTTATTCGGAAGATTAAACGGCAGTGAAATTACACGACTAGTACCAGACATACAAGAAAGAGATACATACATTTGCGGTCCACATTCGTTATTACATAGTTTGACGCATGATTTTGAGTCACTAGGTATTCCAAAGAATCAAGTACATTTTGAAAAATTTAGTTTTTAACGAAGATGGGTATTAAAAAAAATATACGTTTCATTGTGTATGGCATTAGCATGATGGTTGCATTACTTCTTTATGTTACTTCATCACACCGATTTTTATATATTTATGAAACGCAGTGGTACGGAATAGTATCATTCATACTTTTGTACTTTACCTTATTGCCAAGTCCGCTGTATGCGGTATTCCCGCGATTTCCGTATAAACAGATATATGTAAAAGCTCGGAAAGCATTAGGAGTTTCTGCATTCTTTTTCGCACTTATACATTCATATTTGGGGTTTTTTAAATTTGTTGGTGGTTTTGAAGGTCTTCAGTTTTGGAGTGCTCGTTTCGCGTGGTCATTATTATTCGGTTTTATTGCGCTTGTAATACTAACTATACTCGCTATAACTTCACTCAAATATTTTATACAACGCTTAGGTAAATACTGGAAACTTCTGCATAGAAGTGTGTACATTGTAAGCATTCTCATTCTTGTTCATAGTGTAACTGTTACCATACACATTATTAACCTCCAGATTTATTTAATTATTGCCTATATATTCCTTAGTTTGCTTTTGACCTTGGAGGCACTACGGCTCGACAGATATCTCAAAAAATACAAACGTATTCCATCATATTCCATCACAAAAGTACTGCTACCAATATCTGTTGTTTTATTATTCTGGTCATTCTTTTTCGTGAACCATCACACACACTGATTTATTATGTATAGTTAATATATGAAACAACTAAATTTAATCCGGTTATTCAGTGCCTTAGCAATCTGTTTTTTAGCTGCAGGTATCGGTACTTTTTTTACAACTGATGCTATAAACGGATGGTATGCAACACTGAATAAACCTTTTTTTAATCCCCCAAACTGGCTATTCGGACCTGTATGGACTCTTCTATATACATTAATGGGAATCTCACTGTACCTCGTCTGGCAAAAAAAAATAAAACAGTGCTCAAAAAAATTTCTATGATTGTTTTTTTCATACAACTAGGATTGAATACGTTGTGGTCTATAATCTTTTTTGGGTATAAACTGCCGCCTGCCGCATTTATCGAGATCATTCTACTGTGGGTAAGTATATTCCTAACAATTAAATATTTTAAAAAAATTTCTCCCATTGCCGCCGCTCTGCTCTATCCCTATATAGCCTGGGTTAGTTTTGCAGCGATATTAAATGCAGCAATAGTAGTATTGAATACATGAGAACTACTAAATTAATAGGAGTATACTACCTACATTTACTCAGTAGTCTAGGAAAAAATAGTTTAAAATATTTCAGCTCATGAACAGTCGTTATAAAATTATTTACAAAAAATACGGTGAGTATATTGCATTAGCAGCATTAATTCTTTTATATACTGTTGTGTTGAGTTATCTTTCAATTCTGAAACATAACTCATTTGCCTCTGGATATGATCTTTCGAATATGGATCAAACTATCTGGAATACTCTCCGAGGAAGATTCTTTTCAGTCACTCAAAGTCAGCACACTGTATCCCGATTCTCCATCCATTCCGATCTCATACTCGTATTTTTAACACCTCTATACATCATCTGGCCTAATGTACGTATGCTATTAATCTTCCAGTCTTTTATGTTGGGACTAGGAGCAATACCTACCTACTTAATTGCTAAAAAAGTTTTAAAATGGAAAGTTATCTCCCTTATAATTGCATTTCTTTATTTGCTTAATCCAGCGCTGCAATGGACCAATATATATGATTTTCATCCTGTGACCTTAGCAATTCCATTTCTGCTGTTTGGTATGTATTTTGCATATACAAAAAGATGGAAATGGTATTTTGTTTTCATGTTCCTAGCTGCACTTACTAAAGAAGAAGTTCCTCTAACGATTGCTATGATAGGAATTTTGATAGCAATTTTACAAAAAGAATACCGTATGGCCGCTCTCACAATTATTCCGTCCATATTTATTTCATGGTTATCTGTGAAAGTCATTATACCTCACTTTAACAATAATGATTATATGTACATGGGTTGGTATCAAAACCTCTTTAATGCTTTAAAGAATTATGCACCGCATGAGTTGCCGCTTTATATTCTTAATACATACTTTTTAAATCCTGACGCTATCCAGTACTATAATTTATTATTACGACCTTTTACATTTTTGCCTCTGCTAGGATTTCCTTTTTTAATTATTTCCTTACCTGAACTATCTATTAACTTACTCAGTGACCATTCTCAAATGAGATCTATTGTTTTACATTACGATAGTGTAGTACTGCCCGGCCTTATTGTCTCCACTATTGTAGGATTACTCGTCATTAAAATTATTGTTAATAAATTTATTAAGGGAAAATGGAATAAACTTACATTTTACATCGTATCCCTTATTATTCTCTATATAGGATTTCGATTTAACTATCATCATAGTCCGCTTCCATCTACGCCCTCGTGTTGGTGTCTAATGTATACTCAAAGTCAGGAGGATGTCGATTTCGAAAATGTATTATCCAGAATACCTGAGCATGCAAGCGTAACAGCTTCGCCTGAAATTCGCGCACATATAAGTCATAGAGAAAACGCCTATACGCTTCCTGATGGTTCTGAAACTGCTGACTATGTAGCTATTATTACTCAGAATAGATTAATTGGAGATTACAACAAAAAAAAATTTGAACTTGAACTAATCAGTAAACTCCTGGCAAACCCTGCGTATAAACTCACTTTTCGTTCAACTCATTTCTACTTATTCCAAAAATAAACTTCCCCGCAGCAAGCTGCGGGGTATTTAGAAGTATATTAAAAAGTTTGTTGTTGTTTTTGACTAAGGTATACCCGCAGTTATAAACAGCGGGGTATTACCAACAATAAATTTAATAAATCTTTTTCTGTATATTCCAAAACTATTCAGTCTATTTTCAGCCAATGGGGACTATAATATCGCATATGCGAATATTGATTGTGGAGGATGAGCATCGCATAGCCCAATCCCTCAAAAAAGGCCTCGAACAAGAAACATATGCTGTAGATGCAGTCTATGACGGACAGGAAGGACTTGATATGGCACTTACTGAAAGTTATGATCTTATTATTCTTGATAGGTTGCTTCCAGGAATGGATGGCTTAGATATATGTAAAACCTTACGAAAAGAGAATAACCACACACCCATTATTATGCTCACCGCAAAGGGTCAGGTACACGATAAGGTCGAAGGGTTAGATACAGGAGCAGATGACTACATTATTAAACCATTTGCTTTTGAAGAACTGCTTGCTCGTATCCGAGCAATAAAAAGAAGGCCACGCGACGTAGTCAGTGATGTATTAACTATTGACACTTTAACATTAAACTCACAAACTTACGAAGTAAAGCGAGCGGAAACACCAATTAAAGTATCACAGAAAGAATTTGCGTTGCTTGAGTATTTGATGAGAAATGCAGGTAAAACAGTATCAAAGGATCAAATCATCGCTCATGTGTGGAACTACGACGCCGATATTTTGCCAAATACATTGGAAGCTTTTATTAAACAACTGCGTAAAAAAATTGATCGTAGTTTTGCAAATGTTAAGCCATTAATTCATACAGTTAGGGGTTTTGGTTATAAATTAAGTACTGAATAAATTTATACATCTCCATGTTTCAGTCTGCACGTGTTAAATTAACCATCTGGTACATACTTATCACAATGATTGTGAGTTTATTATTTAGTTTTGCTATATATCAAAGTTTTAGTCAGGAATTGAATCGCTTTGAACGAGCGCAACGACTTCGTACAGAACTGCAAGATCAAGGTTTTCCTGTGCCTCCACGTCGACCTGTAAATATAGAACTACTTGAAGAAGGAAGAAATCATTTGCAACGCATTTTACTCTCTATTAATTTGGCGATACTAGGTATTTCTGCTGCGGCAGGGTATTTTTTAGCTGGAAGAACACTGCGACCAATTCAACAAATGGTAGATAAACAGAATCAATTTATTACTGATGCCTCACATGAACTTCGTACCCCTTTAACTGCTTTAAAAACAGGAATAGAAGTAAACTTGAGAGATAAAAACTTCAATTTGAAACAAGCAAAAACAGTGTTACAAGAAAACCTAACAGATGTAGAAAAGCTGCGATCACTTTCCGATAACTTACTCACACTTTCCGTACTTCAACATAGTAATATAACGGCTTTTAAACAGATTGCGCTTGATGATGTGATTAAAAGCTCTATTGAAAAAGTAAAGCCACTTGCACAACACAAACATATTACCCTCAAATCATCCGTATCAAAATCTTGGGTGAAAGGTGATCATAGCAGACTCGTTGACCTCTTCGTAATTTTTCTTGATAATGCCATCAAATATAGCCCAGAAAAAACTACGATTACCATTCACACAGAAAAAGTTGACTCAGTTGTAAAAACTTCTATCGCTGATCAGGGTATGGGTATTCACGAAAAAGACATTCCACATATTTTTGAACGCTTTTATCGCGTGGATAAATCACGTTCTACTGTACATACTGATGGATACGGACTTGGATTAGCAATAGCGCATGAAATACTTACTTCCCATAAAGGATCTGTAACTGTAGAAAGTACGCCAGATAAAGGTAGCACGTTTATCATTTCTCTTCCATCTCTAAAAACGCCAAGCGTATGAAAAAAAAATATGTCATTCTTATAATTTTTATCTTTATCACAAGCTTACTATTATTTGCACGTTTTCCTGTATACACTGTTCCTAAAACTTCTGTACAACCCTCAATACAACCGACTCCTTCTTATCCACTTGCAGTGTCATACATGAGACAGCAACAGTACCCTGGCAGCGATATAACCATTGAACAAACATTGCCTGCAGGAACTAATTACGACCAATATATTGCTTCGTATAAATCTGAAGGATTAAAAATTTACGCGCTCCTTACTATTCCGCACGGTGATAAACCAAAAGCAGGCTGGCCAGTTATTGTTTTCAATCATGGATATATTCCACCGGAAATTTATCGAACCACTGAACGCTATATTTACTATGTTGATACATTTGCTCGCAATGGATACATTGTTTTTAAACCTGATTATCGTGGGAATGGGTTTTCAGAAGGTCAACCGGAAGGTGCATACTATTCACCTGCTTATACAATCGATGATTTAAATGCGATAAGTAGTATTAAAAAGTATAAAGAC
Organism: uncultured Gammaproteobacteria bacterium; assembly: GCA_964644605.1. Taxonomy (GTDB): domain Bacteria; phylum Patescibacteriota; class Microgenomatia; order UBA1406; family GWC2-37-13; genus CAZLAJ01. The sequence continues at coordinate 10,952 of CAZXWS010000067.1, forward strand.
GCCAATCCTAATAAAATTGGCGTTTGGGGACACTCAATGGGCGGAAATATAACGCTTCGTGATTTAGTAGTAAATACAAAAGATATAAAAGCCGCAGTTATATGGGGAGGAGTTGTGGGATCATATAATGACATTATGAATAATTGGCAACGCCGAGTGCCATACCAACCATCAGCACGAGAGCTTGCTTTACGTAATCGTAATCGACAGCGACTAACACAAAAATACGGAACTCCACAAACAAATCCTAGTTTTTGGAATAGTATTGATCCTACCCAATATGTAAATGATATTAGCGCACCGGTACAACTACACCATGGAACAGACGATGAAGAAGTACCTATCGCTTTTTCACAAAGTTTGTATGATAAACTCCAAAAAGTAAACAAAAATGTTGAATTATTTGCCTATGAAGGGGCGGATCATAATATTTCAGCTCCTTCATTTAACACCGCTATGGATAGATCACTGAAATTTTTTGATAAATACCTTAAAACCTAATTATATTTTCAGCATCAATTCAGGTTAATGATATAAATTACAAATCATGATACAAGATATATTTAGCCGCATCATGGAAAATAAAATAAAACTCGCGCTTTTCGCGGTGGCTGTTATCATTGTTATGATTGGTCTTTTTCAGTTTAAAATCCTTGGATCAACCGCTCCGCAAGATCAATACCAAACACAACAAATACAGCGTGGAACTATTATTTCTTCTGTATCATCATCTGGACAAATTGCATCGACAAATAACGTTGCAGTTACCACACAAGCATCAGGAGTGGTGAAAGAAATATATGTACGTAATGGTGGATATATTGAGGCTGGTAAACCAATCGCTAAAATCACTTTAGATCAAACCGCGCTACAAAAACAAGCTGCTTCATGGGCCTCATATAGCAGCGCTTTATCCCAACTCAAAACAGCTCAACAAAGCAAATTAGCTGCTGACGCGCAAATGTGGACAGATCAAAAAGCTGTGCTCGATGCTCAAAATAATGTTGATTTCAAAAATAACAACATCAATAACCCTTCTACGAAACAAGCATACACAGATTTGGAGAAACAGAGCATTGATTCCGCACTGGTTGAAGCTCGTAAGTCATTTACTGCTTCAGAAACAAAATATAAAGAAGCCGATGCTGCTATTACCTCAGCCCAGGCTCAAGTTAATTCTGCATGGCTTTCTTATCAACAACTCTCCGATACAGTTACTGCTCCTATATCAGGCAGTGTTACAGGACTTACATTGCAAGTTGGTAGCGTGATTACTTCCTCTGGAAATAATTCTTCGTCCGCCTCAACGGCCTCTACCTCACAATCATCAACCAGTACAAGCACCGGTTCTTCACAAAAAATAGCAAGTGTTGTGACTAACGCTACCCCTTCGGTAACAGTTAATGCGTCTGAAATTGATGCTCCTAAAATTAAAGTTGGTCAGAAGGCAACAATTACTGTCGATGCACTATCTGGAAAAACATTTACCGGAAAGGTTTATAGTATCGATACTACTGGTTCAGTAAGTTCAGGCGTGACAACATATCCTGTTGTCATTAACTTGGATTTTACAGCTCCTGATGTTTTCCCAAATATGTCAACCACCGCAAATATTATTACGGCAACAAAAGATAATGTACTCACTGTGCCTTCATCAGCTATTCAAACGTCATCAGGTCAATCTACAGTACAGGTGAAAAAAAATGGACAAGTTTCAACAGTAACTGTTGAAACTGGGATTTCTTCAGACACGCAGACAGAAATAACTTCAGGACTTTCAGAAGGAGATGAAGTAGTAACGGGAACATCATCGTCCCGTTCTACTCAGTCAGGTAATTCATCTCGCTCTGTTTTTAGCCCAGGAACTTTTGGAATTAGAACAGGCGGTTTCGGCGGGGCTGGTGGATTTGGAGGAGCAAATCGCCGTATAGGTCAATAATTATCTTAAACTTCATGATACAAGTTTCTCACTTATACAAAATATATAAAAATGACGTCATCGAAACTATTGCACTCAAGGATGTAAGCTTTGATGTTAAACAAGGTGAGTTTATTGCGATAATGGGACCCTCTGGATCAGGTAAATCAACTCTCATGCATATTTTAGGGGCTCTGGATATTCCTACCAAAGGAACTTATATTTTAGATGGTCAAAATGTCAGTTCACTGAATGATGATGAACTTGCTGACATTCGTAATAAAAAAATAGGGTTTGTTTTTCAGGCATTCAATCTTTTACCTCGTACAAGCGCTATTAAAAACGTTATGCTTCCTATGGTTTATGCTGGCATAGAAAAAAATAAGCGTTTTGAAATTGCAAAAAAATATTTAGAAATGGTTGGCCTTGCTGATAGGTTAGATCACACCTCAAGTCAGCTTTCCGGCGGTCAAATGCAACGGGTTGCTATTGCACGAGCTCTCGTTATGAACCCCGCGATCATACTCGCTGATGAACCAACAGGAAATATCGCTTCCGACCAGGCTGCAGAAGTTATGTCTATTTTCAAAAAATTAAATAACGAAGGACATACTATAGTTATGATTACCCATGAACCTGATATTGCTCATCATGCCAAACGTATATTAACAATCAAAGATGGAAAAATAGTGGATGACACAACAAATCATCAAAAAAACCCAGTTAAAAAATAATATATGGAATTTATTGAACTAATTAATGAAGCTGTTACTGCGCTCACACGAAATAAGATGCGCACTGGTCTTGCGACTTTAGGCATTGTGATTGGTATTAGTGCAGTGATAGCTCTTGTATCAATCGGTCAATCAGGACAGAAAGCAGTAGAAAATCAAATTCAGTCATTAGGATCTAATTTGCTAACTGTTATGCCAGGAGCAGCAAACTCTGGTGGAATTCGTGGAGCGGGAGGAGCACAAACAACAACCTTAACCATCGATGACGCAAAAGCAATTCAAACAACACAAATAAATAAAGGAATAGCTAATGTATCACCTGAGCTCGCACGTCGCGCGCAAATTACCGCCGGAAGAAATAATACCAATGTTCAGGTGCAAGGAGTGACTTCTCCATATGCCGCAGTACATACCATAACTATTCAGACAGGTAATTTTATTTCTGATCAGGATGTTTTAAGTATGAAAAAAGTCGCAGTTGTCGGACCACAAGTCGTGACCGACTTGTTTGGAGATGGCGCCAATCCTGTAGGACAGACCATACGAATTAATAAAGAAGCATTTACGATAGTGGGTGTTACTGTAGCAAAAGGAGGAAGTGGCTTTCAAAATCAAGACGACATGGTATTTGTTCCTATTACCGCAGCCCAAAAATTAATTTTTGGTGTTGATTATTTATCATCGATTGCTATTCAAACCACAAACAAAGAAGTCATGACTGATGTTCAAAACAATGTCGGCTATTTACTGCTAGCACGACATAAACTCAACGATCCGACACAAGCTGATTTTAGTATCCTCTCCCAACAAGATATACTTGGTGCAGCCACCCAAGTAACTGGAATTTTCACAACACTTCTTGCGGGAATCGCTGCTATATCATTGCTTGTAGGTGGAATTGGCATTATGAATATAATGCTCGTGACTGTTATCGAACGCACACGGGAGATTGGTTTACGGAAAGCGCTGGGTGCTAAAAAAAAGACAGTAATTTCACAATTTCTCACTGAATCAATAATTCTGACGGTTGCAGGTGGGTTACTTGGTCTTATATTTGGTGTAATACTATCGTTTATCATTACTCATTTTATGAACTTACCGTTCACTGTTTCTGCAGTATCAATTGTCTTAGCATTTGGTGTTTCAGCAGCAATCGGAATATTATTCGGGTGGTATCCCGCACGGCAGGCAGCAAACCTGTCCCCTATTGAAGCATTACGTTATGAGTAATAACAGAAAGGAGGTGATACATATGAAAAATAACTTTTTAGCTACAATAATCATTGCCCTGGTGGTTGCTGCAGCATCTTTTTTTGCCGGTATGAAATATCAGCAAAGTACTCGAACTGCTGGCAATTCACAGTTGTTTACGGGTAGAAACGGCACTAGAATGCAAGGGATGAGGCCAGTTACCGGAACCATTTTGAGTGCAGATAACACAACTATTACTGTACAAATGCAGGATGGAAGTAGTCGCATAGTCATACTATCTGCCAGTACCGACATTAATAAAGCAACCAAAGCAACAAAAGAAGATTTAAAAACCGGTGAGAGAGTAGCCGTTTTTGGGACCCAAAATGCAGATGGAAGTGTTACTGCCCAAAGCGTACAACTAAATCCTCAGTTGAGAGGTTTTAGAACAGGACAACCTACTGCGCAGTAATTGCACAAGTAAATAACTCAGCATCTTATCTACCATTCAATAAGTATATTGTTTATAATACTTTTGTTAGCTTTGTTATTTTTATGCTGAAACATTTACGTAGATACAAAACGCAACTTCTGATTCTCATTGCAGTTGTTGGTCCAGGCATTATAACTGCCTTTGCGGATAATGATGCAGGAGGTGTCGCCACTTACTCTGTTGCTGCATCGAAATTTGGCTATAGCATACTCACCACTCTCATTCCTATTACCGTTGTGCTCATGATAACTCAAGAAATCGGCGGTCGTATTGCTGTTGTGACAGGTAAAGGACTGGCCGATTTAATTCGTGAACGATACGGAATACGAATTACAGTTATTATTTTCGGCTTGCTTTGTTTTGTTAACTTCGGGGTAATTCTTCAGGACGTTAGTGGATTAAAATCAGCTTTGCAGCTTTTCCAATTGGACTACCGAATATTTCTGCCACTGATTATAGGGATTCTTTTTTTGACAATTACCAAAGCTTCCTACTCAAAAATCGAGCGGTTTTTCCTTTTTTTGATTTTCTTTTATATGACCTATGTTTTCTCAGCTATTCTGGCTAAACCAGACTGGGGACTTGTCGCCAAGTCAATTTTCGTTCCCGATAAAAAAGTTACATTTGATTATTTGTATACATCCATTGCGGTACTAGGTACTACTGTTACTGCGTGGGGACAATTTTTTATTAACAGTTACGTGAAAGATAAAAAACTTGATGCTGAAAAACTTGGTTATAATCAAATCGAGATATATATTGGTGCCCTCTTAACAGATTTAATCTCACTTTTTATAATGGTCGCTGTTATTGCTACGATTTTTAGAAATGCAGTGCCAATTGAAGATGCCGCATCTGCTGCGCTGGCCATTAAACCATTTGCAGGAGAACTGGCATCATTCTCATTTGCCGCAGGACTGCTTGTGGCAGGTTTTATCGGCTGTGCTATTGTCCCACTCGCGACTGCTTATGCATTCTCTGAATTCTTTGGATATGAAGGGAGTCTGGATGTCAGTTTTAATAAAAGTAAATTATTTTATAGTTTATTTCTGTTCCAAATTGTACTTGGAATGATTTTTGTTTTTCTTCCTCAAATATCTTTATTCCAAATCACTTTATATGCTGACTTTTTAAACGGAATTTTCTTGCCGATAATTTTCTTTTTTCTCTATCGTTTTGCTAATGACAGAAGTATTATGGGGAAATATAAAAACACACGACTTCAAAATATTTTGCTTGTATCTTCAGGCGTTGTTATTACCATCGCCGCTTTGCTTGGAGGTATAGGAGAATTCCTCCATTTCTAAAATCACAACAATAATAAAGAAGAAAATCCTATTGCTAATCCCATTAACGATCCCCCAATTACATCTGTTGTCCAGTGCTCACCCAAACTTATTCGCGAAAGTAACATAACAAAGCATAATCCAATTGCAAGCATAGAAATTAAAACTCTAACCCATTTGTTGAGTTTTTTAAATTTGGTTAAAAAAAATATAAATAGGATTGTAAAGAATACGCTTCGTAAACTATGTCCAGAAGGGTACGAAGATCCTGTCTGTACATAAGAACTTGGGAAAAGGAAATTAATGTCATATCGAAAAAATAAAAAAGGCGGACCCGGATGGTGCATAAAATATTTGCCAAATATTTCTACAATGTGCGCACCTCCATAAAGACCAATAATTAAGATCGCTCTTAACTTTTTAAATAGAATGAGCAAAATAGCTATAAATATACTTATTATTTCAAAGCTACCTATTAAACTAAAAAATGAAAGTATTGGATCGAACCGGCGGGGTAAATGGTTTTGTATACGCACTGTTGTGTCGAAATCGAACTGATCAAGTGATTTTGACTTCACAATGAAAGTAAATATAAAGAAAAGAATAAAAAATGTAGCAGCCGCGAGCAATAAGATGTACTTGTTCGATCTTCTTTTTTTCATACCTAGATATTAATTATCTCATAAAACATTTTCGCTGTTGACAAATTTATAAAAAATAAGTAACCTAGCACCTAGGTATAGGGTTATTATAAATTTACTTACAGTTATGCAAACTCTTACTACTAATAAACAAAGGACTTCAAAGTTAGTAAAACAAGCAAGCGGGACAATGAACAAAGTGATGACAATGATAGATAAAGATCAATACTGTCCTGAGATTATTCAACAAATTGACTCTGTTATTGGACTGCTCAATACTGCGAAAATGGAACTGCTAGCAGGCCATCTCGATCACTGTTTACAAGAAAGACTCAAAGAAAACAAAACGCAGACAGTACAAGAATTAATAAAAATCTATAAATTAAGTCAATAAAATGATTACGGATAATTTTGGAGTAACAGGAATGCACTGCGCTAGTTGCAGTAACATAATAAAGCGAAAGCTGAATAAACTGACGGGAATCCAAAGTGCCGACGTTAACTTTGCAACTGAACATGCAAGCATAACATATGATCCTTCAAGCGTAAACATAGAAAAAATGAACGAAGAAATTAATAAACTTGGCTATGGATTGGTTGAGACAACCAAAAAACATAGCATGCATAATCATGAGGATCACGCTGGATTACAACAAACAAAAGAAGAAAAACTGCGTGAGCTGCAAATAGAAAAAGAAAAGATGCTATTCGTGCTTCCACTTACAGTTTTCATATTTGTGCTTATGATGTGGGATATTGCGTCGCAATTACTCAGTTTTGTCCCTCGTCTCCCACTACCAATGGACATGCTCAATACGATTTCTATGGTCCTCTCGACCATAATACTTTTTTGGATTGGGCAACCATTTTTATCAGGAGTTGTAAAATTCATAAAATATCGGGTAGCAAATATGGATACGCTTGTGGGTATCGGTACACTCACTGCCTACATTTATAGCGTGATGATAGTTTTAATCCCCTCTTTTCGAAACTTCCTAGGAACTCCATATACTTACTTTGATGTAGTAATTGTTGTCATTGGATTTATCAAACTCGGAAAGTATTTAGAGATGCGTTCCAAAGTTAAGACTGGTGAAGCAGTCGAAAAGTTACTTAGTCTTCAGGCAAAATCTGCACTTGTATTGAAAGATGGCAAAGAAATTGAACTACCAATAGATCAAGTACAGCGAGGAGATATTGTGATTATGAAACCAGGTGCTAAGATACCACTTGACGGAAAAATAATAAAAGGAAGCTCAAGCATCGACGAATCGATGATCAACGGAGAGCCATTACCGGTCGATAAAAAAGAAGGAGACACGGTGACAGGCGGCACAATAAATAAACAAGGCAGTTTTCAACTTACCGTTACAAAAATAGGATCAGAAACAGTATTGGCACAGATTATTAAAATGGTCGAAGAGGCGCAAGGATCAAAAGCTCATATTCAAAATATTGCTGACAATGTATCGGCGATATTTGTCCCGGTCGTATTAGTAATCGCTGTTCTCGCTCTTTTTGCATGGATAGTTGTGGGATCAGCTTCTTTTGGCATTATTTGTTTTGTTAGTGTCCTTGTTATTGCCTGTCCATGCGCATTAGGACTTGCCACTCCAACTGCGATAATAGTCGGTGTAGGCAAAGGCGCACAAAACGGTATCTTGATTAAAAATGCTGAAAGTCTTGAGAAAATGGTATCTATTGATACTGTAGTTGTCGATAAAACTGGCACCATTACAAATGGTAAACCTACTATTAGTGATATTCTTGTTTATAATGCAGAATGTACTGATGAATCTTTACTTCAGTTGGCGGCAAGTGTTGAAAATTTATCAGAACACCCGCTCGCTCAAGCAATTACTGAACGAGCGAAAGAAAAAAAACTCAGTTTACTAGAAGTTACAAAATTTGAGGCATTAGAAGGTAACGGAGTAAAAGGTATTGTTGATAAAAGCACTATTTACATCCATAAACCGACAGATAAATTAACACAAGACGAAAGTGCTTTACAAAAAGAAGGTAAAACAGTAGTTGTAATAGAAAAAGATAACACGATTTTAGGTTCTATCGCTATCAGCGATACATTGAAAGAAAATAGTTTACTCGCCATACAAAAACTACATAAAAAAAATATACAGGTCATTATGATTACTGGAGATAATAAAAATGCCGCTACGCATATCGCAGAACAAGCGGGCATTGATACAGTATTTGCAGAAGTACTGCCTCACCAAAAGGCTGATAAAATCCGCGAACTACAAGCAAGTGGACGGAAAGTCGCAATGGCAGGTGATGGTATTAATGATGCTCCTGCGTTGACACAAGCTGATGTTGGGATAGCTATGTCAAATGGAACAGATATCGCTATCGAATCAGCCGATATTATTCTTCTTCATGGTGATATTATGAAGATTGTCAGCGCGTATGATTTATCACGTTCAACACTGCGTACTATCAAGCAGAATTTATTCTGGGCTTTTATATATAATGTTATTGGTATTCCAATAGCCGCTGGAATATTATATCCAGTTAGCGGTATCTTACTTAATCCAATATTTGCAGGCCTGGCGATGGCCGGAAGTAGTGTATCAGTTGTTACTAATTCCCTCCGACTCAAGGGATTACAATTAAAACATGAATAATATAAACCTTTTCACTATATTTCTAACAGGTTTACTGACTGGAGGATTAACATGCATGGCTGTACAAGGAGGGTTACTCACAGCAACGTTAGCGCAAAGAACAGAAGACACACTCAAAGAAAAAGCAAGAACTTCCCATCACAGCTTGCCTATTATTTCCTTCCTTGTTGCTAAACTGATTGCCTATACAGTGTTAGGTTTCCTTTTGGGTAGTTTAGGATCTATAGTCAGCCTCTCGTTACCAGTCAAAATTGTAATGCAAGTGGCAGTAGCAATATTTATGCTTGGCACTGCACTGAATATACTTGAAGTACATCCCTTATTTCGCTACTTCAATATACAACCTCCACGGTTTCTTACAAGGTTTGTGCGCAAACAATCCAAAAGTAAGGATATATTCGCACCAGCTATTTTAGGAGCATTAACTATATTTATTCCGTGTGGAACAACACAAGCAATGATGGCTCTCTCAATAGGATCAGGGAATCCTTTTTTAGGAGCAGCTGTTTTATTTTCTTTTGTACTTGGGACATCTCCCATCTTTTTCCTTCTCGGTTACTTTACGACAAAACTTGGCAGTACTCTCAACACAAAATTTATGCGGTTTGCTGCATATGCAATTATTATTTTAGCTATTTTCAATATTAACAATGCCATCGCATTAAGCGGTAGCCAACTAACACTAGAAAACGCGTGGAAAAATGTTAGTTGTAGTCTTGACTATCGCTGCAATAACCCCAGCTTTGCAAATTCTCAGTCCGAAAATCCAGTAAATGAAACAACCATTACTATTCGAAGCTCTGGGTACTATCCGAGCAGTTTTACTGTTAAATCTGGTTCTAATGTTACATTACATTTAAAAAATATCGATGGCGCAAGTTGTGTGCAGGCATTTCTTATACCAAAATTAAGAATAGAAAAAATAGTATCACCCGGAGCGGAAGATACAATTACATTTAAGGCGCCGGATAATGCTGGTAGTATTCCTTTTATGTGCAGTATGGGAATGTTTAGAGGAGTGATTAATGTTATATAAGAAATATGTTAAAAACAGTTCGCTTCAATATAATCGGTATGCATTGTACAAGCTGTGCCATGAATATTGATGGTGAGTTGGAAGATACAGAAGGAGTTCGCCAATCAAATACTAATTATGCTAAATCGCAAACTGAAGTAACTTACGACTCCGAAAAAATCAATCTTGATAAAATAACAAAAGTTATAGAGCAACTCGAATATAAAACAGAAATTTTAAAATAAATTCAGTTGGCTTTTCTTTTCTTTCCATTCATCTCGTTTCTTTTGTATAGAAACTATAGCTTCATCATCGATACATGATACACACTCGGATTTCAGTAACTTTGAAAATGGAGAAAGTATCGCTTCTCGTTTATTTCTTTCTGTTGCATGTAAAAGATATAATTCCTGTTTCGCACGTGTCATAGCAACGTATAAAAGTCTTTTTTCCTCATTTTCATTTTCTACAATTCCTTGATGTTTTAATGGAATAATACCTTCTTCAAATCCAATTATATATACATACTTAAACTCCAAACCTTTCGCTGCATGCATGCTTAAAAGTGTCACAGAATCAGCAGTAGGATCATAAAACTCGTGCTCCCGCAAATAATCAAAGTACTCAATAGATTGTTTTATTCCACCGTTCACATTATCAAAACGCATAACTGTGCTTAGTAATTGCTGTATCGTTTTATACTCTTCTTTTTTATTCTGAATATCTTTAAATTTTGGGAATATTTTTATAAACTCTGTTATTAAATTTGAGGCTGATTTTATTTTAATATCTATCTGATTCAATCTGTCACAAATATATTGAACTTCTGTATCATTCAAGTCCAGCGTTGTTTTCACATACTGCATATCATGTAAACTACAGTACTTTAAACACGTTATTAAAAACATAATAGTGGGCTTCTGATAAGGCGAATCAATACCAACTGTTTGATATGGTATTCCCGAATCATTAAATTTTTGCCCGAGAATCCGTGCTAAAGCATGTGTTCTATAAATCACTGCGAAGTCGGAAAAACTATTCTTCTTTTCTTGATCATCGGTATGACTCGCGGTAAGCAAATCTATCCCCCCAATTTTTTTTGATATATGTTTTATGATCCAATCTGCTTCGCTATACTCGTGCATTGTACGAACAATATGTACACAGCCTTTTTCGTTCGAATGTGATACAACCGTTTCTGTATTTTGAAAAAGATCATTACTTGCTGCTATTATATTTTTCGCAGAACGATAATTTACCGAAAGTACGATTTTTTTAATATCTTTAAAATCATTTTCTACCACAGTAAATATAGTTGAATCAGCTCCTCGAAAAGAATAAATTGATTGGAAGGGATCACCAATAATATATAAATTATTGTTCTTATTAAGAATCTTTTTTATCAGTTCATACTGAACTTTATTCGTGTCCTGAAATTCATCAATTAGAATATATTTATATTTACTCCTATATTGTTCTCTCAATTGATCATCGTGTACAAGTTGTTGATAAGATTTTAATAATAAATCGTCATGATCGATAAGATTTTTTTGATTTAACTGTTCGTTATAAAGATTGATAAAGTTTGTTATATCTGCGCCTTGACTATCCTGCAAATTGAGAGAATTTTTATAATTTGTAATTACTAGTTTTAGATCTATTACACGATGCTTTGCTAATATACCTTTAGAAAAATTTGATTTTAAAATTTCTGAAATTATTTTTTCTTGTTCTTTTTCACTTACGATTTTACTGTCTTTTTGTACTGTTGATAATATTTCAAAACCTAATGAATGAAAAGTCATAATTGAGGGAAGATTAGATGCATGGTGCTTTACCCTGTCCTTGATTTCGGCAACTGCTTTCTTTGTAAATGTAAGGGCTAATATATTTTCAGCAGCAACTTTTTTTTGTTGCATTAAGTATAGTATTCGAGTAGTGAGTGTCTTTGTTTTTCCGGTTCCAGGACCTGCAATTACCATAACAGGTCCTTCTGTTGTCTCCACAGCGAGCCTTTGTTTTTCATTGAGAAATGATACATCCATACTTACTTATTACTTTCTAGCTCTAACAACCACTTTTTTATTTCCAAACCTCCTGCATATCCCGTTAATTTACCGCCTTTACCAACCACTCTATGACAAGGAATCATTATAGCAATTGGATTAAGACCGCATGTCATACCAACTGCTCTTACTGCCTTAGGAGACTCAATTGAGCGTGCTAAATCTGAGTATGTGACTGTCGTACCAAATGGAATATTGCTCATTTCTAACCAAACTTTTTTTTGGAACTCGGTTCCTTTAAACTCAAACGGTCCACTGAATTGTACTTTTTTACCCTTAAAATATTTTCCCAATTCTTTCTTTGCTATGTTTAAAATCGTATTGTCAGTATTAATAAATTCTTCTACAAAAAACTTATTATGAATATATTCTGTCCCTTTTTCAAGAGAAGAGCCAGGAGTACCGACCCATACGATAGCCTCATTTGATGCAATTATGTATACAGTACCTTTAGCAGTTGATAATTCAGTCCAATAGTAAATCATAATTAATTTTTATAATAACGACATTTGCTCATTGAGCTGCTTTCGTTCGGTTTCATCTTTAAAGACTTTTATTACTCCATATACACCATCATAGCCAGGATCTATAGAAATATCACCTGTGCGCATTCGTTTAATAATTTTCGCGAGCTCAGGAAAACCTTGTTTATCTATTTCATCAATTGAAAGTTTACGCAGTATGCTAAATTCATCACCTAACTGAGTGTATGTTCTTTCATATTCTGCAAGCGTTTTTTTTGATTGTGCTGATGTACCATTCATCTCTCCCAACAATTCCACAAGTGGAATAATATACTCTACTGTTTTATGGTTTCGCGGTTTAAATTCTTCAGGATAATTAGCTAATTCTCCCACTCTATAATCTACACCAACAGTAAGCGGATTACCACAGACCGGACAAATTCCTTTATGCTCTTTTGTTTGAACTGGAGTAAAACGAATATTGCACACTCTGTGTCCGTCATAATGATACTTACCTTCTTGTGGAAAAAACTCAATTGTACCCACTAGTCGTTTATCATTCGTGCGAATCCCTCCGATAATTTCATCATATAAAAGATCTGAGTTCAATATGGTCGCCTCCCGTCCTAACTTTGGTGGCGAGTGTGCGTCTGAGTTAGAAATAATTGAGACATTTTGTAACTCAGCTATACGCCAATTCATATAAGGATCAGATGATAAACCTGTCTCAACCGCTTTTATTTCCGGTGCTAGATCTTCAAATGCTTCTTCAATTGAGTTAAAACCGGATTTGGAACCGAACATGGCAAACCACGGAGTCCAAATATGAGCCGGTACAAAAAGTGATCTTTTGTCTGTTTGAACAGTCATGCGCAGTAATTCTTTACTATCCATCCCAAGAATTGGCCGTCCGTCAGCTTTCAAATTTCCTATTCTTTCTAGCTGTGCATTCATCGCTGATGCTATCTCAAAACTCGGAACAATAATCAAATTGTGCAGTTTACGAACTACACCATTTTTTGAGTAAATGTTACTGATTTCAACAGTTAAGACAAACCGTATGATATTTGATCTTATAGAGTTAGGTAATGTTTTATCTATTTCTTCCGCAATATCCCCACGCAGACGAAATAGGCCGGTCTCAGCAGGTTCCAACTTCTCTTTCAGTTCAGCGAACCACCCAGGATGAGTAAAATCACCAGTGCCAATTACATTAATACCTTTTATTTTCCCCCATCGATATAGACCCTCTAAATTACAGTCTTTGCTGGTAGCACGTGAGTAATGTGAATGAATATGGAGATCAACTATCAACTCGCTCATCATTTAATTATATCTCAGAATCCTCCAATAACTTTTGTAGGGGCTCTATAGTTGTATTATTGATACTCTTCAAATCTATTCTCATTAGTGGTTGAATTTGCTTTTCCAAAAGTAAACATAATCTGCGTTTTTCTTTTGTTTTTTTTATATTACTAAGTACGTGTGAGGACTTTTGATACCTAGCTTCAATATCGTCAAAACGCTTATCGACACTAACAATACCAAATGGATCCACACGAAAATCAGCATAAGAAGAAATTTTAAGATTCCAATCATCTGAATTTAGAACAAAAGGCATATGAGAACTTCCTCTATTACTAATGATGTAGACAATATAATTATCAACTCCTAACTCTTTTGCGATCGATTCAGTAGCTCTATGTTCATCGGTGCCATATTTTTGTATGAAATCAGACTGCACTGTTTTCCAATATTCGATTCTATTTTTTTCTTCTCCAAGAATGGCAGTGTTACTAAAATCGAACTTTATAATATTGCCCATATCATGCAAAAGTAACGTTTTTATAATCACTTCAGCATCTATATTTTTCGTTTCTATATTTTGAGCAATATAAGACCCCACAGCCGCTACTCGTAACATGTGTAACTGTAAATTCGGTGGAATACTATATTTATGATATATCTCTCTTATATTCATATGGATATTTTATCTTAAAAAAATTATTTCCGTTTAAATAAACGCTGCAGCTCCAATAATGAAATAATGTGTTGAATGGGTCGACCGTGGGGACAGGTATACGGATTCTTTGTCTTACGTAACTGATTTAATAAATCCTTCATCTCGTCTTGGTTTAATACATCGCCTGCTTTTACAGCACTTCTACAAGCTAAGTAAGAAATCATTCGTTCACTACGAACATCGATACTTTTGATTGATTCATTTTGTGAAATATCGTTAATAAATTCTGTTAATAGTTCTATTATATTTCTGTCCTTAAAAAGTGAGGGAACTGCAGTCACTCGCACGGTATTTCTACCTAAAAGATCTATATCAAAACCCAATTTTTTAAAAACTGTTTCATGTTCTTGAATAATCGAGACATCATGCAAACTAACATCAAATAACACAGTGTGTGGCAATATATGCTGCGAAATATTTTGTTTTTGTATTTCAAAGGATTCTAGAAACTGCTCATATAATATCCGCTCATGTGCAGCATGTTGATCAATAAGTACTACTCCATCTTTTGTCTGTACAACTAAATATAAATTATGAAGTTGATACACCTGTTCTATATACGGCACTGTTTCTATCGTGGGTTTATGTCCTTCCCTAAGTAAATCAGCCGCGTACGTATCAGTACTTCCATCTCGAACAGACCAATTTTTTGACGTATCATTATCGCTATCACTTCTGTTCCAGCGTGCATCATGGAAGGTAATGTTATGGTTTCTCAAGGATTGTGTAACTGCTTTATTAATAGCTTGTTTTATTGTTTCTTCTCCATGGGATGCAATTTCTTCCTTACGAGGATGTACATTAACATCAACATAACTGTGCGGAATATTTAAAAATAAAACATAAATTGGTAGTGCGTGAGGTTCAAGCAATGTACCATATGCTTCTTTCACAACCATAGAAATAATACGATTATTGACAGATCTACTATTTACATATAAATACTGTTTTGTTGCGGATTCAGTAGAGAGTTGAGGTTTGGCAATATAACCCAATACTTCTGTGCCGTTTTGCGTATATGAAACCGGTATTAAAAACTCATATGTTGTCGTACCAAGTAGTTCGCGTATTCTTTCGTCAAAGGTTTGATTTTTTGGAAGTTGAAATATTTTTTTCCCATTATGAATAACTTGAAAACCAACTGCTGGGAATGCAATAGCATGTTTTGTGAGCGATTGGAGTATATATCTAAATTCAGTTGTTTTTGATTTTAAAAACTTGTGCCGTGCAGGAACATTTGAAAATAAATTTTCAACCGTAATACTCGTTCCGGGAGATATGCCAACTGGTGAAATTTTTTTTAAATTTCCTGCTTCTAATACAACTTCTGTTCCGGCAACATCTTGCGATGTTTTACTTTTTATTGTGAGCAGACTCATTGCAGCGATACTCGCTAAAGCTTCTCCCCGGAAACCTAATGATGTAATACTCATCAAGTCATCAATACTAGATAATTTACTGGTGGTATGCCTTAAAAAACAAAGTTGCATATCTTCGCGAGACATACCTTCACCATTATCTGTCACAACTATTTTTTGTAAGCCACTGTTTTCTAATTCGATAGTAATTATTGTTGCTTTTGCATCTAGTGCATTTTCGACTAGCTCCTTTACAGCAAACACAGGGCGCTCAATAACCTCACCCGCAGCGATTTTTGAAATTACGTCAGCAGTTAATGAATGTATTTTCATTAATAAATTAAATTAGTAGGGAACGGTTTGAAACCGTTCCCTACAAAATGCAAAATTGTTGATAGACACACTCACCTTTCAATCTTACTTTTAATCTCCGATAAAATATTCAAAGCCTCTAGCGGAGTCAGCGAATTAATATTTATTTTCTGTAGATTCTTTACGATTTTTTCATTCTTCGTATTTTGATTCTCAAATTTCTCAGTATCCATTTTTGTCGGTATTGTTGATTTTGATTTTTCTAGTTCCCTTTGCAGTATATATGCTCTTTCTATAACCGCATTAGGTAAACCTGCTAATTTAGCCACTGAAATTCCGTAGCTTTGAGCGGCGCTTCCTCGCACTAATGTATGTAAGAAAACTGGTTCACCATCAAATTTTTCAATTGCCATATGATAATTTTTTATTTTTTGAGGATGTTGATTTTCCAAAGTTTGTAATTCGTGATAGTGAGTAGCAAATAATGTTTTTGGCGTAATTTTTTTGTGTGTCACCAAATACTCTGCAATAGCCCACGCAATACTTATGCCATCATAGGTACTTGTTCCTCTCCCTATTTCATCCATAACTATTAAAGAATTTTTTGTCGCGTTTTCTAATATCTGCGCAGTCTCCACCATCTCTACCATGAAGGTTGACAATCCAGCTGTTATAACATCCGAAGCGCCACTTCGCACAAATATATGATCAACGGGTGTAAAAATAACTTCCTGAGCTGGAACAAAACATCCTATCTGAGCCAGCAAAACTATCAGCGCTGTTTGCCTCGCTAAGACTGACTTTCCTGCCATATTGGGCCCAGTCAAAATTAGTAATTGATGATCGTGTTGACTAAGGGTAATATCATTTGGAACAAAAGAAGAATTTTCTAGTAAACGCTCTACAACAACGTGCCGTCCTTGTTTAATAATAATATCTCCATTTTCTGTTAACTGTGGTCTCACATAATTGTAATTATCAGAAATGGATGCGAAGTTAATGAGCGTATCGAGTATGGCTATTGCTTGTGCGGCGTTTTGAATTGCAGCTGTATAGGCAAGTATGTCTTTCAAAATTTTGGTAAATAACTGAAACTCAAGTAAATTTATTTTTTCTTCTGCGGTCAGTATCAATTCTTCTTTTTCTTTTAATTCATGCGTTATAAAGCGTTCACCATTTACTAAAGTCTGTTTGCGCAGATAATTGGATGGAACTGCAGCTGTATTAGACTTACTTACCTCAATATAAAATCCAAAAACTCGATTAAACTTTACTTTAAGCGTAGCGATTCCCGTGCGTTCTCTTTCCTGTTTTTCGAACTCTACTATCCAACTTTTATTTTTATTCACCAATATACGAAGCTCATCCAATTCATTATCTATTCCTTTTTGAATCATACCCCCATTACGTAAATCAATAGGCGGTTCACTGAGAATGTGAGTGTCTATAGTTGATATGACTCTCTCTACTTCGGGAGTTATACTTTCATATACTTCGCGTAAAACCGGTACAGCCGGATCTATATGTTTTTTTATACCTATTATTATCCCCAAAGCTTTACTAAGATTTATTAGATCACGGGCGTTGCCGATTCCGACTGATAAACGAGCAAGCATCCGCTCAATATCTTGCACTCCTTCGAGTAATATCTGCATTTTGATACGTTGCTCACGATGAGAATAGAAAAAAGAAACAGCATCATAGCGCTTAATAATTTCTGCATGATTAGTAAGCGGAGTACGTAGCCATTCACGTATTTTTCTTCCCCCCATCGCAGTCCGTGTCTCATCAATACTATCAATTACTGTACCTTTCCTGTCTTGATCCCTAATCGTATTAAATAGTTCCAAATTTAGCACAGTTGAGCGATCTAAATTCATATAATTCTGATTCTGAATACTATTAAGAGTCGTAAAATGAGTTACTTTATCTTTTTGGGTATACATCAAATAGCCTAATAAAGCTGCCGCCGCTTCACGCGCAACTTTATTTTTTTTGTAATCGAATTTAAATAATCCTTGTATTCCAAACTGTTTTTTTAAAAGTTTTTCTGCACTATCGACATATATATTCCAATCTTGAAAACAATATATATTCATATTTTTCTGCTGTTTTAAAAGCTTTAATGTATCCATAGAATCATATAGATACTGAGGTAGTATGCATTCCGCAGGGTGCAAACGGGCTAGTTGGTCAAGCAGATCTCTGTTTTTATAATGTAATTCAAATTGATCTACTTGGAATGCGCCTGTAGAAATATCAGCAACTGCAAGAGCTAAATATTTATTATTTTCTGCAAGACAGACAATAAAATTATTTTCTTTTTTTTCTAACGACTTTTCATCAAATACTGTTCCAGGACTCACGATCCGCACCACTTCTCTATCTACAAGTCCGTATTTATGCGGCTCGCTTACTTGTTCACAAATTGCCACTTTATATCCCGCTCGTATTAATTTGGCTAAATACGAATCGACCGCATGAAACGGTACCCCTGCCATTGGTATTTTCCCATCTTTACCGCCCGCTTTACTAGTGAGCGTAATATCCAAAACTTTTGCACCAATGTGAGCATCGTCCATAAATAACTCATAAAAATCACCCATACGATAAAAAAGTAAACAATCAGGAAAATTTTTTTTAATTTCCTTGTATTGTTTCATCATCGGCGTAGAAAATTCTTCCATAAGTTTATACATACTACACTTTCTATAAACATTTTGTAAAGCAATCTCTTTTAAAATGGGTTTTTATCTGGTATAATTATAGTTTCATTATGCAAAAAAAACTACAAAATGCACGATTATGGGTCATTATTTTTACAGTATTTGTCGATCTTCTTGGCGTGGGAATTTTAATACCTGTCGTTCCCCAGCTGTTGGCAAATCCCCGGTCAGAATACTTCCTGCTGCCAAAAAATATGTCGCTAAATCAAGGATTCATACTGCTAGGTTTCTTAACAGCCGCTTTTCCGCTTGCGCAATTTTTAGCCACACCAATTCTCGGACAGTTATCTGATAAATTTGGTAGGAAAAAAATATTAGCACTCTCGCTTGCGGGTACGTGCCTTTCTTATGTCGTGTTTGCACTCGGCATTTACTTTAGGAATTTACCTCTGCTCTTTGTGTCACGAGCATTCGATGGTGTGACAGGCGGAAATATTTCTGTAGCTCAAGCGGCAATAGCTGATGTAACAGAACCAAAAGACAGAGCGAAAAATTTTGGATTAATCGGTGCAGCTTTTGGATTAGGTTTTATTTTAGGTCCTTATATCGGTGGTAAATTATCCGATCCCGCTGTCTTCAGTTGGTTTAACGCTACCACACCGTTTTGGTTTGTTGCGTTACTAAGTTTTATAAACGTACTGAGTGTCATATTCCTTTTCCCTGAAACTTTAGAAATAAAAAAAGAAGCGATGAAAATAGATTGGGGAAAATCATTCATGAATATTTTTCATGCGTATATGATGGAGAAACTTCGCGTAATTTTCATGAGCAATTTTTTGTTTCAAGCAGGATTTACTTTTTTCACAACATTTTTTAGTGTATTTCTCATTAATAAATTTAATTTCACACAAGGCAATATTGGTGATTTCTTTTCGTATGTTGGGTTATGGGTAGCCATAACACAAGCAGTGATTACACGAAGGTTAGCGGGTAAAGTACGAGAAGATGAGATATTACGAATTAGTATTATGATATCTGCACTAGGTATTGTTCTGTACTTCTTGCCACATGCATGGTGGCAACTACTATTTATTACACCAATTTTTGCTGTAGCAAACGGTTTAACGCAAGCAAATATCGCAGCTCTCATTAGTAAAACTGCTGCTCGCTCAATCCAAGGTGAGGTATTAGGAATTAACGCCAGTGTACAAGCATTGGCACAGGCAATCCCACCTATGCTTTCTGGCTATATCGCAGCTTCTTTAAGCCCAGAAGCTCCACTTATTGTCTCGGCTATCGTGATAGCCACTGCTGGTTTTGTATTTTCTATTTTTTATGACAGTACTTCTTCAAATAGACTGGCTGTTGAAGAAGCTGAGTATACTCAGTCAGTGGAAGATAGTAAACAATCAGAACAATCTATCCATAATGAAGATGAAATAATTCACGGCACTATCGACCTCTAATCTGGTAGTTTACCTTTTTCTTACCAAAACTTGACATAATTTTAACAATCTGCTAGACTGTTAATTACATTCAAATAGCATCTGCTTGAGATCAAACCATGATTTCAGCTTAAAACACGTTTTGGCAAATCTTCGCCAAAAAAATCTCATCCAAATTAAAAGTTATCTATTATTATGTCACAAATTAACAGAAGTACTGTGTTTGCGAGTCTTCTCGGATTTATTTGTACGTTACTATTTATTATTTTTTCTGGATTTCCACAAAAGGCTCAGAAAGTTATATCACCACTCGCCGCTAATATGTATGGAATCGAACCACTGACACAATCCAAAAGTAACCATGAAGTATATGGTTTTCTCCCCCATTGGCAACTAAATACAGTAAAAAATATAGACTTTAACGTACTTACTACGCTTGCCTATTTTGATATTAAGATTGATAGTGCCGGAAATATTATTACCGATGATCCAGGCTATCAACTGTTTAAAAGTAATCGTGCATCTGCTTTATTTAAAGAAGCTCACAATCATGGAACACGAGTTGCACTCACCATCACGCAAATGAATCCTCCCGATATTGAAACATTAATGGATGATCAAGTGGGACAAGCCAACGCCATAGAACAAGTAGTAAAACTGATTCAGGATCGCGGCATTGATGATTTAAATATTGATGTGGAGTATGGCTCGAATCCTGGACAAGCTAAACGCGATCAATTTACTTTTTTTGTCGAAAATTTCAACAAAGCAATGCATTCTGTTAATCCTAACTCTAAAGTAACTGTCTCTGTATATGCTTCAGCAATAAAAGATCCAAAAATTTATGATATAGCTGCACTGGGAAAAGTTACCGACAGCATTTTCATAATGGCCTACGATTACACCTCAATTGGCTCCGATTATGCATTACCAACAGCCCCTCTTACTGGTTATAAAAAAGTACGCTCAAATGAAAAAGACGGCGTTTGGTATGATGTCGCGACCGCTGTGAAAGACTTCACTACCCAAATACCAGCTAACAAAATAATCCTTGGCACACCACTCTATGGTCTTGACTTTGTGGTGGATAAACCAGAAATGAAAGCCGAAACTCTCCCATACTGGTCCGGCACACCTAAAATCAGACAACTTTCCTATGCTCAAGAGGATATTACTCCTACTATGCCGGGTATAGATGCATTTAAATCAGGTTTTGATACCGAGACAAAAACAGCGTGGAAAGCATATCGCCTCGCTGGCTCGAATATATGGAGATTCCTTGTATACGACGATATTAAGTCACTTGGTGTTAAATATGAGTTTGCGAAATCAAGCAATTTACTGGGAGTCGGGATGTGGGCACTTGGTTTTGAAGATGGGAACAAAGATTTCTGGAATTTACTCCGGGATAAATTCGGTGTGAAGCTTGCTGATAATAATGTCTTATTTAAGACTATACGAGATAACATATAAATTTCTATTTTCTTTATGGAATATCCAATCAACAAAAAAATGCTAGCTATTAGCATATTTATGTTTGTTATCACTACATTTATTCCGCTTAATAGATTATTTCCATTTCACTTATTCAGCCCCGTGCCGGAAAAAATAAACCCATTCGACAGAGCAAAAGAAAAATTACATGAGCGGGTAAATACTTATAAATTGCAAAATGTATTAAGTTTTGCCCCACCTGTTTCTGCAACCGCTGATTACGATAAAGCTACTGCCTACGCAGTGATAGATTTTGATAGTGGGGAAATAGTTACCCAAAAGAATGGACAAACAAAACTTCCTATTGCATCTATCACAAAAGTTATGTCCTCCATTGTAGCTCTTGATCTCATGCACCCACAGGATTTATGCACTGTGTCCGAACATGCGGCAGCTACTCAACCGACTAAAATTGGTGTTGTTCCTGGACAACAATTAAGTGTTGAAGAGCTTTTAAATGCAGCATTATTAACCTCTGCAAATGATGCTGTTCAAGTATTAAAAGAGTGTACCGATACCGCATATGGACAACCAGTCTTTATTCAAGCGATGAATGAGAAAGTAAAATTTATAGGACTCAAAAACTCAGAGTTTTCTAATCCACAAGGTTTTGATAACCCACATAACTATAGTACAGTTGAGGATTTAGCGGTTATATCAAATTACGCTGTGACCCATTATCCCCTTCTCGCACAAATCGTAAAGAAAGATCATGAGATACTTACGGCCAATGAGTACCATCAGGAATACTACCTGAATAATTGGAATGGATTACTCGATGTGTATCCAAATGTAATGGGCGTAAAAATAGGAAACACAAATGAAGCAGGGACAACAACCGCAGTGGTATCAGAAAGAAACGGCAAACGTATCGTAGTAGTACTACTAGGGGCACCCGACATTCTCAATCGTGATTTATGGGCATCAGAACTTTTAGACGTAGGATTTGAAAAAACAGCCGGTCTGGCCGCTATATCCGTGACAGAAAATCAGTTGCGAGACAAGTACTCCACATGGAAATACTTTAACTAAAATTGATTTTTCCCTCATTTTTTGGTAAGGTAATGATATGGGACTAATTCTAAATCTTCTCGTGAGCGGGCTGGCAGTCTTTATTACAGCACAGTTTCTGCCAGGAGTATCGGTAGATAGTTTTATTATCGCAATACTCACTGCTATAGTTCTCGGTTTGATCAATATGTTCATTAAACCTATTATCAATATTCTCACTTTGCCGATTAATTTGTTAACTCTTGGACTATTTTCTTTTGTAGTAAATGCATTAATGATATTACTGGCAAGCCATTTCGTTACAGGGTTTCATGTGAATGGCTTTATTGCTGCTCTTTTATTTAGTATCGTTCTTTCGCTCGTAAACTCAGTCCTCAATTCGTTGACAAAGTGAACGTTTGTTCTGCTAGAATTATTTAATATAAATCTATGAATGATCAAATAGTTTGTCCTAACTGTAAAAAAACTATCCCTCTTACTCAGGCCTTATCCCATGAACTGAATGAAAAATATCAGGAGCAACTTGAAGAAGAAAAAAATAAACTGCGGGTTGTAATGCAGCAATGGCAAGAGACACAAACTAAAAAAATGAAAGAGGAACAGTCGAAACTGGAAGAAGAAGCACAGAAAAAAGCGCATGAAATTGAGAATACACTAAAAGAAAAAATAGCAAAAGAAATGGAACTGAAAATCGTCAATTCAAAAAATGAAAATGAAGAACTTAAGAAACAGAATGAACAACTTCAGGAACAATTTTTGGAACTGAATAAATTAGTACGTCAACTAAAAACAGAAAAAGATCAGGCAAAAATCGATTTGGAAAAACGACTAGCAGAAGAGCAGGAAAAAATAAAAGAAGAAGCTCAGAAACAATTTGATGAAGAGTACCGTTTAAAAATAATGGAAAAAGACAAACGTCTCCAAGATGCATTAAAAATGGCTGAAGAGTATAAAAGAAAACTGGAGCAAGGATCACAACAGTTACAAGGTGAAGTGCTTGAACTTGAAATGGAGAATATGCTCAAACATGAGTTCCCGTTTGATGAAATCCAACCTGTTGGAAAAGGTATGCGGGGTGGTGACTTAATTCAAATCGTAAAAAATAGTGCAGGGCGCACTTGCGGCAGTATACTGTGGGAATCGAAACGAACAAAAGCATGGAGTAATGAGTGGCTCACTAAATTAAAAGAGGACCAGCGTAACTGCAAAGCAGAACTTGCCATACTCGTATCAAACATTCTTCCGGGAACGGTGAAACGATTTGGTCTTGTAGAAACTATCTGGGTTGCTGATTATGAATCGATTATTGGGTTGGCGTATGCTCTTCGTTCACAATTACTTGAAGTTTCATTATTAAAATCTTCACTTGATGGGAAGCAAGGAAAAATGGAAATACTCTACAATTATATATATAGTATTGAGTTCCGACACCGTATACAGGCAATTTTAGAAACATATACATCTTTGCAAGAAGATTTAGAAAAAGAAAAACGTTGGTTTGCAGCTAAATGGGCAAAACAAGAAAAAAATCTCCGAAGAGTTATTGATAATACAATTGGTATGAGCGGAGATGTGGAAAGCATTACAGGTAAGGAAGTACTCGAGATGCAAGAAGTTCCCGCACTTCCAGTGGTTGAAAACCAAGTTGTTGAAAAATACTCGACAGAAAAAAATACTTTGTTTTAAAATTAATCTATGCAAGAAGAAAACGGATGGGATGAACTTGTTTATAATCTATCGCGCATAGCGATTATTATACCTATCTTAATAATAGTGGCCGGTGTGTCGATCAAATTTATGGGAGTTACTATATCTCCTTCTGTCACACAACAGGCTCTTGTTACTCAACCTTCTTCTACTGTTGTCCCTCAAAATGGAAATATATTTACTGATATCGCTCAAAAAAGTGCTGCGTCCGAACCAAAAGTAGATTTGAAAGGACCATGGAAATGTGATATCAGCTATCAAAGCACTAAAATCAACGTATCTATCAAAGATAGAAAAATATACACCGAATTAACAAATACGAAAGGTATGGAAGTTTACCTAATAACAAATGACTGTCTGTATCATTACCTAAAAAATGCTAAAACAGGAGAAAAAACGTGCGGAATCAATTCATGGCTTACTATGGCAGACGTATTTGTAAATTTTAGCGGTATTAGTGGACTCGTACCATTACTTGCTCAGCTTAATAACGCAGGATTCAGTGATAATTTAAAAAATGCAGATTTACAGAATATTGCAAAATCCTGCTTGAAACAAGACATTGCCGATACTATCTTTATAGTCCCAGAGATTACGTTCAAATCTTCCTCACTACTTCCTTCTATAACGCCAACCATTACTCCTATAAAATGACCAAAAAAAAAGCCCTGGCCACGACCTAGTTTCCCCAGCTCCGCTTTGGAGTGAGTATCATCGGCGCTGACTCGTTTCACGACTTTGTTCGGGATGGAAAAAGGTGGTTCCGAGTCGCTCAGGCAACCAGAGCAGAATTATTATAAAAAATGAAGTGTCAAAAGTCAATCTCGATATCATTATTAAATCAAGCCTTGTTCTGTAGACTCAATACCACCGTCATCTTTATACTCAAGAAGATATAGGGGTAAGTCCTTACAAAAGTAACGGATTGATTCATAAAAAAATTCATCAGCAGTATCAGATACAATTTCGTATAAATACTCTTCATCCTGTCCTTCAAAAAGTGATACTACATCATTTTCTATACACTGCCTTGCTAACACACGGTTCAGTGTATTCAATTGAGATTGATGAAATACATATACAAATACGCTAAATGTCCCTGTGCCTGTAGTGACATGTAGAGTGGGCTTTAATCCACTCCTTCCTTTTACCATAAATATGCCCCCTTCAAAATGAGTATTTATTTGCATCAAGGGATGTGTATATGAATCTAAAAAATTGAGCTGCTCCACTGGAATTTTCAAATTTCCACGTTGCTCTTGCAGCATTTTTAAGTACTGAGGTGACGCTGCTATTTTCTGATGTGTAAGTTCCATCAAACTTAGGGCGAATTTTGAATAATCTATTTGCAAACCATACGCATTGCTTGTCGATAACCAAATACTTAGTACACCAAGTAAGCCACCAGGCACAACAACTGGGTACTCTACTTCTTGAGGATCTGAAGATTCAGAAGCACGAACCGTAAGTATATCAGGCAGTAAAAATGTGCTTTCCTTAATGGAATTATAGAGCTGCTCTTTATCAAAAATATATTTACCCATGTAGAAAAATATTATATCAAACGAAATCCACTGATTTTGATAGAATAGAGTTATGTCCGATATATATATATACGACCCCACAAAAATAGATGCGTTAAGTAAAGTTCGTGGTGTTGGAAGATTTTTACAAATTCTTCACGAAAATCTTTCGGATGTTGCTACATTTACTTCAGATATTAAAAAAGTGCCCTCTCACTCTCTTTTCATTAATCCATTTTTTGACTTTCTTAAACCACCCCTATTCTATAAGCGAATTGCGCACAAACAAGCTGCTGTAATACATGATGTGATTCGGTTGAAGTATCCTGAACATTTTCCACGAGGGCTAAAAGGAAATATCTACACAATTATAAATAACTTAATTTTTTCAACTTACGATGTAATTATTACAGATTCTGAACAAAGTAAAAAAGATATTATTGAAATTCTTAATATCCCTGAAGAAAAAATACATGTTATATACCTGACAGTTCCTCGTCTTTTTCATGAGGGAATACATAGCAGAGAGACAGATATACTTACAAAACTATCTATCGCCAAAAATAATTTCTGCTTGTATGTAGGTGACATTACATGGAATAAAAATATCATTAACTTAGCAAAAGCTCTGAAACAAACAAATCTAAAATGCGTATTTGCAGGAAAGTCTTTTTTAGATAAAACCAATTTGGATCATCGCGAAAAAGATGATTTCAGAACATTTTTAAAGATAGTAGAAAATGATGATCGTTTTATTTTTACCGGTTATATTTCTGATGAAGATTTAATAACACTCTATAAAAATACAAGGCTGAATGTTCTACCTTCGTACGATGAAGGTTTTGGACTATCTTACTTAGAATCCGCAATTTATGGAACACCATCAGTATTATCTGATATTCCGGTATTTAAAGAAATAGCACAAGACAGTGCAGTATTTGCTCACGCAGAAGATCCGCAAGATATTGCAAAGAAACTAGAAATACTCTTCGATGATGATGCACTGCATATTGAAATAAGTGAAAAAGCGCGAAAACGAGCGCAATTTTTTTCGCAAGAACAGTTTAGGAAACAATTTATTAAAATTTCTCAACTATAATGGACTTTTTTTTGTTTCTTGTATTTTCGGCCATCTACATAATGGTCATTCACTTCGCTATTGCTATAAAGCGAGAATTTGATTTATTTATTATGATAGTGCTGTTTGTGATTGGTGGGGTTGTGGGATGGTATATGCAGTCATATGAAATGGGATTTGTTGTTGGAGTGGTTTTGTCTTTAGTGTTGTGGTAGTTTATTCGTCCAGTTTATTCACCCGTCGTATATATTTTTGCTCTCGTATGATGGCTGTATTAATAAAACCGTCAATTAGAGTTTTTGCTGCTTCGAAGTCAAGGTAATCTGCAGCTAAAGCGAGCATATTAATATGATCTTTTTTACGTGCATGAATAACCTGTTCCTCGTTAAAACCAAGAGCACAACGAATACTATGATACCGGTTTGCAGCTATACTCACACCCACACCAGAGCCGCAGATAACTATTCCCAAAAACTCTTGAGGATTTTGGAGTACTGCTTCTGCCACTTTTTTTGAATAGTCAACATAATCATCCTCTTTTACATATTCATAATTTCCCATATCCTCTACCCGAATATTCTTGTCTTGCAAGTACTCTATAATTAAATTTTTCAGTTCAAAACCTCGATGGTCTGCACCTATAAATATTGTCATACTGAGAGTATATCAAAAATCAAAAATAAAAGATAAAATATAGTACTTTATTTTTTATTTTTAATATTTAATTTTTCCAATGTTTGACACTCATTGCCATTTAAATTTTTCACGATTTAAAAAAAATTATCACGACGTTTTAGAGCGAGCGAAAGAAAGTGGAGTAGATTACTTTGTTGTCCCAGGAACTGAATTAGAATCATCTAAACGCGCGCTTAAAATCAGTGAAGAGTACCTTGATGTATATGCTGCCGTTGGAATTCATCCGCACCATGTTTTTGAACTACTACGGGAAAACGATGATACATTACTCGACCGCAAAATAGCAGAAATAGAACAACTACTCTCCAGTGAAAAAGTAATAGCTATAGGTGAAGTTGGATTAGATAAACATATCTATGAGAATACAAAATACCAGAAGTATCATGCGAATGATACTTTCATAGATTTGCAAAAACAGTTTTTACGTGCTCAAATTGCATTAGCACAGCAATATAACAAAACTGTTATTTTACATAATCGAGAAGCAACGGCAGATTTACTCCATATCCTTAACAAAAATTGGAACGATTGGCACCATATTAATTTTGTATTCCATTGCTGTGAGCCGAGTCCTGAACTACTTTCATTTGCAGTGCAACACAAAGTATATATTGGAGTAGATGGCGATATTACATATCAACCAGAAAAACAAGAGTTTATAAAAAATATTCCTTTGAATTTACTTGTTTTAGAAACCGATTCCCCTTTTTTGCTCCCCGAACCTCTCCGCTCACAAAAAGAATACCCAAATGAACCAAAAAATATTACTGTAATTACAGAATTTGTAGCAAATATTCTTAACAAGACAAAAGAGGAAATAGCTGAGGTAACAAGTAACAATGCGAAACGCTTGTTCCAGCTTAAGTAGCAATTTATGCTACTTAAGCTGGTCTTGGCGCACGCATCACATCATTTGTGATCGTTGATTCTTTTTGTAGATGTAGAGAGCTAATATTAAACCGACTGTTCCAAGTAGGAGCAAAAGCACGACCACAATCATCATAAGTGATGAGTTTGTAGTCTGATTACCTGCGATGGCAAGAGGATTATTGCTTCCATTTGTACCTGTTCCTCCATTATTCATTAAATTTGCTGCAGAGCCTCTATTTTTAGCTTGGATACCTGTTGGTAGATCGCGACCGAAGCTGTCTTTATTTGCATTCACGTTGACTTTATTTGTAGCAATATAATTGGCGTTCTTTTGGACAAAGTCTCGTGTCGTTTGTGTTATTACCTGACCTGTAGGAGTAGTGTACTTTAATACATATGCAAATTTAGGTAGGTTATTGGATCCAATTGTAAAACAACCTTGTGCATCAGCAGTTGTTGTGTAATAAGGCTTAACTGATAATTTCGGATATACACCTACTGTCGCGTTAGGGACTTTGTTTCCGCGAGCGTCATATGCACAACCCGAAACATAATTCAAAATTAAATCAAAGTTTAATTCTTGTCCACCAGTTACTGATGCCGCTTCTACCTTTTTTACTCCCAGTAGATTAGTAGCGAAATCCATCACTCTTTTTAGCATACTTTGTACTGCAGTTCCTTGTGTTAAGTCTGTTTTTATGATTTCAGGTTTTCCTAATATTTCATCATCTCGTAAACATTTCGTGTCGTCTCGAACGCATTTCATAGCAACCTTTATATCGAAGATACCGAATTTATCAGTTTGTGCGGTAAATAACAATCTTTTTTCGACAGATGGAGTTGGTGATAATGCATCTGTATTTGATCCTGTTACATTTTTTTCAGCAAATACATTGATTGTAGTGAAAGGATGAGATACTCTTCCTTTCAAGACTGCGGTTGGAACTGAAGCACTTTCGTCGATGAAAGGCACTACAGGCTCCAACACCTCAACATCATGACGATATGGAGGATTATTGACAACTGGGACATCTAAATGAGTGAGACCTTTTTCTTCAAACAAATCACCTTTATACAGATCTGAGTAGGCGGCAGTGTATTTTGGATGTACATTTGTTGCATCAATTGTCCCTTTACTCACACTCATCTTATACTGTCCATTTGGCAATAAAATATTGTATGCTCCTGTCGATGTTGTTGCAGGCAAAGGATTAAAAAGTGTTACTGGTGCAGCACCTGGTGTAGGTGCAGGAAAATCTGCACTCGTTACTAACGATCCATCAGGTTTTAGCATTGATAGTTGAACACCAGCTACCGGTTCAAGCGTTTGGGCATCGAAGACTCTCCCAAACGGATCATAACGAACTATAACGCAGTTAGTATCTTCAGCCGTCACTTTAAAAGTGCCTTGCTGTTCACCAATTTTTTCAGATTTAGATTCTTCGCTTGCTAAGGTACTGACGAAATAATAGTAACTTCTGGTTGACTGCCATATACGACCACCCGATCCTTGAGCAGCTTCATATCCACCGCGTGCATCGTTCCAGTAAGCAACAGGAATGTGTCCATCAGCTGGGATTGTAATTGGATTTGATAATGGAGTTTTTTGATCAGGACCAAATAAACCCTTGAATTGATATGAGATAACTGGATCAGACGCCAATCGTTCGACATTTCGTGTTCCTGGTCCACACTTGGGATCGCTACAATAGCCTAATGCGACATCTCCTGCTACTGTGCCAGTTGTAGAAGTTGCTCCTTTCACAGAGCCTAACTTTCCTCCAACTGGTTTTGGATCGTCTGGAATTAATAAAACCTCTACATAATATCCTTTGTTAGCAGTTTTTACCGCATCAGGATTAGTTGGATCCGATGAAACAAAGGGAGGAATATAATTCTCAGTTTTTAACTGTACTGTATGAGCATCACTCATATCGGGACATTTATTTGCGACTCGAGTAGGTGTGGGTTCACCATTGTTATTAGAAACCACTGTATCATGGCAAATATATGACTGCAAACATGTATATTGCTGTGATCCCTCTGCTGGATGATATGGGGTAGGTGATGGACCCGCAAGTGTGGGAGCTGCTGTTGGTGCAGCACTTACTAAAATAGTTCCCTTATTTAGAATTGCTCCAAATAAAGTAGCGATTAATAATAGGTAAAAAAATATATTGAGTTTTCTCATATGTAGATCATAATAGAACATTAAAAAGATGTTTGTCAAATGTATTTTATGTTTGCATTACTGTAATAAATATGCTTATCATTAGTGTATGAAAAGAATATTTCTAGGAGTTTTGTTTATGATACTTTTTCTGACTATCCCCGCACATCCAGCTCACGCTATAAAATTTAGTTTAATCGCGCCTGACGGAACATTTAATCGAGGAGACAATATTAAATTTACCATTACTGTTGATACCGAAGGTGCAGCGGTAAATACCACTTCTGTCGGAATGTCTTATGAGAATTCAAGTTTACAGTATGTGAGCTCTGAAGCAGGAAATACATTCCCGAATATCAGCACCTTAACGAGTGACACTACTAAATTATTAATTAATGGTTCAACAACTGCAACAAATACTCCGTTCAAAGGAATAGGAACGTATGCAACAGTCACATTTAAAATAATTGCTTCGACATCAGGATCAACCCAACTATGTAGTTTATTTACTCCTGGTCCAACTGCCGGGGCTAACCCCACTTCACCCCAATATACTCCCTTACCGACTACAACCGTTATTCGCCCTAGTGCGTTGCCGAAAACGGGCTCAACAAGCATGTTGGTTATAGGAAGTTCAATTGGTTTTACTCTACTGGCAGGGGCGTTTATATTTATGTTTATTATCTAATAACAGGATTTGGTTATGTTTATACAAAAAAAGCTACGAAAAATACTCTATATCGGACTTTTTCTTATTTTGGTCAATAATATTTTGCGTACTTCAGTATGGGCTGTAGGAGATACATCACCATCAGGTAGTATGGGACAGGGACAGGTAAAAGATATTGGATGTAATCTTCCTAATGGGAAAAGTGCCTGTCCTAAATATGTAAAAGATTATTACGCAAATTACGATGATGGCCAAGAAAGATGCGCAGTTGGAGATACGTTTCAAGATCAACTCGCAGATTTTAATAGTGATCCTGCCCGTGTCCATCTATGGGTAGAAAGTCCTGAGATCACCGAACAAGGCAAAGCCGATGAAAGAGCTCGACAGTTTATTTACTGGGTTCTTTCACATCCTTCGATAGATGACCACCCTACACTAAAAAAAATATGGGGGGTTAGCATGCAGATTACTCTCATGATTACGTTATTTGTAGCTACTATTTTTGGGATAGGTATTATTATTGCTCAACGCCAAAATTTCGATTTAAAAATTGATGTATCTCCATTAATTTTAAAACTGGTTTTTATGCTTCTGTATATTGTATTTTCCGCTGCTATTGTGCTAACGATTATTCAGGTGTCAGAAATGCTGATGAAATTTTTTATTGAAACATTAGGAGGAAGAGATCTTTTTAATATTTACTTTGCTGGAAATAGCGCAGAAGATAATTACATTAAATTTCACGGCTGTGTCGACAAAAATTGGCGAGTTCAGGAAGCATTGCACGCTGAATTATTTTTGCTACGCCTAACGAATATTACCTATTACGTAATGGGGATCATGCTTCTACTACGAAAAATACTATTATGGTTTCTGCTTTTTGTATCACCTTTTCTTGCACTACTTATGCCATTTGTATTCATACGAAATACCGGATGGATATGGATTGGAGTATTCTTTCAGTGGGTTTTCTATGGACCATTATTCGCGCTATTCTTAGGAGGACTTGCACAAATCTGGAAGAATGGAATCCCATTTCCCTTTAATTTTTCACGTACAAATACACTATCAGGTTATGTTTTTCCAACTGCTATGAATATCGCTTATGGCGGACCCGCGCAACAATGGACACCTGATAAACCTCCACAAACCAATAACGGCAATTATGTTGATACATTTGCAGAATATATTATTACATTACTGATGCTATGGGCTGTCACATTTTTCCCATGGTGGTTACTGAGAATATTTCGAGATTACTGCTGCGACGGTATTATGGCAATGAAAAATATTCTTATGTCCATGTACGATCAAATGCGTGGAGGACCCTCTCCAACACCAGGTCCTGTGCCAACTGCACCTACTCCCGCTTCAACTGTTATAAACACAACCCTGAATGTGCCACAGAGCAATATCGCATCTGTAAAACTTGAGAATATTGAAGAAATTAAAAAAGCACAAACAGAAAACATCACCAAATCGCTCGAAATAAAAGCCACCAAACTCACAGATATCGCGCGTTATGAGACAAACAAAACAGTGAACCAAACCGCTAACAAGAATATCCAATATCTCCAGAATCCGATGAAAGCGAATACGACAACTGAACGACAAAAATATATGAATATCCGAACAGAGCTGTTCAATCGTTCAGTAAAAGAAGATAAGATCGCACGCCAAATACTGACTGCTACTTCTACATCTAAGATCGAACAGATGCAGCAACGACAGGAAATCGTAAAAACATTGCCGGCTATGAGACCAGTAACTCATCTCATTTCATTTAAAGTACAAGTGCCTGAGGCAAAAGTACAGTCAATCACAAACAACTTATTTCACACTCTTTACACCAATGACACCGTGGTAAATAGTATCGCGCAGACAACCAAAGTGGCACAACCACAAGTCAAAACAATTCTGAACAGCTACACAATGAATACGAATCAACCGGTGAATCAGATTGTGAATACTATTTCTCAGCAAGCCAATATCACCAAAGATACTGTTCGTGCGGTCATTAAAGAATCAAATACAGTTCTCAACACACAAACAACAAATACTGCTTTTGTGAATACTATTCAACAAGCAACCGGTGTTCCAGCTCAACAAGTTCGTCATATTCTTCAAAAGTATGTTACCAATGTTAACCAGCCGATTGAGACAACGATCGAAAACCTCCATAAAGAAACAAATATTGAGAATGAAAAGATCAAGAGTGTTATTAACCTCACCACAGAACGAGTCAAGACATCCAACAATATTATTAAAGAAGTTGCACAAAAAGAAAATGTAAAAGAAGAAGTAGTCAAGCAAATAATCGCTTCGCAAGTACCGCTTGTTGTAGAACCAGAAAAGAATATCGAACAAACAGTGGCAGTACCACCCAGCGTGTCACTTGAGGACTATGAAGAAGTAAAGAAGATGTGGCAAGAACAGTATGAAAAAGGTGAGGTGCCTGTTACCGAAGATATTCAGTCAAGAAGCGAATGGGTGGAAAAAGATATTGTTCTTATCACTAACACACTTAATAAACTTATGTCTGTGGATGAGAAAGTCCGACAAGAAGGATTGGATGATGTATCTTACTTGCTTCCAATCTTTATGATAAATAATCTTAGTGGAGAGGAATTGATGGTATACCTTAAAGCAAAATTAGAAGCTGCTAAAGCAGTACTCCATAAGAGTAAAGAAAAAGAAGAAGAGAAAGTTCAACCAGAAGAAGAGGAAGTATTTGTGGAAGCTTCAAAAAAGAAAGAAGAA
Organism: uncultured Gammaproteobacteria bacterium; assembly: GCA_964644605.1. Lineage (GTDB taxonomy): Bacteria > Patescibacteriota > Microgenomatia > UBA1406 > GWC2-37-13 > CAZLAJ01. The sequence continues at coordinate 45,185 of CAZXWS010000067.1, forward strand.
GCAAAAACCATGACACTCGAAGATGCGCAAGAAATCCCAGAGGAAGAAAAAAAAGAAGAAGGAACTGCAGAAAAGCCCGCTGATGACGCGGCTAAAACAACTGAGCCAGGAGCAGAATCAAAAGATACAACAGCAGACTCAGAGCTAAAACAGGAAGAACCAAAACAAGAATCTAACACCCAATCCCCTCTTCCTGAAAACGAAGACAAAAAGATAAACTAAATCTCTTCTCTTAATCTCATCCTAAGAACTATTTTTTTGGTAAAATATAGTACTAAAATCTTGGGGGATCGTCTAATGGTAGGACAACAGACTTTGGATCTGTTTATCGGGGTCCGAATCCCTGTCCCCCAGC
>CAZXWS010000068.1:0-4280 GCA_964644605.1 uncultured Gammaproteobacteria bacterium
TAGCTAATTCAAACACTGATACTTTGGCCAAGGAAGTGCAAGGGAAGTTAATCCGTAAAGATCAAATATTTACTACATATAATGCTGGTTTGCTCATTGCACTAAATGTGTCCAATGACTTAGAAGAAACAAATACTACACGAAATGAATATATTGCAAATGATATTATTACTGCGGTGAGAAATAAAATAGTAAGTAAACTCTCATTTTCACAGTTGGATTTGACATCCACTACTTCTTTGGTTTATAAAGATAATAATTAAAAAAAAGTTAAGTATACAGTTTTTCATATAAGACTTATATGTCTTTTGTGACTTATAACTTCTATTATGGCAAAACCAAAAAAAACCGTAACCAAATCCAAAAAAACATCCAAAGATACCGTTACGAAAAAATCTAAGCATGTTTCTAAAACTCAAAAAAAAGTAGATTCTTTAAAAGGAACCCGTGAAGTTTGGTTAGGAGTAGCTATCATTATCACTATATTGGTATTTGGCTTATTCATGCTTACTCAGCGGTACAACCGACGAATATATAACTCACCTAGTCTGAGTCCTACCTTTATGCCTTCCAATACACCGACCACATCCGATATCACTATTACTCCAACAACAGTAGATCTACAAACCCATCAAGAAGTAGTACAACCAAACGACAACTTTTGGAAAATATCAAAGCGTGTTTGTGGCACGGGAGTATACTATCTTTCGATTCAACAAGCCAATGGGTATGGCGAAAATCGTTCCCTTCATGAAGGTGAAACAGTAACTGTGCGTTGCGCATATTAATTATCGTTATACGTTTAACGTTTTAACTGCTCGTACCCGCCTGCGATAGCCTATCTATACCGGTTCGTAACTCGTATAGTTAAGTTAGACTGTACAGTTTCGTGTATGCGTATCGTAAGGCACTGGCGGGCAGGTGGTCTACCGTAAAACGTCAAACGATTCACTATACGAGCGGCGAAACCATAAGACTAACAACTATGTAGGGACAGGTCGCGACCTGTCCCTACTACTTTTACTTAATGCTTACTACTCGTAACTCTTAACACATAACCCCTAACTCACTCCTCATCTTTTTCATCTCGTGCTATAATTTTCCCATGTCAAAGAAGATATACATTACCACCACCCTACCGTATGTTAACGCGGAGCCTGATATAGGCTTTGCACTTGAAATCATCCAGGCAGATGCATGGGCAAGGACAAAAATACTTGAAGGGTATGAAGTTGTGTTTAACACAGGGACTGATGAACATGGCTTAAAAATCTATCAAAAAGCACTCGAGGAAGGAAAAGACCCACAAGAATATACTAATGAGTATGCAGCCAAATTTGACCGACTAAAACAAGCACTAAATTTAAGCTATACCAATTTTATCCGAACTACCGATACTTTTCATAAAAAAGCCGCACAGGAATTCTGGAAAAAATGTGAGAGAAATGGCGATATATACAAAAAAAATTACAAAATGAAGTACTGTGTCGGCTGCGAACTTGAAAAAACTGACTCAGAACTTATTGACAATAAATGTCCTCTACACCCTAAGCTTGAGATACAAACTATTGAAGAAGAGAATTATTTTTTCCGATTCTCCAAATATCAACAAAATCTACTTGAACTGTATAAAAAGAATCCGGATTTCGTAGTGCCCGATTTTAGATTTAATGAAATCAAAGCATTTGTTGAAAAAGGTCTCGAAGATTTTAGTATTTCGCGCTTAAAAAATAAGATGCCGTGGGGTGTACCAGTACCAGGAGACGATAATCATGTCATGTATGTATGGTTTGATGCATTAATCAATTATATTTCGACAATCGGTTGGCCGGAGAATCAGGAAAAATTTCAAAACTTTTGGCCCGGCTATCAAACAGCAGGCAAAGATAATTTACGACAACAATCAGCTATATGGCAAGCAATGCTCCTTTCCGCTGGTCTTGAGAATTCACGCCAAATTTTTATTCATGGATTTATAACTGTAGACGGTCAAAAAATGAGTAAAAGCTTAGGTAATGTTGTGAATCCTTTCGATTTAATAGCAACATATGGGACCGACGCAGTACGATATTATCTGCTTAGAGAAATCCCTTCTTTGGATGATGGAAATTTTTCTTATTCAAGAATGGAAGAAGTTTATAACAGTGACCTCGCTAATGAATTAGGAAATCTTGCGATGCGGCTTACAACCATTGCTGAAAAGGATTCATTACAAATCCAACTTCACAACCACCAAACATTAGATCAAAGTATTGTAGATCATGTACACAACTATCAATTTAATCAAGCTTTAGAACTATTATGGCAGAAAATTAAACAGTTAAATCGTGATACAGATGAATTCGCTCCGTGGAAAAAGACTTCTGATGAAAGAAAAAAATTTCTAGAAAACAGTCTTTTAAAATTACATACAATCGCTATATTATTACAGCCATTTATGCCTGAAACAGCTGAAAAAATACAATCAGCTACAATAGGAACCATAAAAAAAATTCAACCGTTATTTCCTAAAAAAAATATTCAGCAATAATCATTTTTTGATACAATAGCTGTATGTTTTACTTCTTTCGCGAGTTAAAAAAACCATATACTCTCTATTTAAAGTTATTCATGCTACTTCCGTTGTTACTTGTTGTGTCTGCAATCGGTTTGTATTTTTTTATCTTCTATAAACTTCCTTCTCCGAACTCCCTCAAAGATTATAAAATTATTCCCCTTTCCACTCAAATTTATGATCGCAATGGCAAATTACTATATCAAGTATATAAAGACCAAAATCGCGTACCAATTAAAGTTAACACGTTACCTCCATATGTATATCAAGCGACTATTGCCATCGAAGATAAAGACTTTTATAAACATGGTGGAGTATCGATTATAAGTGGCATACTACGAGCTGCGCGCGATACATTATTACATCATGGGCTACAAGGTGGATCAACGCTCACACAACAATTAGTCAAATCTGCATTATTAACTCAAGAACGAACAATTCAAAGAAAACTAAAAGAAATAGTACTTGCTGTCTGGACAGAGCAATTATTCACTAAAAATCAGATACTTGAAATGTACTTAAATCAAGTCCCGTATGGAGGTTCCTCCTATGGAATTCAAGCAGCTGCTCAAGCTTACTTTAATAAAGATGCAAATAAACTCAGTATTGCTGAAGCAGCTTTCCTCGCAGGTTTACCTCAAGCTCCGTCCCTGTACTCACCTTACAACAACCCCGATTTGGCCTTAACCAGAAGAAATGAAGTGATCAATAAAATGTTTGAACAAAAGTACATTACCCAAAAACAAAAAGATGAGGCCCTTGCCACCAAACCAAATGTCGCTCCTTTAAAAACCGAGATACACGCACCACACTTTGTTTTTTATGTCAAAGAAGAACTAGAAAAACAATTTGGGAAAGACATTGTAGAACAAGGAGGACTGAAAGTAACAACGACACTCGATTTAGATATTGAAGAGGAATCAGAAAAGATAATTAAGGAAGAACTCGCTAAAGTAAAATACTTAAATGTCTCCAACGGTGGGATACTGGTTACACGACCAGTAACAGGAGAGATACTTGCGATGGTTGGGTCTGCCGATTATTTTGCGACAGGTTCAGGTGCATATAATGTCACTACTGCGCTCCGGCAACCAGGAAGTTCAATAAAACCCCTTAATTATGCTGTTGGTATAGACCGACGTCTAGTCAATCCAGCAACAATCTTCCTCGATGTCGCTACTTGCTTTAACGCACCAGGCCAACCAAAGGCATACTGTCCAGTAAATTATGACGGTAAATTTCATGGTGCAGTTAATTTAAGATCATCACTAGGTAATTCATTTAACATTCCAGCAGTAAAAATGTTGGCCATGAATGGCGTATCAGAATTTATTGCTTCTGCCTCAGCCTTTACAATCACATCGTTCAAAGATCCAACACGCTATGGATTATCACTCACTCTCGGCGGTGGTGAAGTGCCTATGGTAGAAATGGCTCAAGCGTATTCTGCATTTCCTAATATGGGAAAACCAAAAAAACTGCAACCCTTTATAAAAATCAAAGACAAAAACGGTAAAATGCTTTTTAACCTTAACGACCCTAATTATATCGCCGATATCAAAAAACAATTAAAATATCCAAACGCACTTGCCATTACAGGCAAACAAGTAATTACTCCTGAAACGGCTTTTCTTATTTCCCATATTTTGCAAGATAATAACGCTCGAACGTTGGAGTTTGGTCCTAGTTCAGAACTCGTTGTACCAAATAAAACTGTATCAGTAAA
>CAZXWS010000069.1:0-13191 GCA_964644605.1 uncultured Gammaproteobacteria bacterium
GCGTTTGTGTTGGCTGTTTTGGTTGTTGCTGTTGTGGGCGTTAAGCTGCTCTCAAAAAAATATTACCCGGTCTCCACAATTGTTCCGACAGCCATACCTACCGCAAAATTGGTTCGGGGGACACTTTCATTACAATTAAAATCTTCTGTAGTTGATCAAAGCAAAGAATTTGAGGTAGAACTGTACGGTGACTCAAAGGGAATGTATATAACAGGATATGATGCTGTTATAAGCTACGATCCTTCAATTTTGGAATATGTGACCACACAATCTCAACAGTCACTATTTACTGTGTATACAAAATCTCTTGGCGGTAAACTGGCGATAACTGGCATTAAATCACCTCAATACACGCAGCCAACGAGTTTTCAAAATGCACCCTTGGCCACCATCAGATTTCTGCCGAAAAAAATAGGTGAGTGTGGATTGGAACTCTTATTTACACAGCATTCTAACAAACAAAGTACATTAATCACCAGCTCTTCAGAAAACATACTGGATGAAACACGCAGTGTTTCTGTAAAAGTAGGGAAACAGGTTACCGCAGTATTAAATAAACCACTGACCCTGGAAAATGGTGCGATATTTACAGTGACGTCGATAGAATTGCCTGCCTCTAATTGTCGTGATTGTATGAATGTTGTAAATTTTACGGTCAAAAGAAACGCTCAAACTTCTTCGGGATCTTTTAAAGAGGGAGGGTTTGCTGGCTTAGTACAAAATACATCAGAAGTTTTAGGAACGACATTTACATTAGTCTCAACACAATCTAATCAAATTGTTTTTATTTATAGTCCATGAAAAAACTTATAATCGCAGTCATCATCGGAGTAGTCTTCACAGTTTCAGTAATCGTGTATGTTTTTATGCAGAAATCGACACAACAGTCTTCGGCTGCAGCAGGCGATATGATCAATACCCAGGATTTGACAGACACTTCCACTGTGAAAAAAGATGCCGGCACTGTTTTTTTTGATTTATATACTGCTCCCAATAACGAACAAGGAGTTGCCCCATCACAGAATAATGATACATCGTTGTTTAATACAAGTACAAAAAATGACACCGCTATTTTGGAGTTTATTAAAAAGTCACCACGAGTTCCCAAAAATTTATTGGAAAAAGGAAGTAATTCTAATGTAAAGGGTGTCAGTTTTACAAGCGGTGACAGTAATTTTGATCGATTATTACCAGCCAATTTTTCTGCTTCACTTATTAGGCGCTCTGAAGATAAAGATGATTCATATTTACAAAAGGTAGCTCCAACTAAGGAAAATGAAGTTCATCATTACTACAATCAGACTATAAATGGTAAACCTGTTCTGGGTGGCGTCCTTGCAGTGCATGCAGTAGATAACAGAATTGTGGCAGCTACTGCAAGTTTAGTAAGTGACCAAACTGTAGAATCGACAAGTATAACAGAGGAACAAGCCAAGAATAAGGCCTTGGAACAAGCACGTATAGATAGCGAGCAGCATCCTATTGAATTAATGATTACTGATAGTAAGCAATATGTGTTCAATTATAAAATTCTTCATTTTTCAGATGATGTGACAAATTATCCCTCGCTTGCTGTTACCGTCAGCGGTAAACGTGATGTCGATCTATTTTTAAAACGGTATTATATCGACTTACATAGCGGAAAGATATTATTTACTGAAGAGTTATTACAAGACATTGCAAATGTGAATGTGTATGATTGCTCGAATGGAGGATGCAGCTTGGCTAAATCCAGTGATTCACAGCAATCTTCGGATACTGAGGTGAGTAATGCATATGATTTTTTGAAAAAAACTCTGGAATATTATCAAAACAGCCATACACGAAATAGTTATGATGGTAATGGTAGTGCGGTAAATGCAAACATTCATTTTTCTCAAGGAATTTCCTGTCCTAATGCTTTTTGGAATGGTCGAGTAAATGTGTGTACTGGTATGGCTACGCAAGATGTGTTATCACATGAAATGACTCACGGAGTAACGCAAACAACTGCCGGGTTAGTTTACTCTCAACAATCAGGAGCATTAAATGAATCATTTTCCGACATTTTTGCATATGCGGTGACAAATAGTTGGAGTATAGGAGTTGGATCGGTGCTGGGAGAGATACGTCGTCTTGATGACCCCACAAATCCACGACCTTCGAATCCGGCCTATAAACGGCCTCAACCTGATAAATTATTTTCACAGTATTATTACTGTGGATCAAGCGATAATGGGGGAGTGCATATTAATAGTGGTGTTTTAAACTACGCCTTTTATTTAATGACAGCAGGCGGAACTTTCAATGGATGTACAATTACAGGAGTGGGAAGAGATAAAACTGTTCCCATAATGTACCGCACTCTCACTACATATTTAACAAGTAGCTCTAATATGAGCACCACATTCAATGCGGTGAAAAAAGCCTGTGATGATTTATTTTCTCCGGATGCCTGCGCTCAAGTAACAGCCGCGATGCAAGCGACAGAGATGGATCAAACACCAATAAAGTGTGCAAATGGTACAGAAAAGCCAGCAACCTGTTCAAATGGTGCCACGATAGCGCCTACGACGTCAGTGTCTCCAACAGGAACTGGAACAACAACACCTACGACTACGCCATCACCAACTGCCGCGGTTACTCCCAATCCACAACCAACAATCGTTGTTACGAAAAGCACGGCCACAACAAACACAGTGAGTATAAATGTATCCGTAACTGCATCTACTGTAAAAGCATTTAAAGTACAAAAACATACTAAAGACTCCGCACAAGGCAGTTACTCAGCCTGGGAAGACTTGGGAATTTTTGCAGCGGGACAAGCAATCCAAGATTCAGCTATTGATAAAACTAAGATATATCAATATCAGGTCCGGTCGTGCAGCGATACCGCATGTCAAAACTTTTTGAGTGATTACGTACTAACGGCTGAAATTGTTTATGATGCGCTGCCTGCTACAAATCCCACTGCAACTCCTGTACCGTCGGCTACACCATCAGGTCCTGGTATTACACTCAAGCTAAAATTTCAGGGAATTCAAAAAAAACCCGTGTCTGTAACATCTTGGCCTGTAAAGATTAAGATGGTTGCAGACAGTAGCGGTCGTCGTTATGAATCTACTGTTAACTTTACTGTAGATGATAACGGAGTATGGTCAGCGAAAGTCCCCCTAAACGGGTTTCAAGCTGACCGTTACATGATCTATATAAAAGGGCCCAAACATATTCAGAAAAAAGTTTGTGATATTACACCGACGGAATCAATTGCAGGGACATATCATTGTAAAAACAATGAAGGAATAAGTTTAGCTACAGCAAACCAAACATTAGATTTTACGGGTATATTACAGTTGGTTGGCGATTTGCCTGAACAAGATGGTGTAGTAAATGCGTATGATATTTCTCAAATTGTTAATTGTATCTCGACACCAAGTGATAGTTGTACTCAAAAAGCAGATCTGAATCTTGATAGCAAAGTTGATGCACAAGATTACTCATTGGTCATCGCAGCATTAGCAATTCGTTTTGATGAAGATTAATATGGAACAAAAAAATAAAAATCCCAACGTCTTATTATTAGTTGGCGTATTTATACTTGCGTTAACAACACTAGGCGTGATTCTGATGCTTAAAAATACTTTCCAAGGCAAATTAGCCGACTCGAAAACTCTTCGTTCAGCACCTACACAAATGGATACAACTGCGCAGTATGCACCATTCAGTTTTGGTGAGGTGAGTACCGTTCGTATTTCACAACAATCGATGGTACCGATCTTATTACAGTCGTACAAACGGGATGTGACTGGATTTGATCTGATCATTCAATACGATCCAACAATTCTGCGTTTTACCGGGTTTGCTCCAATGCAAATGACATATGATGTATTTCCACTTGAAAAAGATGGAATGGTGACAATAACCGCTGTTAAAAAAATTAGTACCACAGGAACTGCTGTATTTGATACTATAAAAGTAGGAGATTTAAAATTTACCCCTCTCAGAAAGGGGACAACAAAGATTACGATTATTTCCAATAACGGTAAAGCAAAAACACAGGTGGTTGATGCTCAGTCGCAAAAGATGCTGCAAGACGCATCAAAATCAGTTACTATAAATGTAGAATGAAATATATTAAAAAATATTTAGCGTCGGCCTTAGTAATGGTAGTGCTGTTCTTAGTCTGTACGGGAAAGACGCGCGCCGCGACTTTAAAATTTGACCAATCTACAGTGACAGTCGAGCCAGGTAAGACATTTGATTTGCAGGTAGTTGTAGATGCGGGATCAGATCAGACACTGGGTGTCGATAGCTATGTGGTATACGATCCTCAATATTTCGAGCCGCAGAATATTACAAATGGTACATTTTTTCCGATTGTATATAACAACACATTTTCTGGAAAGGTTTATATTGCAGGTTTAGTGAGTGATCCTGCTACATTTAAAACAGGAAGCGGTACATTGGCTACAATTACTTTTAAGGCTGTAAAAAATGCCAATGCAAATATTACATTTTTGTGTTCAGATGGTGTGGAAACATCAAAAATATTAAAAAATGATGCCCAGGCAACAAATGTGATTCAGTGCGCCACAAACGGTCTCGCTAGCGTGACTATTGGTACAGGAGGTTCAAATACAGGGGGGACTACACCCACTATCTCGACATTGCCAAAAACAGGATATATGGATAGTATTAATAAATATAGTGTTACTGGTGCGATGCTGCTGTTATTAGGAATTGGTGCAAAATTATTACTATTATGACCACAGAGTCTAAAAAGATTCGTTATATATCAATTGGGGTAGGAATAATTATCAGTATCTTATTAATTATTTTTGGTTTCGGATTTATCCGCAGTACATTTACTCGAGCAGAGGATATCGCTCCCCGTGATGTTGTAGTGGGGAATATCACAAATACGACAGTAAAGGTGAACTGGACCACAGGAAAAGAAAATCAGGGAGTAATTGAGTATGGAACCTCGCCGACTGCTTTAAATTTTTATGCGCCTGAAACTAAAAGTACTGACACTCACGCTGTTGATCTGACATTACTTTCTCCAAACACAACCTATTATTTTCAAGTGAGAATAGGTGATAAAAAATATGATAATGCAGGCGTACCGTGGACTTTTACTACAAAAGGGAACGATAAAACAACAGGATCTGATGCCTCCGAAAATACCAAAGTAACGCCCACTTCATCTGCGGTACCTCAAACACAATCGGTCGTATCGTCGCCAACGCCTACACCAATATCTTCTGTTGAAGTACCGGCAAGTGCACCAACAACTGCGCCAAATGCTGTAACAAACAGTTGTACAGAAACAGATTGTCAGAAAATAAAAGACAAGATAGGAAAAGGCTGTGAAGCAAGCGATTATGTGAAATGTATTATGAAGCCTACGGGATCTGTAACTGCCACCCCAACTCCAAGACCTTAATTGATATTAGATTTATGATTGAGGATTTTAGCATCTTTAACTATCTTATTCCAATAAGCAGTACGTGGCTAAGCAGAGAAATAATGGGGCGGATGATCATGTCGAGCATCGATGTATTACCGAACAGGGGTAAAATCAGCACGATTAAGAATATAAAACCATAGCGGCGAAGGGAAAACCACTCTGCTGCTTGTTCTTTTGGGAGTAATCCTCCCACAATTTTAAATCCATCCAACGGGTCAATAGGCAATAGATTAAAAACACCTAAGGCAATGTTTAAATAAATCATAGGTGCAATAATTATTGCACCGATAGAATAAAGCAGACCGCCATTCAGCATACATAATCGCAAGACAAGGGAAAGTACAACTGCAAGCAAAAAATTTGAGATTGGTCCAGCTATACTGATTATTGCAGCTTCTTTTCGTGGATCTTTGAGATTATACGGATCAAACTGCACAGGTTTTCCCCAGCCGAACCCGACAAATAGGATAAAAATTAGTCCTAAAGGGTCAAGGTGAGCAAAGGGATTCAATGTTACTCTCCCTTGCAGCCGGGGAGTGGGATCGCCGAGTCGGTCAGCCACATAGGCATGAGAAAACTCATGGACGCCGATTGCTACCAGTAAAGCTGCCAGATTAGCGAAAAGTAGTATTGGGTTTGAGAGTAAATTGAGCATGGTGAATTTCTAATTAACCTAATTTCTAATTAATCTAAACAAATCCCAATTTCTAATCCAATTGGTCATTAGGTATTGGTGCTTATTTAGAAATTAGATCAATTAGGTGAATTAGAAATTTACGTTGATTTATGCTATCTTATATGTTATCATAAAAAAGCATTAAATTGCTGATAATAGTATGATTAATTCAAATGTTTGTTACCATTGCGGAAAGGGCGTATTGTTTGGCCGTTCTCACACACATCATAGAGGTGTCGCCGGAGGACGCTGGAAAAAGCGTGCCCCAAAAACACAGAGAATTTTTGAACCAAACCTTCAAGCAGTACAAATTATGCTGAATGGAGTAGAAAAACGAGTGAAACTCTGCACAAAATGTTTAAAGCGGGTCAAAAAGGATATGGTTGATGGTAAAAAACCTTTTGTTACTCTTGCTCATTACACTCTTCCTCAGAAAGAAACCGCTCCAGTAGCCACGGCATAATCGAAACGTAACTCGAAATTTATATTCGTAATGGTCTATTTACCACCATTCTCTTATTCTTCAAATCCAAATTTCAAAATTCAAATATCAAATCAATATCAAAATCAAAATTAAAAGTTAAAATGCCCTCCTTCTCCCGCATAGCGGGATTCGGAAGGGCAAGCAAAAGGCAAAATCACAATTTAAAACTCAAAAATTACGATCACGCAATATAATATTTTTTACTTTTTACGAATCAATTTTCAAGCACCAATTACAAAGTTTGAAAATTGTGATTTTATAAATTGATTGAAAACTGAAAATTAGTAAATTTATTCATAAATCCCCGCCTGCCATAGCCTGTCTGTAGAGGCTACCTTTATCGCAAGGCATTGGCGGGCAAGTAGTCTATCGTTAAACGTCAGACGACTATCGATACGAGCTGCGCAAACGTATTACCTGTAACGCTTGCATGAATATGGAACGGGTCACGCTGTGCCCCGTCTACCCCGCCGCGGCGGGGGATGTGGGGACCGTTCCCTACTATTTCATCGATATATTCAAATTTTTCAAAACAGGACTGAGTACGAGCATAACCAGAAGCAGGACGATCATCGAAGTTACGTATACAAAGGCTGCGTTAAGCACGAATCCGAATACGAATAAAAATAATTTAAGTGGATTATCAAATTGCGCAATAAATCCCATAACTTTTGTTAAATCGAGTGTACGAAACATTCCTTCTATCGTCGTGAGTATAGCGTAGGGGAGAGCAATAAAGCTGAAAAGTGAGTAAAATGCGCTTACTGCATGAAAGTGATGTGCTGCACGTTTTTGAACAGTTGGTTTTTTTTGGGTTGTTTTTTTTCTCATATTTTTCAGTATAGTATTCTCTACGAACTTTGCAAGAGGTATATACACCTCCGGGGTGGGATGGAGCATACTGACCTTCCACGCAGACCTATCTTCTTAATTATCCATAATAAACTTACTCATGCGAACTCAATCTTTTTCAGGTCATCATCCTTTTCTTCATAAAGCGGCATACTTTGTTCAACAGCACGCTGTGTAAACAAAATTCCATTGAGATGATCAATTTCATGCTGCACAATAACTGCTTTTAAGCCTTTTAGCCAGATATCTTTTTTTTCGCCATCAATAGTTTGATACTCTATATGAATTTTTTGAGGACGGTCAATCGGGCTCCAAATGCGGGGGATAGAAAGGCAGCCTTCGAGCTGGACATTTTTATCTTTTTTCTTTGGTGCTGGCTCTTGATCTACTTCAAGAATTTTTGGATTAATAAATACTTCCGTATCAGAATTTGGTGATTTCCGCATGATAAACAGTGATAGGTCGACACCAACCTGGGGTGCAGCCAAACCCACTCCTTCTGGATCCACTTGAGCAATGAGTGTCTCTTCCATCTGCAAAATAAGTTTTTTTAAGGCCGAGTCGAATTTAGTAACAGGTCTGACGGGAGTTGTGAGCACTTTATTTGGCACGCTGACTATTTTTAGCATATGTCAAAGAAAGGAAAATTATATTTAAAATAAAAGCAGTAAGAGCCATAAATGGAATGGAAATATACCCAAAATAAAATGAATAGCCCTTTATGCACAATTCACTCGCGCCAACTACAGTACACGGAGCGATTAATGTTTGAGGAAATTTTTGCAGAGCATAATGATATGTTGCAATTGACGCACCTATCACGTTTAGTGCGAGCAGATAGGGCTTAAGAACGGGCTCTTTGCGGAGTATTGACATATATAAAAGTAGGGTTTGAGGATACATGAGTATGCGCTGATACCAACACAGTACGCACGGCATAAACTTCATGACCTCTGAAAAAAACAGACTGCCGAGCATAGCGGTGAGGGAAACGATGAAGGAGAATAAAAAAGAGTTAGAAGATAGTAGAGAGTAGATAGTAGCTAGGGGTGATTTTTTTAAATTGAGAATTTTAAATTTTTGGAGCAGAAAGGTTAAGAGAAGTAACACAATAAATATATTGCTAAGGAGTGTGAGCAGCGCCAGGAATTGCGGTACCATTTTTATCATGATTGTATTATATAATAATTTCTAAGTAGTAATTATCTAATTCTAAATAAACATCAACTTTTTTAACTTCAAATATCAAAGCCCAAATGTCAAACAAATTTCAAAGCTCAAAATCCAAAAATGAATTATTTGTACTTTAGATTTTGCCTGCCCGCCAGTGCCTAGCGATACAGGTAGACGAAACTGTATGGTTGATCTCAACTGTACGAGTTAGGAAACAGTACAGTTAGGCTATGGCAGGCGGGGATTTGATTTGATTTTTGAATTTTGTCATTTGGATTTCATTTAGGTGATTAGTTTAATCAGTAATTCATGAAATTATCTGTTTGTCTCGCTACATATAACGAAGAACAAAATATCGCACGCTGTCTTGAGTCGGTAAAAGATATCGCTGATGAAATTATTGTGGTAGATGGTTCTTCCACGGACAAAACTGTGGAAATTGCAAAAAAATACGGTGCAAAAGTTACAGTGACTGATAATCCGTCAATTTTTCATATCAATAAACAAAAGGCCATAGACCAGACAACTGGTGATTGGGTGTTGCAGTTGGATGCTGATGAGGTGGTGTCTCATCCTCTAGCAAAAGAAATAATGACCGTGATTCACTATAACAATGCAGCAATGGAGCACTATCAACAATCACTCAAGCATCGTGATTTATTTTTGCGTCATCAAAAACTGATTGAAGATCGTGACGGATATGTCGGAACAAAAGACGGGGAGTATGTGGCGTTTTTCTTTCCGCGGCTGAATTATTTTTTGGGAAAGTTTTTACGGTATGGGGGCGTATACCCGGATGGAGTTATTCGATTATTTAAACGGGGAAAGGCTTATTTACCAGCGAAAGATGTTCATGAACAGCCAGTGGTAGATGGAAAAGTAGGGTGGCTACAAAATGATTTACTGCATTATGACTCGCCAACATTTAGCCGTTACATTGCTCGCAATAATCGGTATATAAATCTTATTGCACGCGAATTAAACGAGAGTAACGTGTCAAAAAATTTAAAAAATGGATTAGATTATATGGTTGTAAAACCATTGAGTTGGTTTTTTATGACTCAACTTCGTCACAAAGGAATTCTTGATGGATATCAAGGTGTTATTTTCTCCTTTTTTTCCGCGCTCCGTTTTCCCCGTGCGTATTGGCGGTATAGTAAAAAAAATAAACTTCCCCGCAGCAAGCTGACGGGGTATTTAGATGACTATTAAAAAGTTTGTTGTTGTTTTTGACTAAGGTATCCCCGCAGTTATAAACAGCGGGGTATTCCCAACAATAAAAATTAATTATTATGTGAGCAGTGAACGGTTTTCCCCCGTCGTCCCGCCATGGCGGGACAAGTAAACCGTTCCGTACATTTAATAAATTACCACTCCGTCCCCCGAATTCTCGGGGTCCACCCCTCCTTATAAAGAAGGGGAGTACAATGCAGCAATGAAACAATGTAACAATGAATCAATTTATTATTCGTAATTCGTCACTCGTCATTCCTGACTCCTAATTCCTAACTCATTATCTCCTCATTGACATTTCTCTCTGTATCTTCTACGATAAATTAATATGGACGAATTAGAAAAGTTAACTGTTGATTTAGAGTACCAATATCTCAAATATGTCATGAATACGGTCAGAGATAAAACATTAAGTGTGCCAGACGCAAAAAAGTCAGCTCAAGGATTTTTAAAGTTACTTCCTTTTAACTCGGTAGATGATGTGAAAAATAAAATATCATCGTACACTCAGGAATTTCCATTTTTTACTTTTCTTCATAAATATATGAGTGCTTATGATGAAGAACAGAAAACAGCTCAGGTAATAGAAAAAATGAAACAGCATATAAAAAATAATAATATTGACGACGCATTGAAAGTTGCCCAAAATACTTAATATGAGTGCAGTAGATACCGGCCTTAATACAGTAGAACATGTTACAGCCCCAGTTGTGAGTGCTCCGGAGATTAAAACCCCACAGCTTGATGCTGCAGCACATGTAGTTGGAGTTATAGAACCTATTGTCGCTAGTGCACCAAGCAAAAATGCATTACAAGGTGGTATAACTCAAATTGCTACCCTCAGTGAAGATGAATACGCAGATCGTTTAAATCATTTTCTTGATCAGCAATCAATGACTGGAGTAGGGAGTGGTGCGGCAGTAGCTGAAGAGATATCTCCTGACGAATTAGTTCGGGGAGCGCAGAGAGTGCAGAGTCAAACGAGTGTAGATGTCCTATCTTCACAAAATGGAAATGGCGAAGCTGGCGTACAGCAAGCAGCAAAAGCACAATCACATGAGAAAGTTAATCCACCGGCAGAATCTCCTAAATTAGCTCCAGAGGATGAGGCAGAAAGAACACGATTGAGAGAGGCTGCAAGTCAGAATAAATTAACGCCAGATGAAATGGCTCGGTTGAATGAATTAAATCAACAAGAAGCAACTGGTGCTCCACCAGACAGATACGATATTCTAAATAAGAAACTAGCTGCTGGTGAAACGCTCACAGCTGAAGAACAAACAGAATGGACAGGATTACATGAGCAAATAGAAAATCAAAAAGTGATAGATGCTCTCGCAGATATCGACATGCCACTTACGGAAGCGGTTGTCGAACAATTAAACGAGCGTATGGCTGTTTCTTCTAAACTATTAGTTGACCAGATTACAGCAAAAGGTATGGATATAGCTCTGCGTATTATGAACCGCTTTGAACCTTATATGTTTGATGAAAATAGGATGTCAGCTCAAACTAAAGAGACGTATCGTATGTTAGCCGAACTCAGACTTGTGTTGTTGCAGCAGGAGCAAATTCGTCAAATGTTAAAACAAGTAGTTAAGCAGTATGACCGATATCCTCCTTTAATTGAAAAAGCTGAAACTGAGCTGGATGCAGCACTGAAAGATAAAACTGAAAACGGAGTTCCAAGAAGAGATGCAGCAATTTTGGAGTTTAATAGACTCCATGGTGGGTTAGCAGCATTACGAGAAACTGTAGCAGGACTCGCCAGACAACATGATCAAGGCTCAAGTCAAGCAAAAATTAAAAATATTATGAATCGAGTAAAACGAAATCAAGGACTACAATCTTTCGCGGATTATTTTTGGACTAACCTAAAGACAGGAATAAAAATGGATTTTGAAAATTTAGCTAATAATATTGATACAAGTTTTGGAAGATTGGATGCTCGAGTACAAAGAGGTAAAGAGATTGCCGCCAGTGGCTAATTTATACTCCCACTTTAAATTCCACCACATCCCCATCTTTCATCACATAATCTTTTCCCATGATCATAACCTTTCCTTGTTCTCGTGCTTTCACCCACCCATTCGCTGCGACAAATTCAGGGTAGAGGATCACATCGGCTTTAATAAAGTGTTTTTCAAAGTCTGTGTGGATAGTTCCGGCGGCTTGCGGAGCGGTTGTTCCTTTTGTGATTGTCCACGCGCGCACTTCTTTTTCACCGGCTGTAAGAAAAGAAATGAGACCCAGCATTTCGTAGGCTTTCTGAGCTAAACGGTTTAAGCCGGTTTCTTTAAGTCCGTACTGGTGTAAATATTCTTTTTGCTCTTCCGTGCTTAAAACAACAATTTCATTTTCGAGTTTTGCGTTCAGATACAGATAATTGCTGGATTGTTTCATTGTTTCATTGTTGACACTAGTAGCAATGAAATCATGAAACCAGGAAGCAATCTGTTTTTCAGTCTCCTCTTTATTCTCCAACTGTGCTTCTGAAACATTAAATACATAAAGCACTGGTTTTATAGTGAGAAGATTGAGTTGTCGAACTTCGTGTAATTGCTCATCATCAAACTCGATATGTCGCGCAGATATACCTTCATTTAATTTCTTTTTTAGAATTTGCACAGCTTCCCATCTAATTTTTTCTTCTTTTGATGCATTCATGCGAGGCTCTTTTTGTTTTTCCAACGTTGCTAAGTCGGCAAATATAAGTTCTGTCTCGACAGTTTTTATATCATCGAGTGGATCCACTTTATTTGCCACATGAATTACATTACCGTCTTCAAACAAACGGACGACATGCACGATTGCTGCCACTTCACGGATGTGTGAAAGAAATTGATTGCCTAACCCTTCACCTTTTGAAGCCCCACGAACAAGACCGGCAATATCGTAAAACTCAACTATTGCTGGCACAATTTTTTCGGTATGCACAATTTGCGCGAGCACTGGCAGTCGAGGGTCAGGCACTTCTACTACACCCACATTTGGTTCTATTGTGGCAAAAGGATAATTAGCCGCGTACGCGACCTGTTTTTTGAGAAGGGCGTTAAAGAGTGTTGACTTCCCAACATTTGGTAGTCCGACAATTCCAATCGATAATTGCATGTAGTTATTATACATTGTCCCAGCGCTCTTTCAAACTCCCGAGGTTTGCAACTATTATACAGTGTGCTATCCTCCTGAATTCTAAGTGGAATCCGAACAGTAACTTGTAAAGACTTCGTTGGGTGTTTGATATTGTAACACTTTTCTTGGTCTGTTATTAAGCTCCTCTACGACTTCATCCAACTCTTCTTGAGAGACAGTTTGGAAATCAGT
>CAZXWS010000070.1:0-34822 GCA_964644605.1 uncultured Gammaproteobacteria bacterium
CCTCTGAGTATGCTTGCGGAGGTGACATAGGTTTTATGTTGTTTTTAATTTACGCACCACGGTGCTCATTTGCAACAGCGCGAGCGTCATGAGAAAATAAGCAAAAAAGTAGAGGTAATCATTAATTCCCCCTACATACCAGGTATTCGCTTTAGTCTCATATAAAAATGTATAGTCAGCAATGAACTGTACACTAAGCGCGAACAAAATAAACAATATTTTATCCTTCAAAATGCCACCCAGTACCCGCCGTGATAGTAAGTACGCAAGTCCGGCAAAGGATATATAGACAGCTTCACCAACTGGATATCCAAAATCTAAATAAACCGCTATAGGATTTGTCCAATCAAAAGTATAATTTCTGAGAAATAAAAAGTAACCTACTGCTACAACAGTCAGAGGAATAATTACAGCCATGATTTTATTACTATATGTACGGAGCCCAATATTAACCCCAGAAGCTTTTGCCAAAAACCACACACCCAGAATATAACAAAAGATGCTACCAAAATAGCCAAAATCGCCAATTGAAGGATACGGATTATCTATTTTTAAAACATATACAGAGTAGGAATAGGCTACCTGTCCAAAAAACTGAGCAAATAAACCAAAGGAGAACATACATAATGATTTGCCGACGACACTTTTTAAGCCACCCCAATGACGTGAAAGATACATTCCCCAACCAGCACCCCATAGTGCCATCAGTGCATATGTTTCACCAAAATACTGATACGAAACATTCGTTTTACTCACAAAAAGAAGATTGACTAGCCACCAAGTACTGAAAATAACGAAAATTACATAAGCTACTCGAGTTTGCCACTGTCCATGTGTCATCTCACTCATAGTATGAAATTATATTATTTTCAAAATAAAGTCAAGTATAATTAATTTTTGTAACGATGGCATACTCAACACCACTTAGGGCACTCCATCTCAATTCAGTACCAAAATTTCCGGATTTTGCTCTGCTTGACGTGGTGCATAAAAATGAATTCGAAGAATACACTAAATTTTACCCACCATACTCTGACTTTAACTTCACAAGTTTATGGGCCTATAACACCGAAGAGGATGTAAAAATATCCCAACTCAATGGCAATATGGTCATGAAGTTTCGTGATTATATTACGAATGACCAGTTTTATACATTCTTAGGTCATCAAAATGTAGAGCAGACCGTACAAGAGCTTTTACAGAAAAGCAAGGAAGAGAATATTGAACCTGTACTCAAACTCATTCCGGAGATTAACTTAGCGTATGCGCCTGAGCTTATTAATACCTTTATCGTAACCGAAGACCCAGATAATAATGACTACATACTTTCCAGTCTGGAAGTTGGGGAACTCAAAAGTAGAAAATTCACGGATAAACGCAACCTCGTGAACCGATTTTTACGCGATCATCCTGATGTCACTATAGTGCAACTTGATCTGGATGACCCTGTCATACAAGATCAAATATTAGATATTTTTAATCGCTGGGAGACTAAAAAAGGAAAACGAAAACAAGATACTGAGCACGAATATAAGGCTATTCAGCGACTTTTTCATCCGGCAATAGCTTCACACCTTATTGCATTTGGAATTTTTCGAAACGGTGATTTGATCGGTTTCTTGATCATCGAAGAAATTCATGACAACTATGCCATTTTTCATTTTATGAAAGCAGATCCTGATCATAAAGGGACCTACGAATTTTTAAACCATTGGGCAGCCAAACATGTTTTTTCCCATGGACTTCTGCATATTAATTACGAACAAGATTTAGGCATCGAGGGTTTACGCCGTGCCAAAACCTTCTGGAACCCCACACACTTTCTCAAAAAATACACAATTGCGGAAAAATAAATACCAAGAGTGAGGAGTTAGGAGTTATGAGTGACGAATTACGAGTAGTACATTGTTTCATGGTTTCATTCCTTCATTGTTGAATTGTTTTCACAATCACAGGTTAAAACTCAAAAGTTTTAAGCAAGCAACTTAATACTTTTAACTTTTTGTATATGTACGGAACACTTTGCTTGTCCCTGCACATCTATTCTTAAATCATAAATCCAAAATCTTAATTCTCTATTTCACACTACGACTTTGATTCAGTTTTTCTATAAGCCACATACGGGCGAGGGTGGAAATATTCAACCCTTTTTCACGGGCTTTTTCTTCAAGTTTTGTTTTCACATCTTTTTGTAAACGGAGAATGAGTGTTTCATCTCGTGGTTTGTCACGCACTTCAAATACAATCGGAGCGTTTTCTGTACCATCCAAATAATCAGCCACTGAATGAGAATCCCAGAATTCTGCTTCTTCTTTAAAATTCTTGAATTTAGGAATTATTTTTTTCTTTTTCATACACGAGTTTCCTTTCTTTTTTATCAGCATCACGTGCTGTAACTATATAATACCTTTTCCCAACTGCTGCGATAATTATTGCGAGTATACGTGTATCCATCCTCGCAAGGATAATAAATCTATTGTTATATCCCTTTCTATGAACAACGATATTACTGAGTGCTGATAGTATGTTTTGAACTGATAGATTGTGTTTTTTAAAGTGATTTATATTAAATGAATCCCAAATCAGCTGATCCTCAGTAATCCGCGTCATGTATTACATTGTAATACATATACATATGAATGTCAAACTTTTGACTTTCAATATGTATAGGGAACTATTTTCTATCCTCTGATTGTAGTGCAGACAGCTCATGTCTGACCTGCTCAAGTTCTTCTTGTGCTTCACGGCCAACATGACCAAACGAATATTTCTTTAATACTTCTTCATAGCCCATAACAGCTCCCTGCAGTTTGAGAAATTTCAAGTCTTTCGGGAGACCGAAACTCGATGATGCCTCCAGTTTGTAAAGTCTCGGTATCCAGATCTGCGCATTGTTCGCCCAATTGCTTTTAGGATACGTTTTTACAAACAAAGCCAGATAGTAGCGTGCCTTTTCAAAATCATACGGCTCATTCATATAGAGGTATGCTTTGCGCAAATTAGCTCTTTCTTTTTCCTGTTCATTCACTGTTAGTTCCTCGCATTTTGAATAGCTCTCTACAGCTTTTTCACGTTTTTTGCTTATTTCTGATGCAGATCGTAAGGAATCCGGTAAAAAAGAGCGGGTATAGGATAGACTCTCATATGACTTTCCTAATAGGCAGTAGACCGCAGAGTTAAAATATGTCTCGGTATTACGCTCAATAAATCGCTGAAAATTTTCAGTTGCTTTTAAAAAGCCATTACGCTGGATAAAAAATTGGTCGTCAGCAAAATAATAACCATTCGGAGTATATAAAGAAGGTTCAAGAATAAAAAAATACTCATTTTCCAAATAAAATTTGCCCAATAAATAATATTTATATCCACTCGAATTTCCATTGATTTTTATTAACTCGTTTACCTTCCCAATGTTCGCGGGACAGTATAGTACCTCTAAGGCGGGGTCAATCGTACGCCCACATATATCTTGGAGTGTAGCTAATGCTTCATTATATTTTCCCTCAACGAGTTGTTGTTTATAGATGTAATAATTAAAAAACTCTACAATCGATGGATCAAGAGAACTGACTGCGTCATGAAGCATCAGAAGTTCTGTAGAGTTCTTAGTAACAAGAACCTTCATAATATCTCCATATATCCAGTTGGTCAGAAAGCTGTTCTTGTCCTGACGGGCATATGAAATATATTTAAAAAATAATTCGGTTTGACCTGCTTTCTGATATTCTAACCCTGCATAATAGTATGCCTGTGAACGTAATGGGTGTACGAGGAATTTTTCGGCAAAGTTAAGATAATTCTGTGCATTCGTTATATGATCAAAGGAATGCGCCCGTGACTCCTCTGCCTTGGCATACATTGCAGAATCAAGAATCCGGGACGGAGGTGATTTTTTTATAATATCATCATATCTGTTTAGGAGATAGAGCCCAAAATCTGCGTAATAATCATCTGGAAATAGCGTTACTAATTTTTCAAGTTTTTTACTATCTTGCTGATCAATTGAAAGCCGTGTAAACTGTGTGGAATCTGATTCAGCCAGATAAGGTGGAACCCCTATCCAAATAGGGCTTAACTCTCTATGCCCGTACTCAGACTGCACTTTCCTGAGAAATGCCACTGCCCTATCGGTGCCTTCCGCCTCACCGAGTTTATACAGATCCCATCGTAAGGTAGTGCGAATGGTAATTACCATCTCATCTGCACGATACGTAGTGAGTAATTCCGCTATTGTAATAATAGAATCCTTATACTTTTTCAGTTTATACTGTGCTCCCGCGATTCTTCCCAGACTGTCCGGAATTACTGGAGCATCCCTGTTTTTTCTGTTAAATTCTCTAAACAGGTCAATTGCCTTCTCATTATTTCCCCCATACCAAGCATCAAGCGCCCGTTCATACAAATAGGTGTTACTAACTGTATGGAGCGTGGTGCTATTTGCGACGAGCCGCACTATTAAAGTAGGGAGCACAGAAAAGAAAACAACACAGAAAAAAAACATCCAATGTACTTTTTTCTTTATGAGCCAAAAAACGCCTAAACCGATTACAATCGGAAGAAACCAGTATGGTATATTCGAAATAAATAAAAATGCTAATGATGCAAGCTCCTGTAAATAATTAAATTCTTCTTGAGATATGTAATACTTCCTTGTATTGACAAAGATAGCCAAATATCCAGTACACAGACAGATGAGATACTCAAGCGCTAGAATTCCGATGAGTATATGAGTTGGAGTAAGATAAGATATTAGTTTACTCAACGGATTTGCTTTAATATAGTTTCCCTTTCGATCAACGATGCCGCTGCGACTATTCATCCAATTGAAAATTTTTTTACTCAACCATAGAACAGCTTCTATCAGTTTGTCTTGTAGGGTTCTTTCCATTGGAGCAATTATAAAATACGAAACAATTTAATGTATAATTCTTTTCATGACCTGGTTGATATTTGCCCTCCTTGCACCTGCAGTCTATGCAGTGGTCACCTTCATAGATAAATACCTACTCTCAAAGAAGATAAAAGATTACAACGCAATGCCTGTATATACTGGTGCTGTCGGATTTCTGGCAGGAAGTATTTTGTGGACCATCAATGGTTTCCCTACTCTTCCTATCAAAGACGCAGTTATTGTCCTCACGACAGGTATTCTCACCGGAATATCGTTATATGTATACTTTAAAGCACTTTCGAGCGAAGAAACAAGCAAGATCAATATCCTTTTCCAAATGTTTCCAATTATTTCACTGGCTCTTGCGTTTTTATTACTGCACGAAAAAATCAGCATACAGCAGTACGGAGGTTTCTTCCTGATATTATTCGCGACAACATTGATTAGTTATGAAAATGATGGAGGGAGAATCAAGTTCAGTCAGGCATTCTTCCTAATACTTTTGTACGATTTCACCTGGGCGGTCATGGGTATTCTCATGAAGTATGCCACTGGTGCAAATTCATTTTGGAAAGTCTTAAATTATGAAAGCTGGGGTATAGGAATTGGCGGAATTCTTATGTTTCTATTTATTAAAAAAATTCGAAAAGCATTTTTGAAAAGTATTAAAAAAGTAAGAGTAGATACGTTAGTAGTTGTCGGCTTAAATGAAGGAGTATTTGTAATTGCAAAAAGCCTCACATTTTTTGCGTTTTCCATCGGTCCTGCTGCCTTAGTAAGCGTGCTAGAAACAACTCAAGCGGTGTATGCGATTATTTACGGCTCTGTCCTCACAGTATTATTTCCAACGATTTTCCATGAAAATATTTCTCAAAAAGAACTCGTGAAAAAGATAGTGGCATCACTATTGGTGATTATGGGAATTTTCTTAATATATCGACAGTAATATATTTCTTTGCTCATAATACTTCATCTGAAAATGTGCTTGAATCTGTTCTATAAAGCCTTTATTCTGTAAGTACATATATTATTATTGTAGAAACATCAAATTCGAGATGAACTCACTAAAGAGGCGAATTAAAAATTATTCCAAAAAAAAGTTCTTTCCTAATCTCAGAAAAATCACTATTATATGTAGTGCGTTTGCTCTAGCTGCACTTGTGTTTTTATGGTGGAATAATGGAAAAACATGGGCAGCGCCCTGGTCAGCACTTCACGGGAATTGGGCAAAAAGAAAGCAGCTTACTCTTACGAATAACAGCGGTGCTACACTCAATACAAATACCACGTACCAGATTACTATCAACACAAAACAGCTGTATGACAGCGGCTCATTGCGAGCAAACTGCGATGACATACGCATAGTCTATCAACCTGACTCATCGACCAATACCGAGTTGAAACGAAGCATTTCCTATGCGCAAGGAAGCACGAACTGCAGTGACTCAACAGAAACCTTGATCACCTTCCCGCTGCAGGCTGCTATAAGCAACAACTCATCCACAAGTAATTATTATCTCTATTATGCCAACCCCAACGCTCCTGCCTACACTGCTGCTGACTCACTGGCGGCATATAACGTAGGCAATAAAGCAGCCACTTTTGTCGCTCCTTTCAATGGAACGACCACAGCACTGGCTGCAGGCACTGGCACCCCAACTACCGCTACCGGCGCCATTAGATATTCAGGAGGTAAAACTGCGCTAGAGCTGAATGGCAAAGCAGATGATGCTGATACAGGAAACTATACCGGCACGTACATAGGCAACGCTTCGACATCATTTACTATTGAAGCATGGGTAAAACCACAGTTTGAAAATTCAACATCATACTGGACTTCTGGATATATACTCGGTGGAGATGCAAACACCACTGGCTGCGGCGGCAATCAAGGTCCACTTTATACAGAGTTTCTAAGCTCTACTCAAAGAAGATTTGTCTTTTCGCTTGCACATTCTGCTACTGATACCTGCCAATCTGATGATACTATTTATTTTAATGCGTTTGATACCGATCCTTTCCAATACAACACTTGGTACAACTTGACCGCAACTTATGATGCTTCGTCAAAAGTAATGAAAACTTATTTGAATGGTATTTTTTATCAACAGACTACTTGGACTGGAGCAAACACAATAACATGGAACAATAATTTACGAATTGGTTCTAAAAACGGATCAAGTTATTTTCACGGAGATATTGATGAGATCAGAATTTCTAATGTTGTCCGATACAGCGCAAACTTTACCCCTCAAACCACTCCTTTTGTGCGTGATGCAAATACCACTCTACTCTATCATTTCGACGAAAACGGTAATGATCCCCGTCAATCTGGAAAAATAATTGATGACTCGGGTAATAACTATCATGGCACAATAAACGGAGCTCCTCAATATATTTCAGGATTAGTCGGAATTGATACTTCATCCTCAACCACAGGCAGGGTGCCTGCTCAATCGTTTGCTTCACACCAGGGTGTATTTATTGAAGAAGGCACCACTAACAAGATCACCAATCCCTCATTTGAAAACAGCACCGCGTATGCGACTGGCTGGTCTGCAGCTGGATCCAATCTTACACCAACACTTAATACCTCCCCGTCTTATTACAAATTTGGTTCTCAGTCTGAAAAACTTGTAGCAAATGCCTCAGCAATTTCAGGAACAAGTAACAACCGTACTATTAGTATTAATGCAGGGAATACTAACACACATACATTAAGCTTTTATGTATATGACGGAACCAATGGAAATATCGGTGGCACAGTTTCTTCATCAATCATAAAACCTGTATTCGCAGGTACAGCACAAAATACCGGTACCTATACAAATATGGGAGGTGGCTGGTGGCGGGTGACCTATTCAGCCGCGGGCTCGAACTCAGCTCAAGAATATGGCGTACAGGTGCAGGTGAGCAAAACAGTATACATTGATGGCGTGCAGCTTGAAGAACTCGCGTATGCGACATCATATACCGATGGCTCACTCGGAAATGGCTACACGTGGAGCGGAACAGCAGATAACAGCACCAGCACTAGAACCACAGTAAATTTACAATACAACACAGCCAGTAATATATCAACGAATACTGGAACAGTTACGCTCTGGATTAAAAAAACGATAAACAATTCGGGAGGACAATATATTTTTAATTGGGGTGATGGAAGCGATGCGATTAAAATATATTATTTCGGGACAGATACCTCACAAGATATACGCGTACAAGTAATCACAGGCGGTGTAACTCGTACCTGTACCAACCCGCTCGCATCTGGCGGAATAGGGAAATGGAACCATCTGAGTGTAACATGGAAATTCGGATCCGCGGGGAGTGATAGTTGTCTCATATATATGAATGGTTCTGCTTCAGGAGCAGGTTTGTCAAACCAAACCTGGACATTTTCACCTACAGGAACTACCTTTAGAGTAGGTAATGATAGTAATGCTGCTCAACAGCCAAACACATTTATCAGCGATCTCAGGATATACAACGCTATATTATCTTCCACAGAAGTAGCGGATTTGTATAACGTCGGACTCGGAGCGCATAGCGAAGGCGCGGAAACACCGAAAGATAAGCCAGTTCTCTACTGGAAGTTTGATGAAGGGTCAGGCAGCACGACACAAGATTCATCTGGAAATAATCTTACTGGCACAATTAGTAATGCTACTTATGATCCACTTACGACAAGTGACAGAATCATTAACCAGTTTGCATTAAAGTTTAATGGGACATCAGCAAAAGTGTCCCGTTCTTATTCTTCTGATACGAAACTCGATCCCGGAACTGATTCCTTCACTGTCTCATCCTGGTTTAAACACTCCTCGACTGCTCCTGCCAGCGGGACACATATGCTTTTGAGCCGGTTCTCTTCCGGAGGGTACAAAGTGTATATGGATACCAATGGCTACATGTGCTTCGGCATCGACTCTGACAGTACTTGGACTCCCTCCCATGCAGCTTGCTCTTCGTCTGCCCAGGGATCATATGCTGATTCGAAATGGCATCATCTTGAAGCTGTAAAAGATGCAGTAAATAGTCTCATAATCTTATATATTGACGGACAACAAATCTCTCAAACATCAATTACTGATACCGCCTCATTATCAGGCTCCAGTCCTACGTTCTATGTGGGAGTTGACTCCACTGGTAGCAGCAATTACTGGTCTGGGTTTATCGATGATGTGAAGTATTATGGAGTGCTTCGTTCTGCTGCACAGGTGAAATCAGATTTTCTTGCAAGCGGATCTGTAAAAGGAATTTCCACGTCTATAAGCGATCAAGGCACACTAGCGAGTGGACTCGTCGGATATTGGAAACTCGATGAAAGTTCCGGAAGTGTTGCTGATTCATCAGGCAACGAAAGTACAGGAACATGGGGGGGCACCGGAGGATCACATAACTCTACTGGTTTATTCGGCAACGGAGGAGGTTTTAACGGAACTGATGATTATATTAATGTAAACTCACCCGCATCATTAACTGACCAAAGCACCTATACCGCAACTGCTTGGATATATGCAAATTCGTTTGGACAAAATAGTTTGGGGAGAATTTTTGATAAAGATACACAGCCTGCAGCAGGATGGGGATTATTTATCGATAATGCGTTTTGCTCAGGAGGTGGAAACAGGTTAACATATATTAATCACTGGTCTGCAGGCTCAGGATCAGGAGGACGCGCCACTTGGTGCACTGGTACAAATACCATATATACAGGTCGATGGATACATGTAGCTGTCACATACGATTCACGCTCTCCCAGGAATAATCCAATAATTTACATCAATGGAAAACCGATGAGCCTTACTAATACGGAAACACCCGGTGGTACAATCATCAGTAATAGCGCGCATAATTTATATATTGGTAACCGTCCTAACGCTGATAGAACATTTGACGGAAAAATAGATGAAGCGCGTATTTACAATCGCATTCTCTCCCCTGCAGAGATATCACGACTCTATAACTGGGCTCCCGGACCGGTGGCATACTGGAGGATGGATGATAAAGTGTCCGGCAATAGTAAGTCTATCATCGATAATTCAGGAAATGGTTATACAGGCACGACGAATTACGGAGCAAATGCCTCAGGAATGAATTGTACTGTTCCAGGCAAGTATGGCAACAGCTGTCAATTTGATGGAGCGGACGATTATATTACACTTGGGAATAAACCGGAGCTGATTATAAATCGTAACTTTACCTGGTCCGGCTGGATTTATTTTACGGGTGCTGCTGGTTCGGGAGGAACACGCGGAATACTTTCTACAGGAAATAATAATGCATATATGAGAGTAGGTAATAGTAATAATATCGATTTTTTAGATGACCAGCAGGCAAACATACTCAGCAGTAACTCAGTATTAAGTAATTTTGCCTGGCACCATATAGCAATATCTGTAGATAACAACAGTACAGCAAATGTTTCCATATATATTGATGGGATTCTTGATGCAACTACGACTTCAACAAGAGTATTAAATGACAATACTGGAGCTTCCATTTCTATAGGAGCAGATACAGGTTCAACTGAATTTTTTAATGGCAGTATTGATGAACTCAAAATTTATAACTATGTCCGAACAGGAAAGCAAATTATTGAAGATATGAACGCTGGACATCCAGCAGTAGGTTCACCCATAGGATCACCCTTACTCCGATGGAAAATGGATGAACGCGCCAACAATACATGTGGTGGAGGAACGAATGATGCATGCAACAGTGGTGCGGGAGGAAATGCTTACGATGGTGCAGAATCAGCAACAGCAGTAACATTAAACGGCAAATATAATGCTGCTCGAACATTTACAGGATCATCATATATTTCAGCTGGCGACCCTTCATTTGTAAATGGTCTTACAGGAATGAGCATCTCACTGTGGACAAAACCAAGCGTACTGGCAACATCAAAAGAAATTATCGGTAAATGGACTTCCGGTCAGACTCATTTCCAAGTAATTACCGATTCCTCAACAAGCAGCGAAGTACGGGTATATGTTTCAAGTAACGGTGGAACAGATACTGGCAATAACTACTGCACCACATCAGGTTTAAGCCTTACTGCAGGAGCTTGGCAGCAACTGGTTATTAGTTATGACGGTACAGCAAGTACAGGAAATAATATTACAGTGTACAATAATGGCAGAGCGGTGACCTGTACTGTATCAGGAACAATTCCCTCTGCTCTGACTTCCGTAGATACTACCTCATCGTTAAAATTAGGTAACTATAACACAGCCGGCGCAGCACTGAATAGTGATTATGATGACCTAAAAATCTATAATTATGCAATTACTTCAGATCAAGTGAAAGTGGATTTTAATAACTCAAAAAGTATGGTACTAGGCAGCATTTCTACAAATGCTGATGGATCAATAACAAACGCTGCATCTCGGTCATTCTGTCCTCCAGGAAATGTCGAAGGTAAATGTGCCACAGGTCAAAACCCCTCACCAGCAGGTGAATGGAAATTTGATGATTATCCAGGAACCTTTATAGACACTTCAGGAAATAATAATAATGCGGTGAGAACTCCTGTTCCTCCACAATCAAATTATTTTACAAAACAACGCGGAATAAAAAATCAGGCTATTTATTATGATGGTCAGTTCACATACATCTCAGTACCAGACAATGCAACGTTAGAAGGAGGTACCCAGCTGACATATGAAACATGGGTTAATTTGATTACAGATTCGGTGCTTGCGTCAAAATGGAATAGTTTTAATTTCTCATGGGAATTTGTAACTTCAAATGGAGAGCTCACACTGTATGTTGATCCTGATGGGATGCCATCCGGCGGCTGTACCGTAAACTCTGTGGGAGCTGGAATAAAATTCAATAATTGGTACCATTTTGCATTCACATTCAACAACGACACAATAAAATTTTATGTCAACGGTAAGCCTGTAAATACTACAAAATCCGGAACATGCAACTCTATGTTCGATAGTGCCGTGGAGTTAATGTTTGGTGGAGCTTCGGGTTATCCAAGTGGTACATTAATTATTGATGATTCTGTACTCTTTACATATGAAAGAACTCCTGCCCAAATCGCATGGGATTATAATAAAGGCAAACCGTTACTTAACTGGAAACTAGATGGATGCACAGGAACAGCCATACATGATAGTTCTGAAAATGGCAATGACGCCACGTTGAGTATAGGAGCAACAGGATATCAGACTTCCGCTGGTTCCTGCACAAGTGCTGATACAGCAACCGCTTGGTATAACGGAAAGGATGGCAAATATAACGGCTCTATTAGTTTCGATGGAACGGATGATTATATATCTAATTCTGGCTCGGACGTATTCGATAATCTGACAACTGATGGAACACTGTCTGCATGGGTAAAACTACGATCAGATGCTACTAACGGGTATAATCAAGTTTTAAATTATGGCAGCGGATGCGGAGGTCTCAATCAAAATGAATTTGAGTTTGCCCTGGACAAAATAAATGTAAATTCAGCCCGGGTAGCTGTTTGGGCGAATTCCGGAAGTAATCCAGGCTGTGTCGCTAATCTCATCGAGGGTTATACACCCTCTATTACTAACCCCTACACATGGCACCACATTGTATATACAAGCAGCTCTTCAGGTAATAAAGTATACGTAGATGGCGTGTTACAGAACGTTTCGTATACTACCGGCACGAGCAGTACAGCAGCTTTCCTGGGGGGATCTTCTACAGGAACATCGATACTATACTCGGGTCGGGCAGCTGATGGAACAGGTGAAAATTTTAGAGGACAGGTAGATGACCTGCGTATATATAATTATGCGCTCAGTTCTCAACAAGTCCTGCTTTTATATAACGGAGGAGTTGCAGTGCGATTTACCCCTTAAAAGTAATCACAATGAATAGTTCGGTTAATTATTTCCATCCTTCTGACTGGTACACTGCTAAGGCGAGAGCGCATACCGGGTGTTGTTTTACCTCTCCAGATACAATATGCATTTTAATATCTTGCTGAGTAAATTCATATCCTCGGAAAGTACAGAGGTCACTTACTGAGCGAGTGATACTTTTTGTCAAAATAGATCTAACAACTTCTTCTGTCTCACCGGTTGTTTCATGTTCCACAAACACACCACGCCCATCAGCAAGCTGAAACCACCCTAAACCTGCACCTACCCATTTACCCACATGATCACTGCGCATTTCGGCCTTTACCACATATAGTTTATAACCATACTCATGTTCCGGCGAATTATACTGTTCACTCATGACCAGCTCGCTATATGGAGGAATTACCGAAGAAAGCTGTATTAGATTGTAATTATAAACACCTGTTTTTTGTAACGCGCTGTCGAATGCCGAGAGCGGGGTTTCCCCTTCACCAACTGCAGAAACAATATGAATTTTCATTTTCAAATTTTAAAAACTATTAATTAAAACTAATTATTATATGAGACTCTCGTCATTCTGATAAGCGAGAACGTAAGTTCGAGCGCATCCAGAATCAAAATTTATGTGAAGCAATTAGTCTGATTCTGGTCGAGCCAGAATGACGAATTGCATTCCGTATACTCAATGCAAGCTTTCGTAATTCACATTAATTATTTGACAATTATATAAGTATATGCTAATTTTTCTATATGTCAAAAAAACTCTTAATTGTGGATGATGATTTATATTTGCGCGATTTGTATAAAGAAATTCTCACTGATGCGGGCTATGAAGTAGAGACAGCAAATGATGGCCGCGAAGGTCTGGATAAACTGAATAATGGCGGGTATGATCTTACACTCCTTGATGTAATGATGCCACACATGGATGGGCTGGGTGTGCTCACTAAATTACACGAAACACCTCCTACAGCCCCAAATGGACCCGTCGTTCTACTTACTAATCTTGCACATGATCCAGTCATAAAAGAAGCTCTTTCCAAGGGAGCAGCCTCTTACCTCATTAAAGCCGACCTCACTCCGGACCAAGTGGTTGAAAAAGTAAAAGAATACCTTAAATAAACGGATTATCACGGCTTAATTACGGATTTCTACTGAGCCACGGATTTATAGACTAAGACATCCGTTATCCGTACTTCTCCGTATCCAATCCGTTCACCCGTTCAAATTTTCAGATTATTAAAATTCTGAAAATTTGTTCGGGTAAATCCATATCTTACGGGTTTTTCATTAGTTTCTTCCCCGTTACAGTTTGTTCGAAGACTTTTAGTTGTTGGAGAGCCTTATCGGCCATCAGAATAATTTTGCCGTAATTTTCTTTCGCGGATTTTGTCCGTTCATGACTGTAGCCGTAATGCGCGAGCTGTTTTGTATCATTAATCGGTTCTCGTAAATCCACAGCCATCTTCGTCACTCTATTTGCCAACACTTCCTCTAAATTAGACTGATACTTTTTATTTTCCTCATGCAAAATCAGAATCTGTTTTTCGTTTTCACGCAGCTTCAAGTATTCCCTTCGTAGGATATGAGTTATTGGGATAATTGCCAAAAGAGAAAATAAACTCATTAAATCGAACCTTGTATCAATCGCGCCGACATTCGGCAAAAGAATTGCTGTTAATATAAGAACAAAGGCGTAAGCAGCCCAGGCATCCAGTAGAAAGGCTAACGCAATTGATAAAATATAAAGCCAGCTGAAAAATGGAGAAAAAAACCAACCGGTAATTCCTACCACCAGCAAAATAATAGAAAAAGACGAGAGTGTCATAAGGGTATGCGCCTCACGCTTAAAAAGAACAAGTGCAATCCCCGTTACAGAAGCAACAATAAGTAAGTGGAAACTAAATGGGCGAGTGAGCGGATACATCGTCAACAGATAGATTATCAATGTTAGAAATGTAACAACCACACTTTGCCAATTCAATGTTCTGCTCATTTCATCATCTTACGAAATTTTTATTTGAGATGTCAAGAGAATTTATGCTAGAGTAAAATATGCGTCGTCATACTTATTGTCAAAAAGCGTTTACACTGGTCGAAATACTCGTGGTTTTTTCAGTATTATCTATACTCGCTGCAACAGTCCCGCTCACGTTAAACTTTAAAGCACAGACTGGAAAAGCCCAGGATGTACGCAGAAAAGCAGATCTCAAAACAATGGCCACTGTCCTTTCTGATTACTACAATGATAATAGCAAGTATCCAGACGCTTCAAAATTTTGTGCTGGTCCACTATACTCTTCAGATGGTATCACATGCAGCTGCTCGGTCTGCGGTAACGAATCAAGCAGTCCCTCCCTCGCACCCTACCTTACCAAAATTGGCTGTGATCCTCAGTACCCGCAACGATCGTACCTTTACCAATACGACTGCCAGAATCAACAATGGTTTCGCTTATGCAGCCCTCTGAGTACAGACTCTACACATGCGTTTGCGTATGGAGTGAGCAGCGGTGACACACATACTCAGGGCTGCAAGAATTTTAGCTTTAAACAGACCCCGCTGCCATAACAATGTACAAATTTATATGTGTTTTTGATAAAGTAAAGTATGCGCAGAAAATTTCAATCAAAAGCTTCCTTCACACTATTGGAAACTCTCATCACCGTGTCTATCGTGGCAATGCTCGCCGCCACAGTGCCACTTACACTAAACTTTAAATCACAGACTGGAAAAGCCCAGGATGTACGCAGAAAAGCAGAGTTAAAAACTATGGCCACTGTCCTCTCCGATTACTACAATGATAATGGTAAATATCCAGATGCTACTAAATTTTGTGTAGGAGCAGTCTCGTCTCCTGATGGCTCAACGTGCAGCTGTACTGTTTGCGGTACTGATAGTGGTAGTCCGACCTTCCAACCGTATTTAAGCCATCTTGGTTGCGATCCCCAATACCCGCAAAAAACTTATTTATATCAATTTGATTGCCAGGATCAACAATGGTTTCGTTTATGTAGCGCCCTCAGTACTGACACATCACATCCATTCGCCTATGGAGTAAGTAGTGGAAATGTGACAGTAGATGAGTGTAAAAATATAGCAGCAGTATCACGTACATCTCCTACCACTCAACCGAGTGCCACACAAACTCCTATACCATCAAATACTCTTACTCCAGTTCCCAGCAATACGCCAGTACCAACTAGTACTACTATTCCTACACCAAGTAATACGCCTCAACCTTCTGCTACTCTCATACCAACCTCTATACCCAGCCCCTCACTTACTCCAACTCCCCAAACATTATATGTCGCTTCAAAAGTTATTGGGTCGCTCTATTATACGTACTGGCCGTGGACCTCCACAACTGGTCCGGTAAACGCAACTCCTGTTTCTACACTGACACTTGTTCCCTCTGATCCTACCAAAGCCAGTTCTTCGTGTATGTATAGGTCATATACATACTCCAATTGCTACGCCGGTTGGAACAGCTGCTCTCTTGTTACGTATTATTATTATGACTGCACAGTAACATTTAATTATTTAGAAGGCACATCCCCTCAATGTCAAACACTTACAACCTCTCCTTCACCATCTCATCTGTTTTATTTTAATACCGCCTCCAAAACTGTTTGTCCAGGTCAAAACTATGGTCTCACCAACAATACATATACATACCCGTACTTTCCTTCAGATTTTGGGCGCGCCTTAAGCAATCCTAATAATAATTTCGATAGCAACTGGAACATCTATTACACGGGGCGGTGAAATCAATTAATCATAATAGCGAATTCTTTTGATATAAAAAGTACTATTGAATATCGGTAAAAAAATATTTAATATGATAGAACGGATTACCCGCTTATAATTTTTCTCTTTTTTCTATGGATATATTTCCCAAAGTAAAAACAGGTATCGTCGCAGCCGTTATATTCCTTTTTCCATTTTTCTTCCTGCCATTTACTGCGGAGATTTTTCTCACCAATAAGCTCTATTTACTTGCGTTCGCAAGCCTTGCACTGCTTTTGGTTTCAACAGGTGAATTTTTAGTATCGCGGCAATTTGTTTGGGAAAAGAAAGCGTTTGATAACGGAGTATTACTATTTTTTGTGACAGTGGCGCTCTCTGTCCTCATATCATCACCCAACAAAATTCAAGCACTGTTGAACCCAAATTTTGGTGTGGTTACTGTGTTCAGCCTTTCTGTTTTGTACTATTATATTTCACGTAACGCTCGCAATATTAAAGGATTCAATATTATGGATGCAGGACTTGTCTCAAGTATTATTGCAGGCTTGCTTGCTATTGTTTTTTACTTCCAACCCTTTAAAAATATCACTTTACCAGTTGGACTTCAATTTTTAAAGACTCCTGGATTTACTACTGTTGGAGATCAGTTAACCCTTATTATCTACCTCGGATTTTTTGTCGTATTTAGTCTTTCTCAACTGTTAAAAACTCGTCAGAAGAATGCTGAAAGTGAAGCAAGTGCGCTATCAGCCAATATTACTTCACTTAATACGTTACACGGCATGTTACTTCTTGCAAGTGTTGTGCTACCGCTTGCTGGTCTGGGAATCTCAGTTCTGGGGCTCTATCAACAGAGTAATCATTTTGCAGGTCTTCTGTTACCTCCGTACCGCATATCTTGGTATGCTGCTGTAGAAATTCTGAAAAACCCATTTACTGCAGTGTTTGGTGTCGGTGTTGATAACTTTGCCGCCATATTTACCCAAACAAAAGATGGGTTATATAACCAATCAAATTTATGGCAAGTACAAGCATTTGCTGTTTCTCGATCAGCCATTTTGCATATCATGACGGAAGCGGGAATATTTGGACTGATTGCATTCGGCTTTTTGTTTATGCATTTGATCAAAAGAGGTTTTGAGACAGCCAGCACTCACTTTAATATCAGACACCTCTCTTTTAGTCTGACAAGCATATACTTGCTTATTGCATTATTATTTTTCCCACCTGCTCTTCCACTTTTAGTTTTATTTTATCTTACTTTGGGCGAAGTAGCAGCTCAAACTCCAGTGATGGCTGGTGCCGAAAGAAAAGCAGTTACTCGAGTTGACTTAACAGAACTTATTCCGGTATATCTGGGAGTCCCATTAGTAGCTATCGTTTTCGTTATTATTTTAGCCTATTTATTAGGACGAAGTTATGTTGCTGAGTATCACTACAAGCGTTCCCTAGATGGTCTGAATGGCAAAGCCAATATAAATTCGTATGAAGAACTGCGAAGTGCTGTGCTTACGAATCCGTTTATGGAAAAATTCAGAGTCGATTTTTCACGAGTAAATTTATTACTCGCAAATAATATCGCTCAAAAAGATCCTAAAAAAATTTCTGACCAAGATCGACAGACTATCGCCCAAGCAATACAATCAGCTATTGCTGAAGCCAAATCCGCAGTCGCTCTCAATCCGCAAAAATCAACAAACTGGGAAAATCTTGCGACAATTTACCGAAATATTCTCACAGTGGCGCAAGGAGCGGATGTCTGGACAATTTCATCATATCAACGGGCTATTGTCAGCGATCCTCAGAACCCAAGTTACAGACTTAACTTAGGCGGTATTTATTACTCGCTCGCAAACTACAATGAGGCATTGAAAATGTTTGAGCAGACAGTAGCGTTAAAACCAGATTGGGCGAATGCGCATTATAATCTTGCGTGGACAGCATACCAAACGAAAGATTATCAAAGAGCGGCAGTTGAGATGCAAAATGTATTACTGCTGTTAAATCCAAAAACTGACGCAAATGATATTAAACGTGCACAATCAGAGCTTGATAAATTTAAAGCAATGTTGCCGAAGGAAAATGTATCCGGCACACCAACGCCCACACCCGCTGCTCAACAATTAAGTTTGCCAACTCCTGCTTCCGCAACCCTTGAGCCGAAGATCAAACTACCCAAAACAGCGAGTCCCGAAGCGAAATAAAACGGATCTATAGTTGAATATAACTTTTAACTTTTGATTTTTGACTTTCTGTACGTGTAGTGAACAGTCGCGACTGTTCCCTACTATACAAGCTAAAGACATCTCTAATACACCCGTTATACGTTCAGCAGGACACATCCGTTTACCCGTTCAAATTTTCAGAATTTTAATAATCTGAAAATTTGTTCGGTTGAATCCGTCGTACTCCGTATCCAATCCGTGTTAATCCGTTATTTATGGTAAAATATATGGTCAAGGAATATGCAAGATTTAGGTGAATTTACACAGTTTTTTCTCCGCTACATTAGGAAGAGACTTGTCGAATTTGGGGAACGGTTCGAAAAGATCAAAGACGTGGCTGTTGCTCTTCTTATTGTCAAAAGAGGCAAGTACTCCTCTTCATTTTTAAACACCTCTTTTTTTCTATTGGTGATCAGTGGTGCTATTGTGGCCCCGAGTATTGCTGATAATAATCCTTTAATCAGTTCTCTTGAATTTAATAACCAATCACAAAAAAGTTATCAAGCGGCTGTGGTGGCTTACAATCCCTATGAAAATCCCCTGTCCACTGTGATTTCGGACCGTCCCAGAGATGCTTCTATTGATTACAAAGTCCAAGGTGGTGACACCCTCGCTTCCATTGCCAAAAAATTTAATATTTCAATTGATACTATCCGCTGGGCAAACAATTTAAAATCCGACACACTAAAACCCAACCAGGCACTATCTATTCCTCCGGAAACAGGTATTGTACACAAAGTACAGTCTGGTGAAAATATTTATTCTATAGCTAAAAAATATAATGTTGATGCCCAGAATATCTTAAACTGGCCATACAATACATTTGCAGATTTAGAAACATTTAGCTTAACACCTGGTCAGACTATTTTCGTACCAAACGGTATTGTAGTGGAAGAAAAAGCAGCTTCAAAACCAGTATTCGCACAGGCACAGGCAGGCGTAAAAGGAACTTCAAACTTTATCTGGCCAACCACAGGCACTATTACAACATATCCTGTATCCTGGCATATGGCACTTGATATAGCCAATGGTTCTTCCCCACCTATATTAGCGGCAGACACTGGAACAGTTATTTTTTCAGGTTGTATTAACTGGGGATATGGCTGTCATGTAATTATCGACCACGGCAATGGCTACCAAACGCTGTATGGGCATATGTCACGACTTGATGTACAAGCAGGCCAAACAGTTGGACAAGGACAGCAAATAGGCATCATGGGCTCAACAGGAAGGTCAACCGGAACACACTGTCATTTTGAAATACGTTCTGGTGGTACGTTATTGAATCCGTTGAATTTTCTAAAATAATATATTTCGATCATTATACGTATACGTGGTAGAGACGCGATTAATCGCGTCTCTACGCATTGCAACGATTTTCATCCATACAACACATCTCCATCCGGCACAGTAACAGAAGGTATCATTATCTCATTCATCTGATTCACTTCAATATTCCACGGTTCATCCATCTCATACTCTTTATCATCTTCACTGTACGATTGTAAATGCGCCTTTATTCCTTCAAAAAGAATAACCGCACATTTATAACGATCGCCCGTATAGGGAGTATAAAACCGCCGAGAACAGTAGGGACAATCGTAGTAAAAATAATTCATGTGGTATAGATTTATTTCACTTTCAAAAAATTTATACAATAATATTTCACTACTATATTATATATCTAAATTATTCTCCGCACTAGTTTGGCTTATTAATATAATAAAGTATATTTATTTCCCGCATGCTATTAGGATATGATTTATTTACATCAAAAGGATATAACAAGGATACATTTTAAAATCCGAAGCACGTCATTCTGGTAAGCTCAAACTTGTTTGAGCGCATCCAGAATCAGTATTCGTGTTATACCTGCGCTTTGACAATGCGCTGGATTGCCACTTCAAATGCTGCTTGTTTGAGTGGAATTCTTTCTTCCAGAGAACGCTGCCAAATTTCATGGAAAGATTTTTCCATGATCGCTTCAAGTTTTGCATTAATCTCGGACTCTGTCCACCAGTATCCCTGTTTTCCCTGCACCCACTCCAAATACGAAACAGTGACACCGCCTGCATTTGCTAACACATCAGGAACAATAACCACACCTTTTTGTGAAAGATACTCATATGCTTCTTCAGTAATCGGACCATTTGCCATCTCTATAATTATTTTTGCCTTAATATTCTTCATATTATTTTCATTAATCACATTTTCGAGTGCAGACGGGACAAGAATATCTACCGGCAACTCAAGCAATTCTTCGTTACTAAGAGGTTTTCCATATTTCACATCACACACAGAACCTTTACAGTAGCAACCAGATACTGACCCTTTTTCTTCTTTACATTTCATGGTTGCGTCAGGATCGAGCCCTTCCGGCACATACACAGCTCCTTTTGAATCTGACACACCTACTACCTTAAAGCCTTCTTCAGTGGCTATTTTGGCGAAATAATAGCCAACATTGCCATAACCTTGAACAGCAACAGTCATTCGTTTAATGTTTGAGCTTTCGCTGCTTGTTTCGTCAATCGTTTGACGTGTATCGATACGAGCTGCGACACCCTTAGACTTTTTATCCATGACGTTTAATAATGCTTTCATCACAATCACTCCTCCCCGACCTGTGGCTTCAGTGCGTCCGAGAGAGCCTCCTTTTTCAATTGGCTTACCGGTAAAAGTAGCGGGAGATTTATGCTGCACTATTTTTTCATACTCATCAAGCATCCACGCCATAATTTTGGGATTTGTATTAACATCAGGAGCTGGAACATCAACATCAGGACCAATAACCGGTGCAATGTGAGCTGCAAATGCCCGTGATAATCGTTCAAGTTCTGTTGCGCTTAATTTTTTCGGGTCTACTGTAATTCCACCTTTACCACCGCCATATGGAAGACCAGCCACAGCACACTTGATGGACATTAATGTAGCGAGTGCCTGCACTTCTTCACGCGACGTTTCGGGATGAAAACGTATTCCACCTTTATATGGTCCTAATGCACTATTATGTTGTATGCGATATCCCTTATACATGTATAATTCGCCTTTGTCATTTTTTACCGACATACTAAATTCAAACACGCGTTCCGGTTCGACGATACGTTTTACCGCTTCCTCGCTAAGTCTTAAACGTGAAGCAGTTTTTTTAATCAGTTCTTGAGCCGACTCAAGCATCTGTTTTCCTGGATTGTTCATTGGAAAGTAATAAGTAGAAAGCATTAAGCATTAAGTAAAATGCCTTTTATACTTTCTCAAACTAATAATTGACGAATTTAACATTTTGCTAATCTCTATAGTTTCTTTAGCCAAATCAGTAAATTCTTGTTTTGATAGATAACCTAAATCTTTACATAAGAGTAAAAGATTTTGTGTCTCAACTAGTGATCCTAAAGCTATAAATAAAAATTGCTGTTTTTCTTTTTGACCAGGACGAGCGAAGCCTTCAGCTATATTACAGCTTACTGAAATAACAGCTCGCCTAAGCTGGCTAGTTACCCCATATAATTCTTCTTTAGAAAATGTCCGGCTTATTTTATAAATATCTAACCCCAACTTGTATGATTTCTGCCAAACATGCAAATCGGTAAATGATCTTATCTTTACTTCTTGCATAACTACTTACTACATAATGCTTAATGCTTAATGCTTAACTCTAAGTATCTTTCCACATCCAGCGCTGCGGCTACTCCCATGCCTGCTGCTGTAATTGCCTGTCTGTATGTGTAATCAACATTATCCCCTGCAGCAAACACTCCATCTACTGTTGTTGATGAGTTATAAAGGTTACGTTTTTGAATTCGCTGAAGATCTTCTGCAGTAAAGTTCACAGTCCCTCTTAAGTAGCGCTCCACAGAAGATAAAAAGGTAATCACGTATCCTTTTTCATCCAGGTCAATTTGGCCTTTAAACAAATCAGTGTCTGGTTTATGACCAATAGCAATAAAGAGCCCATCTAGAGGTAATAATGTTGAGTCTCCCTCAACTTTTAAATTTTGAACTGTAACTTTTGACTTTTGACTTTTGACTTTTAACCTTAGCCCCTCGACTCTGGTCTCTCCTAAGACTTCAGATACTTCTGTATCCCATATAACCTCCACCTTCGGGTTGTTTAATACCCGCTCTTGCATAATTTTTGAAGCGCGGAATGAGTCACGGCGGTGAATTATATAGACCTTTTGCGCAAAATGAGTAAGAGTAAGGGCTTCTTCCAGTGCTGTATCCCCACCACCAACCACAGCCACTGTTTTATTTCTAAAAAAGAAACCATCGCATGTAGCGCATGCAGACACTCCTTTTCCCCGAAGTCGTGTTTCTGATTCCAAACCCAGCCACAACGCCTTTGCCCCTGTGGCTATCAATATTGTATTGGCCCTATATGTCTTATTTGCCGTATATGCCTTATATGGCCTCTCTGAAAAATCAACCCTCACCACATTCTCATCCAAAATCCGTGTACCAAATTTCTGGGCGTGCTTGCGCATTTGCGTTATTAAATCCGGACCCATGATACTTTCTATACCAGGATAGTTTTCCACTTCAGTAGTGAGAGTTAGTTGACCGCCTGGGGGGGAGCCTGCAAACACGAGGGGATTGAGGTTGGCACGTGCATTATATACAGCAGCCGCGAGTCCAGCAGGACCACCGCCAATTATTATTACGTTTTCGACATCGTTTTTATTTTCCATAGTTTAAATTTTTAAATTAGTAGATATTAGTAGTTAGTAGTTAGGCT
Organism: uncultured Gammaproteobacteria bacterium; assembly: GCA_964644605.1. Classification (GTDB taxonomy): domain Bacteria; phylum Patescibacteriota; class Microgenomatia; order UBA1406; family GWC2-37-13; genus CAZLAJ01. The sequence continues at coordinate 23,458 of CAZXWS010000070.1, forward strand.
ATAAATTTTATTCCCTATCTACTATCTACTTACTACTAACTACTACAAATCAATCGCTCTCTCAACCATTTTCTGTACACGCTCAGTTTCTTTCTTCGGGACATATTTACAGATATCAGATAATAAGATTTCTTTTGAGAGACCATCCACAGCCTTTTTGACAGCAGTCAGCTGTTGCAGCACTTCATTACAGTCACGATCAGCACCCACCATCTTTTCTATGCCCTTTAACTGCCCGATTATTCTATTAATTCTCTGATGTAGATCCATAAATATAAATTACTAATTGACCTAATTTCTAATTAACCTAATCAAATCCCAATATATTTTGATTTTTGTTTAGAGATTAAGTTAATTAGGTATTAGAAATTTTCTCATACTCCCTACTAGTATTCAGTATATTTCTCTTATAAAAAGCTGTCAATAGGTAGGAGTATATCAAAACAATAATTCCCGCAGGAGTTATCCACATTTTATAGACAAATTAAATTATGGGTGTGAACAAGTATTAGAATGGTATATGACGTAGAGACGTTCCACTGGGACGTCTCAAAAAAAATTTTTGTATCATATAATCCCTTGTTTGGTTATGTTTTCAGATTATTCTTAATATGTGAGACTGATTTTATTCGAAAATAAGTATCGTATTTCTTCAACTAGATTATCTGCATGGGATTACAGAGAAGCAGGATATTATTTCATAACGATATGCGTTGAAGGAAGATATGAATGTCTTTCTCGCATTGTTAATAGAAGAATTATTCTATTACCTGCGGGGGAAATTGTGAAGAAAGAATGGATGCGTACACCAATCTTGCGAAAGAATATATTACTTGACTACTATACAATCATGCCAAATCATTTTCACGGAATTATTATAATCACCGATAATTCTTATACAGAGACGTCCCACCGGGACGTCTCTACGTTATTACCCAATTCCATTGGTTCAATTATTGGACAATTTAAATCAATAACGACAAAACAAATTCGTAAAAATTATTTACACACATTTTCCTGGCAAACACGATATTATGACCACATTATTCGTTCTGAAAAATCATTATTCGCGATACGTGAATATATACAATACAATCATCTAAAATGGGAGATTGACGTAGAAAATCCCGCCTACAATACGTAGAGACGCCCCGGTGGGGCGTCTCAGTACAAAATTTTCGGCGGGCGTCTCTACAAAATAATGTTCAACCAATTTATTTCGCACCTGCATTCAAAGACTCCAAGAAATCTTTATTACTCTTTGTCTTTGTTAGCTTCTCAATCATCGCTGTCAGCTGCTCCTCAGGATTCAAAAGACCTAACATTCTTCGCAATGTCGTGATCTTTTTCATTGTCTCTTCATTAAACAACAACTCTTCATGGCGTGTGCCTGATTTTGCAATATCAATAGCTGGATATATACGACGCTCGGCGAACTTTCTGTCCAGATGAACTTCCATGTTGCCCGTGCCTTTAAATTCTTCATATATCAAGTCATCCATGCGTGACTCAGTACCGACCAGCGCAGTGCCGATGATGGTGAGACTACCACCTTCTTCACAGTTTCGTGCAGCACCTAAGAATTTTTTAGCAGGGAACAATGCTTGCGGATCAAATCCACCCGACATAGTGCGTCCTGTATTTTGTACAGATAAATTGAATGCCCGTGCAAGACGAGTGATTGAGTCAAGTAAAATGATAACATCTTTACCGACTTCAACCAGTCTTCGGGCACGATCCAAAGCCAAATTCGCCACTCTCACTTGCTGGCGAGGTGACTCATCAAAGTTTGAAGCAGCCACTTCACCTTTGACAAAGCGTTTAAGTTCAGTGACTTCTTCCGGTCGTTCACCGATAAGTATAGCCATGAGGTGAGCCTCAGGATAATTTGCTGTTATTCCTTCAGCTATTTGTTTTAAAAATGTTGTTTTTCCAGCTTTTGGTTGAGATACGATCAAACCTCTCTGACCAAAACCAATTGGCGCAATGAGATCAATAATACGAGTAGAGAGAACATCTTGTTTTGTCTCAACTGTAATCTGTTTATTTGGATGCAGGGAAGTGAGCGCATCAAACTGTTTTCGCTGCGCACTCTGCGTTTCGGAAAGTTCCTGACCATTGATTTTTTTAATAAGCAAAAGACTGTGAAATCGTTCACCTTCTTTTGGTGGACGGGCTAAACCTTCCACTTCATCACCTTTTCGCAGCCAGAAACGGCGGATTTGTGATGTGGAAACATAAATATCACTGTTTGGGTTGATAGCATAATCCTGGCGCAAGAAACCGTAGCCACCAAATGTAATATCAAGAACACCTTTTGCCGGGTAACTCATTTTGAGGTCTTCTTTCAGACGCTCTTCAACAGGAGCATCGCCTTGTTGGGGAGGAATATATGAATCTTCCATTGCCATATCATCAGAGGATACAGGCATAATGGGTTTTGCCTCAAACGGTTCTAATACGGAAGATACATTGACCGCTGTATCGGCGGTTGGAGAAGCTGCCTTTTCTTCTGAGGAAGCTTTTTTTGCAGTTGCCATAAAATATATGAATTAATAAAAGAATTAATGACGAAAAAAAACTATTTGATCTCAAATAAACGGGAGTAAAGAGTAAATAGAAATAAAAAAGTACCTCCAAGATAGGTTAGATTTGTTCCTTTTTCCGTTAAGAAAAAGGGGTGGGCGTGTCTGTTCCGAAAGCTCGAAACCGAACTCCGCTTTATTTTCCCCGAGTATTCGGGAAATTACCCTAGGCTGTGAATCATGTACAGAAAAAGTTCACAATTGTTTCCTATCAGGAGGATAGGCTTAGTATACTAGACAAAACATGGGTTTGTCAAACGGAAAAAAGTGTCTACTGCGCACTGTTTTGCACTAATTCTGCTTAATTTTATATCCAAGAAATGTTATAAGCTTTGATACTTTCATAGCACAACCACCTGTTTTTGTCTTTACACACCACTTATCAATACCTAAACGAAAGTCCTGGACAGTGATCACATTATCATTATTTAAATCATATTGTTTCCCCTCCGCAGCAGCCGCATCCGCAAGGAAACCAGGAGTCGCATTATCTATATATACATCTTTATATATAAAGGTTGCGGAACCACTCCCATGCACAGAACAGAATGTACGCGTATCATTTGCAGTAACCTGAGTATTAGTAGCAACGCTATCGGTTGGAGTACAGTCTTTAGTAAATGTCGGCTGTTGTGTAAGTCGTACGAAACTACCATCGTCGGTTTTTGCCCAAATATCAAACTTTACCGAATACTCAATACTACCCGCATCTTTCAAAAACTGATATGCGATAAAGCCGCCGTTATCTGGCATTGGTTTCACAAGAGCATCGCCATCAGGAGCCCATGCGTCTGTACTTTGTGATCTACTCATTAAAATAATTCGCATCTGAACATTTGACGGATCAATATCTGTTGGATAATGATAATCAATATAGCCACTTATCAAGCGTTTATCTGCAGCGGGGGTTGGTGGCGCAGGCGGTGGAGTAACCACCGCAAACGTATAATCCTGTGTTTCATCGGCTGCGTTTAAATTTAATGTTCGAATACAGACATATTTTCGCCATAAATACAGTGGACATTTGACTGCAGTCAATACCGCGTTTGTAATAGAAGTTGCATCACACTGTCCATTGGCACAGTTGTTCGGCGCAAATTTAATAGCTGTCTTTGTGCCCAGAGATAACCCGTCAAATGAAAATGTATTATTTGTACTGGTAATTACTTTCGGATTTAAACCGCAGTCAGTCACATCAGTGCCACTAGCATTTACCGTACATAATTCTATTTTAAAACTTTTATCTGAAGGTATACCAGTTACTGTTCCAGATAATTTCTTTTTTAAGGCTGTTGCCGTATTACTTACTGTAAGCGGTCGCCAAGCGCTCCAGTTTGAAAAAGCAGTATCTGATCCTGTTCCCACATGGCTGCTGTTATTATCATGCGCTTTAACTCTCCATAAATAATGCTGCGGTTGAGCACCGGGCTCGGGTAATGGGGCATAGAGTCTAAACTGTGCCGGTACATTTTGTACATAATAATTTGGGGGTGTTTGAGCAGTATGATTTGCAGAAGTAAATATCCACCCTTCTGTATGTTCATCCTGATTCGCATTTACACAATTTGCAGTATCCGCTTGTCCTACCGTAGATGACTCTTTACATAGCTGAAGATAGTAGCGAACCATGTCACCCTCATCGTCCTGAGTTACCATTGTAAAGAGTGGATTTAAAGTCTCTATGGAAGCGTTAGGTGCTGGTTCGCTAAGTGTCGGAATATGAGGATTTTGGTTTCCGCCCGTTTTAAATGCCTTTACACCGCTCCAATTGCTTGCGGCTCCCCAATTATCTGTAGCTTTTACTTGCCAATAATATGTCGATCCGTACGTAAAAGGTGTTGTTGAGGAGATCTGAAACTTTGCTTGTGTCCCGCTTCTATATGCTTGATTGGTCTGGGCATCCATACCGCTCCATGTTCCTTGCCACGCACCAGTTGTATTTGAGGGTGAACTGAGAGTTTGTTTTATTTCAGTACAACTGGACCCATCCATCGATGTTGTAGTACATATTTTAATTGTATAGAGTATATAATCTGAAGAATTGGAGTCTGTCGATTGAAAATTCAGTTCAGGAGTTCGAGAATTTATCTGTGGTATATCTATCGTGTTCGTACTTGAGGAATAATCAATACCTGGCGATAGAGATGTTGGCACTACCGGTGCCTGATTATTTGAAGGAACACTGTTATCAATAGTAAATGAACGTACATCTGTAGTAGTAAAATCCGTTACATCACCCGACACTGCTTGCCCGTCAGAAGAAGCTGCTTTCCAAAAATATTTTTTTCCGTCAGGCAGGTCAGAAACCGTTAATGTTACTTCCGTATTCTTAGCATACTTTTCCGAAGATAATGGTGGTGTCCATGTTCCAACTGATGGTGAGGTTGTCTGATCATACAGATTACAATTAGATGCTGTGGCTGCAGTATCACCTTGACACAAGCGTACTTTAAATCCTACGATTTTATCACTCGCATCCTGGTCATCTCCCTTCATTTTCAGAAGCACGGTACTACCCGCAACAGCTCCAGAATTAGGCGCGACAAGTACTACTGTCGGTGGATGATTGGCAGATGCAGCAGTGGTGGGCGATGGAGTTGGCGTCACTGTTGCTACTGCTCCAGTACAGTACCCTCTGCCTTTACTATCAGTAATACATACCCGCGATGATGGATCATCACTTTCCGAACATGGTTTTGTTATTGAAGTTCGGCCGAAGGCTCCACAATAATACTCAGTTATAGTATCGCCGATACTGCTTACTGCTTGATGGCATGTATCTTTTTCTATCAGATTGCCAACTCCCCACACCACTTGTCCTGGAACATTTAAATCACGCGCTGTATATCCTTTTGATCCCTGCGACTCTACTGTATCTGAATTCAATAAGTACTCAGTGTTTACGCAAGCAGATTGAGGACCGAGTGTTGGTGTTGGAGTTCCTTGGGGAGATGTATTTCCTGTGGGAGCCATACTTGGAGTGATTGTGCATGCTGTTGCATCCTTTACTAGCACACGACTATTAAAATCAAATCGTTCCTGCTTTGCCCACATGAATACTTTTAAATTAATACCTGAGCATAATATTGTATTGTCAACAGAGCTCAGCGGGACACGAATAACTGTACTAGTGCTATCGGTAGAGGTTCCATATGTATGACAGAGCGAAATATAATCATCTGTATTTTCGTTTATAGATCTATTCAAAATTATTGGAAACACCGGACTTCCATTTACCTGATCTCCTGTTACATAAATCTTTGCTGAAAGTTGACTCCCCACAAACTGTGCCGGAGCGCACAATTTCACTGCCAGATTTGTATGGTCTGTTTTTGCTTCAGTGACTTGAACATCTGCAATATACGGACTATTATACTGCTGCGCTTTTGTTGTAGTAATGTTTTTGTTTGAACCAGCTGTTATATATCCGAGTGCAAGACCGAATAAAGAAACACCTGTGGCAAGCATAAGCAGCAATGTCATCATTTCACCTTTTTTGTATTTTTGTAGAATCATATTTATACTCGATCTAACTATAACAATTATTAAGATAATATATATTTTGTAGCAGCACAAGTGCAACTAAGATTATTGATGTTTACGCTTGACAAAGCCTCAACTCATCCTCTACATTAATAATAATGTGTAACACATGGGGTGGTTGTATTCGTGACTTTAAAAAAGCTGAAATCGCTACTACTATTCTCGTTCTCTCATTAGTCGCCATGGGCATCGGAAGCATTTTAGGGCTTCGTAATATAAATATATTAAAAGGTAGTGCCCAAAATTCCTCAAAGTCTATAACGAATCAAAAAAATACTTTTCATTCAACTGACTGTCCTGAGGGTAAAATCGATATAAATGGCTCATGTAATGACGCATGTTGTTCGAACAATGATGAATGTTCCAATGGCCAAAGTTGCAGTATTTCAAATGGCTACTGCCATTCAGGCACTTCATGCGACCCTAATTCTTCTGGTTCTCAACAACCACCCGCTAATCCAGGAAATTCTTGTCCTAATGGTAAAGTAGATATAAATGGAGCATGTAATGAAGCATGCTGCTCGAATAATAACGAGTGTTCTAATGGGCAAAGCTGTACAGTGTCAAATGGCTACTGCCATTCAGGCACTTCATGCGACCCTAATTCGTCTCGATCACAACAACCACAACCTACATCACCTCCACAAAGTTCTTGTCCTGATGGGAAAAAAGATATTAATGGTGCGTGTAACCCTGCGTGTTGCTCCAGTGGAAATGAATGTCCAAGTAATCAACAATGCTCAACTTCAAACGGCTATTGTAGATCAGGGACTTCCTGTAGCGTTGGATCATCTCAACCACAACCTACATCACCTCCACAAAATTCTTGTCCTAATGGTAAAGTAGATATAAATGGAGCATGTAATGAAGCATGCTGCTCGAATAATAACGAATGCTCAAATGGCCAAAGCTGCACCGTATCAAATGGCTACTGTCGTTCAGGACACTCCTGTGATGCTAATTCCTCTGGCACACATCCTCAAACTCCACCTCCATCCGATACTGCTACATTTATAAATGTTATTGTTGCCAATGACATTCCTGAAGAAGGTAATTATCCATACAAATTACGAAAACTCGGAGTAGCTCTTTATAAAGATGGTCAATTTGTACAAGACTACCTTTCAGCTTACGGAGATATTAATGGATATGTAGCTACTATTCGACTTGATAGCCCTAACAGTTTATATTCGATTGAACCTCGTGTTAAAGCATACAGTGGACAAGGTGGTGATGATGAGAACCATTTAGTAGACTCTCCTGATACATTAAATCACGGTGTTGAGTGTAAAAAACAAGATGGAAGGGATGTTAGCTGGGATAAATTTCACTGTCAATTTAAGGGGGGAAACTCAGGAAGTGTAAAATATTCGATTCTACCTAAAACCCAATCTCAACCAACAACTAATCCAGGAAATAGTTGTCCCGATGGGAAAAAAGATATAAATGGGGCATGTAATAACGCGTGCTGTTCGAATAATAACGAGTGTTCTAATGGACAGAAATGCAGTACCTCTAATGGTTATTGTCGATCAGGAACTTCATGTTCTGAGAGCTCGTCTCAACCACAACCCACATCACCTCCACAAAGTACCTGTCCCGATGGGAAAAAAGATGCGAGCGGAGGTTGTAATGAGGCATGTTGCTCAGTTGATAGTGAATGTCCTACTGGACAAAGCTGTAGTACCTTAAATGGTTACTGTAAATCAGGAAAATCGTGTGCGATAAATCAAAATCCAAAACAACCAACAGGAATGCCCACTCAATCAACTCAACCTACTACATCTACAGAACAACCTGCAATGATTGCTTCTACCATCCATATTACTAACCCCAATCATATTACAAATGATAGCGATCGCATCACAGTAACTTATAATGATGTTCTAAATAAAAATGACAATAGAATACCCCCTGGATATACATATGTGCATAGTGATTTTACTGATGGAAGAGAAATTACATTTGGGATAGATTCAAATACAACTTCTAATATCCCTATATTAGTAGGACATACATACGAATTACAAGCATATACTCAAACACGTTCAGGTGCTATTCACTCACCCGTCATAAGTGAAACAGTAACTAGTAATAATACAACGTTTTCTCCCTTAACACTAAATCTTAGTAGTGTACCGGCGCCAACATCACAACAAAATCCCCCTACTGAACCTACTGTTCCTTCATCGCCCACCAGTACCATAGCACCTATTCCGACAAGTGCACCTCCTCCTCAAACACCTTCTGATCCTGCTACAGCTGACCAAGTGTACCAACAGATCTCTAACAAAATTATTTTCGGTGCTAACCCTTACTATAACAAAATTAATAATTTCAACGAAAGACCGCAAGATGCTAGTGATCTTGAATGGCGACAGATGACTGATGTTGCGAATGGAATAAAAGTCACTGATGGTTTACAGGAGTTAGTAAATAAAGCTGCTCTTGTAGACTTCTTTATTGATCCATATAATTTCCAAATTACTTCGACAATGAGAGAAGTGGAAAGTCAAGGTAAGTTAGTTATGCTCACAATAGGTTTTGATCCGAATTTTAATGATGTAACAAAGATAGATCAAAATACCTCTTCCATGAGAGAACTTGCGAGACGAATTAAAGGATTGAAACACCCCGTCTTGCGTCCATTTACTGAAATGAATGGTTCATGGTATCAGTATTATCCTGAAGGTTACTCTAATGACCAAATAAGAACATCATTTTTAAATGCAGCACGGAAATTTAGCGAAATAATGCATCAAGAAGCACCTAATGCTATATTTCTTTTTAATCCTAATAGTGGTCAAAAAGATATTCACTTATTTTGGGAACCCAATATTTATGATGTCACATGCTTTGATAGTTATGTAAAAGGGAAAGATTTATATCCAATGAGCAATATGTTACAAGATGATTTAAACAGGGCTCGTGATTTAGGATCGAGCAATATGGCTGGATGGTGTGAAACTGGAAGTGTTTTTTATAAAAGCGATTTAAACCCGCTTGGTGGCATAGCATCGGAATTATTTACTCGTGCTATCGATGTTGCCCAGCAAAATAAAGGACGCTTACTTACTGCTTTTCTCTGGCCATGTATGCATTATAAAGATTGCAGTCCATGGAACTTACGTTTTATTGAACCTAATTGGGCTGGTTATATAGTCTCTCAAATTCAAGATATTCGTAATGCAATAAGTGGAGGAAAATTGATTGACATGCAAGTGTTACAGCAATTGAGAAACCCCGAAGATCGCCAGCTCGTTCTTTTGAAAGTTCTATTAGGAGGATCTTATCAGCCTTATACTATAAGAGCATCATTTGCTCCCGCGTCAGCCGACTATAATAATGATGGATACGTTAATGCATCAGACTATATTGCTTTTATTCGAGATATTAAAGAACCAGCTAAAGTAAAAAATAAAAATATACGTTTCGCAGAGGCAGCTTCAATTATTATTACAAACTTAGGAAGACCCACATTTTCATATTCTGTTTCGAGATCAACGAATACATTAAAATAACAATAATTTGTATATATAAAAAATAGACTTTCCGCTTGACAAAGCCTTAGCGTATCATCTACAGTATTAATAATGTATAACACATGGGGTAATTGTATTCGTAACTTTAAAAGAGGTGAGATTGCTACAACTATTCTTGTTCTTTCTTTAATTGCAATGGGCGTAGGTAGTATTTTAGGGCTTCGTAATATGAATATTTTAAAAGGGAGCGCCCAGAGTGCATGTCAATATGAATCCACTGCATACCTATGGGACGAATCTGGAAATGTGCTAACTCAACTCACAGAAACAGCGCCATTTCGTTTAAAAACAACTTTTCCAAATGGAGAATATACTGGAGGTGGAGAAGGTGAACGGCTTCTCTATGGAAAACTACATAAACTCGTAGATCTTCGTGATAAAGATAAGGATATACTTGCGCAAATACAACTTACTGGTATTGCATCAAATGATGACATCCTTTATCCTGCGTGTACTGAATTTAACAATTTTCCAACTCAAGCAGGTAATCCAAGAAAAGGAGCCTGCCGCGAATGGGGAAATGATATTGTTATACTCCAGTTAAAATGCGGCTCACGTAATGAATATGGATGGGTCTTAAAAAATTCAGCCGTTTCGCGAATAATTAGTTCATATCCATCACCTACGCCCTTTGTTTGCGCAGGAACCAATGCCTGGTGCAAATTGCCGTACACAGAAAAATGCGGAGCAGGTGGGAGCCGCACATGTTATGCCACGCAATGTTCTGCAAATGGTGGAGCTGATAAATGCCAATGGGGTGTTGGTTCATGCTGTAGTAAGTGTAGCGATGGCTCAAGTGACGCTGCTACATGTCCAGATGGAATCGCTCCAGTTATACCAACATCAACACCTGGTGCTGCGCCCACATCTGTTCCGGCAACCCCTACAGGAACCATTGATTCAGTTCAGATTTTATATGGTAATGGAGCAAGTTATACCGTAAGCAGAAATAACAATGCATGTACCTCTGCGCAGCGGACTGTGGGTACGTGTCCCAGTGGTGATTGCCGTATTGATACTGACGCCGCCGGTCAGCCAAATCAAGTAAGAATATTTAAACAAAACGGGAATTTTAAAGTAAATAAAGTGATGCTGTATAAAGGCTGCCCCTGCAATTCATCAGGTATATGTGACATTTCAAAAGGAGGACAGGCACAGCAAATTCGTGATGACTTCTGTTTTGGCGGCAATGACGCCATCGATCATTTCAATAAAATAAGCTGTAAATTCGATGGATCAGATTGTTCTACATCAAATAATAGTTCGACTCCGCCACCTGAGGGATCATGCACAGGAGGTACTGGAGGAACAAATCCTCAACCGCCACCACAACAACCACAACCTACAGCATGTCCGGAGGGCAAAATAGATAGTCAGGGAAATTGTAATCCAGCTTGTTGTGCCTCTGACAATGATTGTTATAACGGTCAATCCTGTTCAATATCAAATGGATTCTGTGGAAGAGCTGGTGGCGGAAAATCATGTAATCCCAACTCAGGCCATACCGCCCCCACTACAGCTCCTCAACCTACCACACCTCCCCAACAGCCAGTAAATCAATGTACAGGGAATGGGGCATCTTGTAATAAACCATATCAGGAAGCGTGCAGTAATGGTGGCACTCGTACATGCTATGCTACAGTCTGCAATGGCACAGGTAACCTGGATAAATGTGTATGGGGTCCAAATTCCTAC
>CAZXWS010000071.1:0-9080 GCA_964644605.1 uncultured Gammaproteobacteria bacterium
ACTGATTTCCAAACTGTCTCTCAAGAAGAGTTGGATGAAGTCGTAGAGGAGCTTAATAACAGACCAAGAAAAGTGTTACAATATCAAACACCCAACGAAGTCTTTACAAGTTACTGTTCGGATTCCACTTAGAATTCAGGAATCATCTTTGATATAATAGTATCAGATATAATTGCCGATATAGCTCAGCTGGTAGAGCAGTCGCTTCGTAAGCGAGAGGTCGTCGGTTCAAATCCGACTATCGGCTCATATAGTACAATAGTATGTAGTGGTGCGATTCATCGCACTATAATTTCATTATTTTAGACTAATTTACTATGTCAAGATTAGAGTCGCATAGACAAAAAATGTTTCGTCGGCAACTTATTTTCTACGGCGTACTATTTATCATTGTCGTTTTCTTCCTTTTTACTTACGGAATTAAATTTCTTATTAACGGTGGGTTATATATAACTAATCTCTTAAGTGGAAATAAATACGACTCCACTGCTCAAAGCCAAAACAGCGATCTATTTCGACAACTCCAGCTCGATCAACTACCCGAAGCCACTAATAGTGCTCAAATCATAGTGAGCGGCACAGCACGCGATTTTGACAACGTTACAATTTACATAAACGACTCTCAGGTTAAACAAGTCTCAGTGAAAGATTCTCAGGCATTTTCTGAAGAAGTGGGCGATCTGCAAAAAGGTAGTAACTCCATTTACGTGAAAGCAGTCACTAAAGATAAAAAAACTGAACAAAAGTCTGATACTCAAACCGTGATGTATACCACGGACAAACCCAAGTTAGATGTTGATCAACCCAAAGATGGAGACAAAACAAACAAAGAAGAAATTCAAGTTTCTGGAAAAACTAATAACGGGATATTTATTCGTGTGAATGGTCTACCTGTAGTTGTTGATGCAAGTGGCTCGTTTAAAACATCAGTGCGTTTGAAAGACGGTGATAATAAAATCGACATCACAGCTCAAGATGATGCAGGCAACCAGGAGATTAAATCAATGACAGTAAACTACAATAAAGATAATTAACGTTACATGTACGGAACGGTTTTCTTGTCCCTCCATAGTCCCGAGTACTCGAGATTGAGCTTTGATATTTGGATTTTTTTGTGTAGGGAACGGTTTGAAACCGTTCCGTACATTTTATAAGTTACCACCCCCCCGCCAGGGCGGGACCCCTCCTTGGAAAGGAGGAGAGAACAATGCAGCAATGCAACAATATAACAATTTATCAGTTCTGATCTTTCTTAAATCATAAATCCCCGCCTGCCATAGCTTGTTTGTATAGGTTCTGTAACCTGTACAGTCAAGATTATATAGTTGCGTGTAGCAGTAATGCAAGGCAGCGGCGGGCAGACAAAATCTCAAATAAATAATTCATTTGGATTTTGAATTTTGAAATTGATTTGGAATTTGGATTTTGAAATTGGGATTTAAAATGAATAGGAGCTTATTCAATAACCCCCTATACAATGCTAAATCTTCTTTAATCTATCTTCGCCTGTAACTGCACTCGTCAATAAAAACAAAAACAACACAAACGGATGCAGAAGCACATTATCAGTCAGCGATGCTATGCTGAGAAAAACAATGCCGTATAAAGCAAACTGACTTTGAACTCCAAGCTCAATCAAACTGAGAATAAACGCGATGAGTCCAATAATACCTCCAGTAACGAGAATGATTATAAAACTCGAAGAATAACCCGAGGCTGCATGACTTGTCTTATTATCAACATTTTTTACATACCGGATTCTATTATACCCTATTCCTGCCAACGCAGATTTTTGCCATGTTTGAATTGCCTGTGCGTCATCACTGAGCCGCGACTCAATTGAGAACACTCGCAGTAAATTTACACTTTCCCCAAATGGCCTAGGAAGCAAAAATAAAAGCGCGAAAAAACCAATGATCAATGGCACAACTATCTTCCCCAATTTTTGGTTAAGTAAATACAAAATAACTGTAAACAAAAAAGCCAGATATGTTGTCCTTGAATAGGTGAAAAACATAAAGACCATAAATATACCCATCAATACATAACGAATATATGCATACGTTTTAAAAAATTCGGCTTGGAAAAAATAATATAAAAAGAAAAGTCCAAATATAGCCCCAGCTACTGGCGGCTCAAAAAATGTGCCGACTAACCTATACCAGTGCGGATCCCACCCTAAATATGAAAGATTGCGAAAGTTAGGATATAAAAAATATTGGAGTAATGAAAAAAAAATTATGAAACCAGCAGATATATTCAAAAATATATTCCCATTTCTATTAGTCTTATCAGTCTTATTATGTCTATTTTCCTTATTCTCATATAAGACATATATAAATGCCAGAAAATAAAACACTAACCTCAACAAATACAAAAAACTAGCTACATTTTCGAATAATGAAAAATAAGATATTCTAGGGATAAATGTACCTATCAAAAATCCTAAAAATATGAGTACAGATCTATACTTTTTTTGATACTCATATATCGGATTAAAACCACGTCGTATAACTAAAATACTGAGCAGAATGAGCGCAAAAAATTCATACACGTACCCATTAATTTCCTGATTGAAAAATGATAGTCTTCCAACTTGGCCTAGAGTGAAAGATAATAAACAAAAAAAAGTTAGAAATAAAACCAAATAATCCGTTCTTCCGTGATTATCCGTAGTATTCAATCCGTTTTTATCCGTTCTCTTCATACTCAGTGTATTGAAATAACTTTGCCCTCACTAGAAATGAATGAAAGCTCATAAAAAACGAGTATGCAAATCCCGCAGGTCCATCTAAAAATCCAAGATATAGGAAGTAGTTCAGTAAAAATTTCCCAAAAGGCAATAGTACTATCTCAAAAGAGTTCGTTTTTTTTCCTGTTTTCTCCAGCTCACGAGCACGAAGTGTACTGTAATGATTCACAGATTCCAAAAATTCTTTTATTGTCTGATGTGGATAGTGATCAAGAAATTTTTTTAACATTCCTACATTCGCTTTTGTATAAAACTCTTCATGTACCGATCCCGACCACTCTCCAGAACCTTTTATCATAAGTCGTATCAGTCCATTATTACGCACCTTTTGCGTTTCGCCATGTTTCAGTTCTTGGCCCCAAAAAAAATCTCTTCGGCGAATTTTATATGCTTCGTATATGCTCTTTACTATAGCCTGTGAGATTTCTTTTTGTAAGTCTGTGCTTACCACTTCATCTGCATCTACAAAAAGAACCCAGTCATACTCTGTTTTCTGCAAACCAAAATTTCGTTGTGCCGCAAAATCATTATCTAAAGCGTGTTCATACACAGTTGCCTTATTTTTTTTTGCTATTTCGACGGTTTTATCAGTAGAGTGATCATCGATCACAATTACTTCATCAGCAAATGATACTGATTGCAGGCAGCGTTCGATATTCTTTTCCTCGTTTTTTGTTAGAATAACAACTGAAAGTTTAGGCATTTGATTTATTATAAAGCATTTTTTATGACCGGTAACAAAACTATTGCAATAATCACCATCCTCTCACTAATTTTTTTTGCAGCAGTAGCTTTCGATTTAACCCCATTTTTACGCGGACCTGCACCCTATCCTCCTGAGTGGCGGTGGCCCTACCTCTTTATAAATACCACTCAAAAGATATGGTTTCCACTAATCATTATTCTACTCATCATTACTTTTTATTCTCAAATTATTTCCCATCAAGAAGAGTATCTAGCAAAATACGAAAAGTTAATTCTTCTCACTGCAGTTTTATGTTTGATGCTTTTTCAGCTGAGTGTTACATACTTCAGCAGGTCGGGTTTAGGAGTTCTTATCCATCGTGTCGTTGATCCTGGACTAAATGGCTACTTTACTGCGTCTCTCTCAGTGAAAAACCATCCTGATTACTTACGCAGGTATAATTCGTTCGTTCTTAACCTTCCTATGCATGCTAAGGGTCACCCGCCTGGTGCCATACTACTCACACATTATTTTACTCAATTAGTTTCACCACTTTCTAAGTTACCATTACTTACCAAACTCCACCCACGCCAATCAGATGTACTAAGCATATGGAAGTCACTTTCCGCTGCAGAAAAAACCAGCGCGATACTACTGAGCATGTTCATATCCTTCCTTTCGTCACTTTCGCTTTTACCGTTATATTATTTAGCCCGTTTTCTTTACGACAAAAAAACTGCGTTAACAACAGTGCTCTTGTTTATTTTCACACCAGCACTGACACTCTTTTTACCGCTTTATGATGTTCTCTATCCCTTGTTTAGTCTGCTATGTGTCTTCACGGCCATGGCAGCTCTAAAACATAAAAATATATTTGTAGCATTTTTAGCTGGAATGCTTCTGTATGCTGGCAGTTTTTTTAGCCTTTCAATTCTGCCGGTTATAATCATAATCATATATATTTTCTTCTTAAATATATTCAAAAGTAAAAATTTATATAGTTATTTAAAACCAGCTGCTTTTTACTGTATGGGAGTGCTTAGTTCTTATGTTTTTTTAAAACAAGTATGGGACTATGATCAACTTGCAGTATCAAGAACGGTTATGACCGGCCTCGCCCATCGATCATATTGGTGGTGGCTGATTTATAATCCGTATGATTTCTTTATATTCAGCGGAGTAGCAGCTTCGCTTCTGTTTATTTCAAACTTCTTCATCATAAAAAGAAGGCACATTACTAATTTCCCGTTATTTGTAGGATTTATTTTGATGCTTATAATTCTAGATATATCGGGAGTATATCGCGCGGAGACTGGTCGTGTGTGGCTGCCTTTTATGCCCTTTCTCATCATTGAAGCAGCTGCATTTATGTGCAAACGAACTTTTTTTAGTCAAAAAGCAATAGTAACAATACTGGCGCTTCAAGCAGTACAGGTACTTATTATCCAGGAATTTTGGGTCCCATTATGGTAAACAAAAAAAAATTAAGGCAAGAGCATCCACAGCTTTTGGTATACCTGCTCTTGTTTATAAGTTTTTTTTCATTGATTCGGACAGTTTTTCTTCTCTGGAATTCTTATTTGCCTGATTTTAGTGTATTCTACGCATCCGCTCGTTTATTCTTGCTCGGGAAAAATCCCTATATCGATCCTACGCTTTATACAGCTATCAACTACCCTCCTGTTACTTTATTCATTCTTATGCCGATTTCGTTTATTACGTTCGCAGTGTCATCAAAAATATGGTTAACATTTTCATTGTTTTGTTTAGGAGTCTCACTTTTATTGCTCAAGCAGATTACCAAGGCTTCGTGGCTTATGTTTACCATTATTTTTTTAATTATCTGTATATCATTTCCGCTAAAGTTTACCTTGGGTATGGGCCAGATTAATCTTATTCTTCTTTCGCTGCTTGTCGGAATGCTGTACGGTTTATATAAAAAGAACGAATACGCTGCGGGTATTTTTCTGGGATTCGCGATTATCATAAAACTCTTCCCGCTGTTTTTATTAATTCCGATACTCATGCACAAAAAATGGCGAGTAGCGATCACTGCTGTGCTAGTAACAATTGGGCTTACTCTTATATCATTTATCTTTATAAATCCTTCTTTTTACACGTTTTACTTTAATAACACATTACTTCCTCTCATAAAAAATCCCGCTGGCAGTATTTACTATAACCAATCAATCACTGGTGTCGATGCTCGACTGGGTTTGCCAATTTTTGTGACCTACATACAGCGATTATTGTTACTGTGTATTACTCTTTTTACTATAAAAAAATCTAAATCTTTGTTCCTTTCGATTTCTGTAATGTTGACATTCGTGCTTCTCACTAATAGTTTCACATGGCAGCATCATCATATTCTTTTAATAATTCCTTTTTTTCTCTTACTGCAACAAAAGAAACACTACATCTACAATTTCTTTCTTTTGCTGGCTGCTTTCCTCATAAGTATTAATATTAGGAATCCTAAAGTATATGATCATGCGTTTGTATCTTCAATTATTCTGTCGCATGGATTTATTGGAGCATTTATAGTATGGCTACTGCAAATAGACATAAACATGATAATAAATATTCTCATGCGATTGACTAAAATCTCAATCAAAAAATATCTACCATTTATAAGCATTTTCATCTTTTTTTTAGGCAGTGCCATCTATGTAACCTATCCACTAATTTTTCACCTGAATGATTACATAGCTGAAAATCAGGACGCAGTACTTATAAGTTGGATATTGAAATGGGATCAATATGCCCTTACCCATAACATGCTTCGAATTTTTAATGCGCCGATTTATTATCCCTACCATAATTCGCTTGCCTACTCAGATGCACACTTTACAGCAGCACTGCTTGCATTACTTCCAGGCCCTTTTTTGAGAGAGCCAATCGCTCTCTTTAACTTCAACTTACTGCTTTCTTTTACACTACTCGGATTTTGTACATATTTGCTCGCATATACAGTTACTCATCATCATTACAGTTCAATAGTAAGTGGTTTACTCGCTGCTTTCTCCACATATGTTGTATCTAAATACATGCATCTTCAAATAATTGAAATATTTTTCATTCCACTCTGCATACTGTTTTTTATAAAGTTTATTGAGACTAGAAAAACGAAGTACCTACTGCTTACAGTGCTCATGTTTATTGCACAAACCTACAACAGTTTTCTTCCAGGCTTTTTTTTACTTTTTATTTTTCTCATTTATTCAGTGATTTATTATCGTTCGTTTACGGGTAAATTCGGAGAATACACAACACTTAAAAATATTTTGATTGTACTTGGCGCTATACTCATGATCATTCCTATCACACTCCCCTATTTTTCAGTATCCAAGCAGTTCGGTTATGTCCGTGATATTCGGGACACCATACAGTTTGCGAATCGCCCTGAATATACCTTTTACCCCAGTGACAAAACACGACTCAATTCATTGATAAAAAATTTGCTATACAAAAATGACAAAGGACCATTTTATTATGACGGATATATAGGTTTGGCGTTTTTTGCACTGAGTCTATTTTCAATAATCTATTTTCTAAAAAATCGAAAAAAATATAAAAATTCAGCAGCATATTTATTTCTTTTTGTAGGGGTGGGCGCATGGATACTGAGTTTCGGACCTGCATGGCAGTGGCGAGGACATGTAGTGAAACTGCCATTTATTATTCCTCTCCCCTATGCAATTTTTTATTATATAGTGCCTGGATTTAAAGGGTTTCGCAACTCTGCTCGCTGGGAAATGCTCTTTGTGTTTGCTTTTTCAATTTTCATCGGTATTGTGCTCGCTCAGTTTCTTCGAACAAAAAATAAATACTGGAGTATCGCACTCACCGTATTGACGGCGATTGCGGTCCTGGGTGAATTTACTTTCCCATTCCATTACTACACAATCCCACACCAAAAATCATTTCCGCCGGTGTACTCCTACTTAAATTCTCTAAAAAACACAAATGCTGTAATACATTTGCCTTGGTATAACTGGGATGTGCTACCCTATTCGCACGATGAACAGATTCGCATGTATTACAGCACCGTAAATTTCATACCTATGGTAAATGGCGGTAGTGGCTTTTCACCGCCTCCATGGCAGAGTGATGCAAAAAACTTTGCTGCCCAATTTCCCAACAAAGCAACAATTCAGTGGTTACAAAAAAATAAAATATCTGTGTTAGTGTTACATAAAAAAGACTATGATATGCTTTCACAAAAAAATGTAAGCATGTCTGGTAAAAAAGTACCAAGCGGCGATGAAATGATGCAAATATTGACTCAGTATCCAAATATAACTATTTTAAAAATATTAGGCGACGATGTCGTGTATCGATTGAAATAACTCATTAAATTGCGTAGGGAACAGTCGCGACTGTTCCCTACAGAAATAATTATGAAAAATAAAATAAATATAATAATGATTTTGTGGAGTATTGTCGTTATCGCAGTCTATTACTACAATTTACTCTGTCGTGCACATCTATGTTTACACTTGCCATTTTAATCGGACTCTATGCCTATACGATTTTTTCCATGGGCATATTTCATGCACTCTATACTCCTAATATTTTAATTATCAATACTTTATACGTAATTATTTCTATTTTCTTATTGCACAAACATGTGTTAAAGCAAAAGCCACAGTCACTATCGAAATTTGAAACCGCAATTATCCTCATTATTTTTCTTCAGCTTGGTATCAACTGTATTGGAACACTCGGACCAGAACTCGCTTTTGATGCCTTGTGGTACCATCTCACGCTTCCTAAACTATTTATTACACTGCACAGAATCACGTATATTCCTGGCGGCTTACTGTATTACTCCACTATGCCCAAACTCATTGAGATGCTCTATATCCCCGCACTAATATTCAGCAATGAAATAGCCGCGAAAACAATACATTTTGTATTCGGAATAGTAACAATCTTCGCGATATATTCGTTGAGTAGAAAGGTACTGAATCGTACTTACTCTCTTTTTGCGGTGCTCATTTTTACCTCAAATTTGGTGTTTGCGTGGGAAATGACAACAGCATATATCGACTTAGGACGAACATTTTTTGAACTTATGGCTTTGTATGGATTCATTAACTACTTTAAAGAACATAAAAAGAAATGGATAGTAATAACTGCAGTTTTGCTAGGCTTTGCGGTAAGTACTAAACTGCTCGCAATTGGATCAATTGCCGTATTTATAATCGTTTACCTCGCGCTCAACAAGCGGCAGTTTAAACATCTCACATTTCTTTTAATAGTTCCCCTCATCATTGCCGCGCCATGGTTTATATTTTCTTTTATATCAACTGGAAACCCAGTATTTCCTTTTTTCACACCAATTTATAAAACTGATGCATCACTCAGTTTGCTAAATCCTTTTAAATTTTTAAGAGATATTTTTATACTTTTTACCTCAGCTGATGATCCCGTATCATCGCTCTATCTAGTTTTACTTCCTCTCGCAGTAAGTGTTTATCACTCGCTCAAAAAACCGTTAAAAATTATTTTCTTGTACTGTATATTGACACTGTGTGTATGGTACGTGACACCTCGAACTGGTGGAGGAAGATTTATACTACCCTATTTGCCCGCATTTTCCATAGCGGCTGCAGCCACTATCCAGTACGTAAAATCAAC
>CAZXWS010000072.1:0-42411 GCA_964644605.1 uncultured Gammaproteobacteria bacterium
AGAAGAGTTTACTCCGGAATACTTCAAAAGTATCGTAAACAAATCAGGGAAACCTATTAAAGTTTTATTAATGGAACAAGATAAATTAGCAGGAATTGGTAATATATATGCGAATGATTCATTATGGGAAGCAAAAATCAATCCTCTCCGAAAAGCAAATACATTAACAGCAGATGAAACTAATCAGCTCTATAATGCAATTAAAAAAACAATCTCTGAAAGCTTACGCCTTAAAGGTTCGTCAGCAAAAGATGAGTTATATGTACTGCCTGACAGCTCAAAGGGTGAGTACCAAAATCATTTTAAAGTGTACCACCGAGATGGAAAGCCATGTTTGAGAGACAATACAATGATAATGCGAGTAAAACAGGCTGGTAGAGGCACATTCTATTGTCCTACGTGTCAGCAATAAACTTCCCCGCAGCAAGCTGACGGGGTATTTAGATGACTATTAAAAAGTTTGTTGTTGTTTTTAACTAAGGTATCCCCGCAGTTATAAACAGCGGGGTATTCCCAACAATAAAAAATCTCGTAATTTTACGAATTACTAAAAGAAGTCGATACGAAATTTGTTTGACTAATCTAAAAAAGCAATTCGTCATTCTGGCTTGTCCAGAATCAAACGAATTGCATACTATAAAAATGATTCTGGATGCGCTCAAACAAAGTTTTCGCTTACCAGAATGACGCGATTCTAATTTCATCAATCTGTATAAATATCAAACTTACTCTGGTAACGGTTATTATTCGTACCGAATAGCTTCGATTGGAGAAAGTTCTGCTGCTTTTTTTGCCGGAAAAACCCCAAAAACAATTCCAATTCCTGAAGAAACTCCTAACGCCAACAATACAGACTCTAAATTTATATACGCAGGGAAAAAACGTTGTATAAAAAACACAATCAATCCTGCTAACAATAATCCAAGCAAACCACCGAATAATGAAAGAATTACTGATTCAATTAAAAATTGAAACAAAATATCATTACGCCTCGCACCTAATGCTCTTCGTACCCCTATTTCTTTAATACGTTCTGTAACTGTAACATACATTATATTCATGATCCCGATTCCACCTACCACTAATGATATTGCCGCTATCGCAATAAGCACAGTATTCAAAATAGTAAATATCGATGAAATTGCACCAAGTATCTCAGTTTGTTCAAGAACTGAAAAATCATCAGCTTTATACCGCTTGAGTAATGCTTGTGTTACTGCTAATTTAGCTTCTGACACATTGCCCTCAGAAGTTGATTTAATAATTATCGCAAGGAATTTCTTGTCGGTGTTAAAAACATACCCAGTTTTATAGGGCATGTAAACAAAATTATCATAATCTGGTCCCCCAAATCCTCCTCCCCCCTTTGCTTCTAAAACACCTCGTACTTTAAAACTTTGGCCATCTATTTTCAATGACCTGCCTACAGCATCGCTCGCTGTACCAAATAATTTTTCGGCTATTTTAGGTCCTATTGTCACTACTTTAGCACGTTTTTCATTATCTGTTTTTGTGAACGCTTCCCCGTCCCCTATTTTTAAATTAAGGGCCTTAAATATATCCGCAGAAGTAGCATATAAATCACCATTCGCTGTATCTTTCCCAATTGTCACACTTACACTTTTGCTAAATACAGGAACCACTGCTTCTAATTCTTTTAATCGACGCAATGTTATAAGGTCTTTTTCATCGAAACGTATAGTACCCAAAGAACTCGCACCGGCCTTAAAACTTCCATTTTGCAGTAATTGACCTGGTAAGACCCGCAATAAATTTGTGCCTAAACTCTCAAATTGGTCTGATATATATTTTTTTAGACCTAATCCAAATGCGACCAAAAGAATAACAGAAAGCACTCCAATGAGTATTCCTAATGAAGTAAGCACTGTTCTGCCTTTATTTCTTGAAAAATCAAAAAGTGCCGATTTGAATATAAATATAAAGTAACTCATTTCTGTAATTCTCCGTCAACAATTTTTATCATACGCTTTGTTTTAGCTGCGATGTCTGGTTCATGCGTAACAATAACAATAGTTACTCTTTCTTCGTCATTTAACTCTTTAAGTAATTTCATAATCTCGTTGCCAGTTTTTGTATCGAGATTACCAGTAGGTTCATCCGCCAATATAAGCTCCGGCTGCATTATAAGTGAACGTGCTATAGCCACCCGCTGCTGCTGCCCTCCTGAAATTTTATTTGGATAGGAATTTTCTTTTCCTTTTATACCAAACCTTTCAATAAGATAGAGCGCTTTATCATGAGGATTATAATCAATTTTTTTCCGTGCATAAATAGTTGGTAAAAGTATATTTTCGAGTACAGTAAGTTTATTTATTAAATTAAATTGCTGAAACACAAACCCAACAAATTCATTCCGTAGTGTTGATGTATGATCATCATTCAATCGTGCAATATCTTGACCGTTGATAGTAAAATTGCCGCGAGAAGGTTTATCGAGTAATCCAATCAAGTGCATTAATGTTGATTTACCAGAACCGGACGGACCGATAATGGCAGTAAATTCGCCGGAATTAATTCGTAAGGAAATATCTTTGAGTGCAATAAAAGTAATATCGTTATCTAATTGGTATTCCTTCCATACATGCTCCAGTTCAATCATAAGAATAAAAAATCATTTTTCTACGATTTGATCACCTTCTTTGAGACCCGAAAGTACTTCTGTTGCAGAATCATATACATCTCCAACTTTTATATATTGTTTTTCTTTATTGCCATTCACTAGTTTCCACACATATTTTTTGTCTTTTTCACTCAGAATATATGAAGCAGGAGCACTTAGTACATCCACTTTTTCAGTAAGGGGAAACGATACATCGCCAGTCATTCCTAATCGATATTGATTGCTGTATTGATTAAATGATAGTTTGACTTCATACACAGTACCTGTTTCTCCACTTTTTGGCGTATACGAAATTGTACTAATTGTACCGTAGTTCTTATTATCTGGATATGCATCAAAAACAATTTCTCCACTTTTGCCAGACTGTAATTTAATAACTTCAGTTTGGTCTGCTAAGGCAGAAAAATACAGTGTATTAGGATTAATAATCTCAAATTCAGCTTGTGCAGGGGTAATATTAACTCCCGCATAGGGCGAATTAGCTTTTACTACAATCCCATCAATGGGTGAAAAAAGATTTGCATATTCCAAGGCTAAATTCTGTATTTCTACATCAAGTACAGCACTGTTTAGATCATTTTGCGACTTATCCCCAATGCGCAAAGTTGCTCTTCTTTGATCGTCAGTCAGCGACAATATATTTGAATCTTTGTTATCATCCTGTTTTTGGTCGAAATCAAGCCTTGTTTTCGTATAATTCGCCAAATATTTTTGAAGCCTTTTTTGTATCTCTCGTTTATCAAGAGTGGCAATCAATTGACCTTTTTTTACTATGTCCCCTTCTTTTACACCCACCCAAGAAAGCATGCCAGAGGACTGAAAGTGTAATGTAACATCCTGATCAGCCTGTATCTGGCCCGACAAAGAAAGAAATTCTTTTAAAGTATCTCGACGAACTGTGTATTTTTTTTCAGTTGACGTTTTAACCTGTGTTGATTTATTTTGATAATAAAAATATCCAACAAGTAGAATAAGAAGTATAAATACATACCATCTACGCCGTAGTATTGTTTTAATTTTTACTTTCATAGTACATATAATTTGTACCAGAATTTTGCAACTTTGACAATGATACAGAAGACCCTCAGCTTATAAAATAGCCTTGTATAAAATATGCAAGAAGTACTATTTGGAGCAAGGCAAAAACACTTATAACTATAACTTTAATACATTTATTCTCTATTTCTCCTAATGCTATATATGCAGAAAACGAAAGGAGAGCGTATCGAGGTATGGACGAAAAAGTTCCTGTAAACGTAGGTAAAAGAAGATTAACAAATGAAAATAAATTTAATCCTAAACGAGGGAAATAAGATTTTTGATCTTTAGTCCTGTAAATAGTCCATAAATCAAATAACAAAACACCGAATATAAAAGTAAAACTAAAAAATTCTAACTGAGATATTGTGTACTGAAAATTATAGGAACTCGTAAAGAGTATTTTGATATATCTATAAAATACCTGCGGCAACAATATGAGGTGACTCGAGCGGTGCGCACCGAAAGCCGGTTGTGCGTTTAAAAAAAATAAAGGATCTCCTACTGTCCTCCATAAATAAACCATATAAATAAAGAGACCAATAACAGGTGAGAGAATGACAACTAACTCTTTTACCGAAAAGACTGGTCTTTTTCCGCGAATAAAATAAAAAAGGAACGGAATAAGCAAAAAAACTCCCATTAACCGAGTTAAGGAGCATAAAACAGCCAAAATTACTGCTCGTAAAAATTTTTTACGCTGAAGATAATATAAGCTCGAAAAAAATAATACGAAAAATAAACCTTCTGTATAAATACTCCCAAAATAAAAAGCAGTAGGAAAAAAAATTACGAATAACGTTATCCAGCGGATATTTTTTACTACCAATGCTTCTTTTAGGTATTTATTAAAAAACGACAGCCCAACAATAAATGCAATATTGCTTACAATCAAACCAGTTACCAAATAGTTTCTTGCAAAAATAGGCGATATATAATGGATTACCAACGAATATAATGGGAAAAATGCTTGTTCATACTGGTCATAACCTTTTTTGGCTATCTGTATATAGTGAATGCCATCAAAGTTACCGAATGAGTATATAAAATACGGCAGATGATAATCTTGCAGTAATTCTTTGTAGGGAAAAAATCCGCCATATGGTACAAAGCGTGCGGATAAAACGCTTACAAGTCCGTATACTAAACGCGATATCAAAAATATAACTCCAATAAACACAGATCAATAAAATTATAAATATGGTTTCCAATCAGAAATCGGCAATACATTAAAAAGCGCAAAATTCCAGGCATACAAATAAATAGCCGGTAATAACACGAGAAAAACAATTAAGAACTTTTTAGAAGTAAAATGTTTTTCAAACGCTATACACGCTAGGGGCCATAGTGGCAAGCTATAGCGTGAAATATCTCTATGTTGAACAAAAATAGTGGCTGTTAAAAAAACTAATCCAAAATAATAAAAGCTTCTGTATTTTGACTCTTTTAAAAGTACGACAGAGGATAAGTACAGAGCAAAATAGAAAATAATATCCTCTAACCAAGCAGTACCAACCCACGTTTTTTGGTAATTAAAGGCAGCATAGGGAAAAACTAAATGGATATTATCACCAGAGTGAAAATACGCCAAAAAATCATTATACTGCACGGCGTACATAATAAACACGACCAATAATCCAACCGGTACTAATAAGATCCCTGTCCACTGCCATTGTATTTTTTTTGTTTTCATAAATGTCTCGATAATAACTAAAATGTAGGCTATAAATAGGAGTACTCCTGGTGATTTAGTCATAACACTAAAAGCTCCAAATATTCCTGCTAGAAAATACTTCTTACATTCAAAGAAGAAAAGCGAAAGTACGATACAAAGCATAAAAAGTGATTCTGGTGCCCCAACGGAGCGTACTACCAGGAATCTAGGTAAAAACAAAAAGACGACTGTGAGTAAAAATGGATGTGAAGAAAGTGCAAACTTTCGCACAATACTGTAAAAAACAACCGCTAAGATGGCGGTAAAAAACAGGTTGACAACTATTAAGGATTTTAAGTACCCTACTACAGAAGCCACCATTTTTACAAAAAATGGATATAAGGGGAGATGTGCTGCAAAATAAGCAGGGCTTAAAGAACTTTCCAGATGTAAATTTTTAATAAGATCTGGATTATAAAAAGTTTTTGCCGCCACCAGATAAAAGGGTCCATCAAAATGCCTATAAATATAATCCGTTCCTGGATTTGTGATATGAAGGCCCAAAAATTGAGTGAATTTTAAAAGAAACGGTAAATAGAATAAAACTGAAGAAAAAACAGACAGTGCTATAATTACTAGTGTAATCTGTAAATGACTGTATTTGTGTTTAGCGATATACTTACTGAACATAATTGAACATTAATACTTTTGAAGATATTGTACAGTATTTATGCTTAAAATAAAAAAATCATCTGCGTGGTTGTCCATACCTTTTTTACTTTTTGCAACTTTTTTTCGTTTTTATAATATTTATGCCTTCGTAACCTTCTTGGGTGATCAAGGCAGAGATGCTATTATTCTTAAACGAATCATTACTCTCGAACACTTCCCTGCTATTGGAGCACCAAGCTCAGTAGGAGGGATATTTCTCGGTCCATTTTATTACTATTTAGTTGCTCCATTCTTATTGTTATTCAACTTTAATCCTGTTGGCCCTGCGTTTGGAGTTGCAATGCTTTCTCTTGTAGGACTCGCTTGCGCATATTTTATTCTTAGAAAAGAAGTATCAAACGGAACAGCACTTATCTTTTTAATTCTAGCAACCTTCTCTGCTGTATTAACTGATCTATCCCGATTCTCGTGGAATCCTAATCTGCTTCCTTTTTTCTCTTTTTTTACTCTCTATTTTTTTTACAAAACTCTCACTAAAAGCGATTATCACTGGTCATTTTTATTTGGCATGTTTTTTTCTTTCTCTGTACAACTCCACTACTTAGCATTGCTTATGGTTTTCAGCATGATCATTATCTTTTCATATTACTTGTTACAAAAAAAACTGAGTAAGAAAGATATTATTTCGGTTTTTTTATCAATTGCGTCTTTTATACTCTTTTCCTCACCACTCATATTATTTGATGTACGTCATCAGTTCCTCAACAGCAAAAATTTTATTAGTTTATTTTCACAAAAGGATGTCGTATCAAAATCATCATTTTTTTCTCGATTTTTGGAAACAAATGCTGCTTTTTATAACCATATATTCCAAATCTCTATTCACCCATATGCTGCCCTGCTGCTATCAATTAGTATTCTTGCAGCAACTATCTATATAATGCGGAAAAATAATAATGTGTTGATCATGTTTCACACTGTTAACATGTTTTTATTTATAGCCAGTTTTAGCACATTAAATAGTTTTCGACATCCCCATTATTACGGTTCAATTTTATTAAGTTTTTTAGTTGTTGTTGCATATCTATTAGCGTTTGGAATCACTAACCGATACTGGAAATGGCTTCTACTTACCGTTGTTATCAGTGCTTACTGTTTTCTAAACTTAACACAGTATCACTTTTTGTGGACTCAGGGCTCATATCAAATTGACAGAGCTCAACGCATTGCTAATTCGATTCATACACATATTAAAGCGTCGCCCTATCAACTCGCCTCTATTCCAGATACTGAAACAGACGGCCACATTAGATATTTCTTAGAAGTACAAGGGAAACGCCCTCTTCCTGAAGATTCTCATGAAGAACCAGTTGAACTGTTTGTATTGTGCTATACGAAATGTGAAGTAATAGCCAATCCCCAGTGGCAAATTGCTGCTTTTAAGAATGCAAAAATTGATACAATATGGAAAATCGAAAATATTACTATTTATAAACTTATCCATGCTCGGTAAAGATAGTATCTCTCTTATTTTTCCCTGCTATAATGAGGAAAAGAACTTCCATAAAGGTGTTCTAGATGAGATCAAAGAACTAACAGAAAACGACAAAAGGTTTAAAGAAGTCATAATAGTTGATGATGGCTCCTCTGA
This sequence comes from uncultured Gammaproteobacteria bacterium, assembly GCA_964644605.1. Taxonomy (GTDB): domain Bacteria; phylum Patescibacteriota; class Microgenomatia; order UBA1406; family GWC2-37-13; genus CAZLAJ01. The sequence continues at coordinate 7,657 of CAZXWS010000072.1, forward strand.
CAATTCACGTAATATGATTCGTGATGACTATATGCCTCGCTTTCCCAAATTAAAATTAATAGAAAATAATCATCAGGGGAAAGCATTCGCTCTTATTACTGGTATAAAAGGAGCAAGCGGACAATATGTTTTATTATCTGATATTGATTTGGCAACTCCTTTAAGCGAAGCTGAGAAGCTCATAGATGAAGCAGATAGAGACTTTAAAATTATTATTGGCTCAAGAAGTACTCGACGTGAAGGTGCTCCTATAATACGAAAAATAATGTCAGCTGCATATATTCATATTAGAAGCCTTTTTGTAAATTTACAGGGAGTAAAAGACACTCAGTGTGGTTTTAAACTGTATGAGAAAGAAGCTGCATTACGTATACTCGACAAACTGCAAGTATTCAAACGGAAACGCCGAAAAGTAAAAGGCTCTGTGGTTGCCGCTGGTTTTGATTTAGAGTTTTTATTCATTGCAAGTAAACTACATTACAAAATAAAAGAAGTGCCAGTAGTTTGGCATCATGTAGATACAGAAAATGTATTGTACTTTGTACAAGATGGTTTACGTACATTAAAAGATATCTTACTTATGAAGTACTATGATCTTACAGGAAAATATAATACATAATAAAAAGCTAACCGTATTAGTAAGCGTTGTGATTTTTATCTGTGCTTTCATTTTAAGAGTATATCGACTTCCCGAATTTATCGCTTATCATCAGGATCAAGTACGGGATTTAATGTTTATAAAACAACATATAGATCACGGTCAATGGATACTTTTAGGACCTAAAGCTTCGGTTGGTAACTTTTTCTTACCTCCCCTTTGGTACTATCTAATGAGTGGTGCTTACATTCTATCTTCATCAGCACTAACTCCTGCTCTGCTTGTGATTACTTTTTCAGCGTTGACAGCGGTACTAATATATTTATTTGGCAGAAAATTTTTCTCGTGGGAAGTTGCTATCTTTGCCAGCATTTTATTTACAGTTTCTCCTATTTCGATTGAGTATGGTAGATTCGCCTGGAACCCGAACCCCATACCATTTTTTACCACAGCGACACTTTACTTTTTATTTACGTATTTCAAAACAAGAAAACCAATATATTTTTATACAGCTATAATTTTTGCAAACTGCACCTTCCAACTCCATTATCAGGGATTTATATTGGTCGCTGTTTGTTTTGCAGCTCTTTTTTATCGTCCTCTCCCCCGTTTAAAGAATTACTTTATAGCGGGTATAATTTTTTTAGTTCTTCTTACTCCTTTCTTTATATATGAACTTACTCATAAATTTGAGAATATCAATAACATTATTGATTTTTTTGTTCATCGAAGCAGCCAAGGAAAATCACTCGGAATAACAAACTCAGTACGCATACTATTTTATGATTATCCTCGTTTTATTGGGAGATCATTGTTTTTTTCAAATACTATAGCTGGCATTGGAGGATTTATTGTCATTCATCTCTATTTGCTAAAAGTACTCATACAATTAGTCCTAAAACGCAAATGGAGCAATACAGCGCTTTTTGGAATAGTATATTCTCTATGCCTGGTTGTATTATTTCTATATCGGCAATGGATTGTCGATTATTATCTATTAGTGCTGTTGGTACCACTCATACTATTTTTTACGATCATGGTATTCAATTTACTACCAAAACTTTTTGCTGTAACCCTTCTTTCAATCCTTATACTGATAAATCTCATATTCTCACCAACCTTTTGGCCCCCTAAACCCATCCTTTCTTTTTTTGAAAATATAAATCATACTGTTGACTCTCAACATAATACTATTGGATGCATTACTTATAATATTCATGATAGTGACTTACAATTTGCTAAGGCAGGCGTAGAATATTTACGCTATACAGAATTTAAAACTACTTCTTTTAGCTGCAGCTCACATTATCTTATATGCGAAAATAGTTTTTGCAATAATCAAGGAACACTACTCGAAAAAAATTCTCAGCTTGGTCTAGAATTCAGGAAACTGTAGATAAAATCTGCTACAATGATACGATGAAAATATCCTATAAAGAAGAAATATTAGCTGATCAAAAAATAAGTCCTTCAAAAATTATCGAGTTGCTTCTTAAAACCAGAAACATTACAGACTCTGACGCTTTTTTTACGCCTCCCTCTCCATTAAATTTTGATATGAAAGATTTTGGATATTCTAAGGAAGTTAAAAAAACAATCGAAATACTAAAAGAAATTTATGCAAATAAAAGAATGGTTGTCGTGTATACCGATTATGATGCAGATGGAATTACAGGCGGTGCAATTTTATGGGAGACATTACATTTACTCGGATTTAAAGTCATGCCCTATGTCCCCAACAGACATACTGAAGGATACGGTTTCTCAACTAACGGGATAGATAAGATTAAAAAAGAATATGATCCCGCCCTTATCATTAGTGTAGATCATGGTATTACCGCCAAAGAAAAAGTTACGTATGCTAAATCAATCGGTATTCCAGTTATTATTACTGATCATCATTTAAAACCTGAGCATATTCCGGATGATGCGGAAGCCATTTTTCATATTCCTCAACTCTCCGGCTCCGGTGTTTCATATTTTTTCTCTAAAGAAATATTTAATGTATTTTCTGTAGAGACGCGATTAATCGCGTCTCTACGAGAACGGTTAAAACACAATTTTGAACATGATTATATCTCTCTTGCCGCAATTGGTACAATCGCTGATTTAGTACCACTAGTTGGTCCTTCACGAAGTATTGTTAAGTATGGTCTTGAATCCTGTATACATACAGAACGTCGCGGTTTGAAACAGATCTTCAAAGAAGCTGGTATTGAAGGCAAAAAAATCACACCATATGAAGTTGGCTTTATAATCGCACCTCGTATTAACGCAATTGGTCGTTTACAACATGCGATGGATGCATTACGGCTATTATGCACAACAAGTAGTGACAAAGCGCAGGAGTTAGCGGGAAAAATGGGCGACCGTAATCGAGAACGACAGGATTTAGTAAAAGAAGCAGTGGCTGAAGCAAAAGAAATGGTGAAAAAAATGGGAAAAATTCCAAACATTATTACACTAATTTCTGATCACTGGAATGAAGGCATTATTGGCCTCATAGCATCAAAAATCACTGAAGAGAATTATCGACCGACGATTGTGATGACAAAAAGTGACGGATTTTTAAAAGCATCTGCACGATCAATCCCCTCATTTCATATCACTAATTTTTTGCGTGAATTAAAAGAGCAATATTTAGTAGATGTTGGTGGACACAGCGGAGCAGCTGGTTTTACAATCGAATCAACGAAACTAAAAGGATTTATCGCAGAAGTACAAAAAAAAGCAGGAAAAATATTTACGCCAAAAGATCTTGAAAAGGTTGTTGAAGCTGATATTAAACTTTCTGTCTCAATGATAAATTTAAGTTTAGTAAATAGTCTAGAAAAACTACAACCATTTGGCGTGGGAAATCCCCAACCGATTTTTTATAGTGAGGTCGTGCTTTTAGATGCTAAATTATTTGGTAAACAAAATGAACATCTTCGTTTATACGTAAAAGATCCTGAAAAAAACATGTATCCGCTTGAGATTATTGCCTTTGGAAAAGGTCAGCTTTTCAATTCATTAGCAACTGGTATAAAACTTAGTATTGTCTACGCTGCTGAGATAGATAGATGGGGAGGGAATGAGAAAGTGAGAGGTCGATTACTCCAAATAGTTTAGAATTTTATTTTAAAAGATAGCGGCGCCTTTGCTGAGCAAAGACGCCGAAATATTTAGTTGTCGCATGCCTGCACTAGATACTTTCAGGCATGCTGCGCTCAGAATCTTCATCGCTTCCCCACATCGGACCCTCAGATTTGCTACCATCATCCGATCCTGTAGGAATTTGATGCCTCCCAGACCACGTCGAATCATCATCGAATAAGTCTGGCCACATCATATTGCACAGTTGAGCATGACAGACTTGTGCGGACACCGTACACTCACCTCCTGTAGGTTTGTTGAGAGAGTCCACGAATCGCCTCCTTGCTAATGTGATGAACGGACAATCTAAAAGCCATTAAAAAACCCGGCTTTTTTGTGCCGGGTGGTTGTTTTTTTGTTTAGCTTTTTTCTTTTCCTTTATCAACCACCCTTACACAAACATCTCGCCTCTAATGACGAGAATGTTGTGAAAGGAAATTGGTTGATAATAAGTGTACATACCTATATGTAAGTGTACAAACCAATAGTGTATCTGTCAATACTTAAAATCCATCTTATACTTGCGAGTAGACTTATATGGATATATAATTCAGTATCATGAAACAGTATTATGTTGAACAGGTAACGGAAAAAATAGGAGAAACAGTGACGCTATATGGTTGGGTCGATACAAAACGCGATCATAAAAAAATTGTTTTTATTGATCTTCGTGATCGCACAGGAAAAGTGCAGGTGGTTGGTGATGAATCACTCAAAGAATTATCACCAGAAGATGTCATAGAGATAACAGGTACTGTTAAAAAAAGGCCAGATAAACTCATTAACCCAAAAATTCCTACCGGAACAATAGAGATTGAAATGCAGTCGTTTAAACTTCTTTCCCGAGCAGCAGAACTACCATTCGATATGAATAAAGAAGAGCTTGATGTAACTTTGCCAATTCTTCTTGATTATAGATCATTAACGCTTCGTCATCCACGAGTAAGTAAAATATTTAAAGTCCAACACGAACTCATGCAGGGATTTAGAAAAATGTGTGAAAAATACGGGTGTACTGAAGTCTTTGTGCCCACAATAGCCGCATCGGCTACAGAAGGTGGTACAGAAGTTTTTAAATTCGACTACTACGGTCATCAAGCCTACCTTACGCAAAGCCCACAGTTATATAAGCAAATGATGATTCCAGTTTTTGAACGTGTGTTTACTATAGCGCAAGCATATCGAGCGGAGCCTTCGGTTACTACACGACATCTTGCACAATCCACACAAATGGATTGCGAATTTGGGTTTGTTGATTTTTACGACTTACTTAACATCATTGAAGATTATGCATTAGGTATGTTCAAATATGCTCAGGATAAAAGTGAAGATATCTTTACTGAATTTAAAGTAGATAAAATTTTATTTGGAAAACCTCCCCGACTTACACTACGTGAAGCACAAGAAATTATATTTAAAGAGTTTGGAAGAGATGGCAGACAAGAAAAAGACTTATCGCCCCAAGACGAGGTTGATATTTGCAAATGGGCCCGGGAAACCCATAAATCTGATTTTGTTACAATCACTCACTTCCCTACTAAAAAACGAGCATTTTACACAATGCCTGATCCTAAAAACCCCGAATATAGTTTAAGCTACGATATATTATTCCGAGGTCTGGAAATATTAAGTGGAAGTCAGCGTATCCACAATTATGACCAACTCGTGCAAGAAATAAAAGATCGAGGAATGGATCCTAAAAATTTTGAAATGTACTTAATGGCATTTAAATACGGTATGCCACCTGAAGGTGGATTTTCATTCGGACTCGAACGACTGACAATGAAAATTTTAAATCTTGCAAATGTACGAGAAGCATCGCTTTTCCCCAGAGACATGGAGCGTGTAGATATACGACTCTCGACTCTTGAGACGAAGAAAAAATAACACTCCTTCTTTGTTATACTTACATTTATGAAGTTCCATTTCTATTATCTGCTGGTATTTTTTTCGCTTCTTTTTCTTTTTTATCCTGGAGATTCTACGCATATAAAAAATTTCATGTATAACAGGGATATTTTTGCCCAGGAAGACATTGCGCCTAAAGAAAAGGATATAAATGCAATTCCCTATGTAGCACCAAATTCAGCTCCACAAGTTACCGCGGAAGGCGCGTACATTGTAGATCTACCTTCATTTACTCCGATTTATGAAAAAAACTCTCAAAATCTATTTTACCCTGCTTCTACTACAAAAGTGATTACGGCGCTTGTGGTAAATGATGTCTATAAGCCTGATGATATTGTGACAGTCAAGCGGAATTTACAGGATGGACAAGTAATCGGTCTTGTGGTTGGCGAAAATATAAGCGTCGAAAATTTATTGTATGGAATGCTCGTGTATTCGGGCAATGATGCCGCGTATGCGTTCGCTGATTTCTATGGATATGATAAATTTATTAGTCTTATGAATAAAAAAGCACACAGCTTAGGTATGAAAAATACACATTTTGCTAATCCCGCAGGTCTTGATGAACAATCTCAACTCACAACACCCTATGATCTGAGCTTGGCTTCACGAGAACTCTTAAAAAATAAGTTACTCAAAAAAATTGTCTCAACAAAAGAGATAACCATCGCAGATAATGATTATAAATATTTCCATAAACTGACAAATGTTAATAAATTACTCGGTGAAGTCCCAGGGATTGGTGGCCTTAAAACAGGATATACTGAAGCAGCGGGAGAAAATCTCGTCAGTTTTTATAAAAAGAATGGACATGACTACATTATCGTCATACTAAAAAGCCAAGATAGATTTACTGATACTAAAAATGTTGCAAGTTGGATAAATGATTCTGTACGATATATCAAAATATAATTGATTGTTAGCACTACGGAGCTAAATACTTATCATCGATAGCCGGAACATATCCTACAAAGTTATCATTTCCTAAGAAAACATATACAGGCTGTACATACTCTGCATATGCATCCAAATCTAAATATGCTAGAAACATTTTAGTTATCTTTACATCACTTCTAGTTCCTAAGTTTGATATGATATACCCTTTCCCTGTTTTTAATTGTTCCCATGCAGTAACACCTGTTTTAACAGGATATAATCCAAACACCTCATCTGATTTTCTAAAATATTTTATCTGACTTTTGACTATATGGGCTCCTGAGTCATTAAAAACTAAAACCACATAATTCTGACTATTAAAGTATTTTGGGGCGACAACCGGTATGCCTTCTATATCCGGTGTATAGTAATCTATTTCCACCATATTAGCATCACTTGCAGATGTTACTACACGTAGTGCATCAGTCAATGGATCATAATGCATGAATATGTCATTTGTTTTTCCTTGAGCAAACTCATCAGGATATTTTCCCAAAGATTTAAGAAAATCAGCAGCTTTATTTTCAAACTCATTTTGTTCAGGAACATATGCGTTATTGAATAGATCCGGATTATTTTTTACGTTATAAATATAGTGATAATTAAATGTAGTGATATCTATAGTGGCTTCTGCACTCGCGTCACTATACTGTGCTTCTGTATCATTAACCAAACGGTAATCAATAGTATTCGTATCAAAACCCATTGCACTACCCATTGATATTACCCGAGAACGATAGCCAAAACGTGTAGTTTCCTGCGGTACGAAATAAATTTTAGCAGCTTCCGTAGCAGTGACTGGTTGTCCCTCTATTGTATCGAGTGTGTACGTTTTAGGAATATTTGCAGATACATCCGAGATAGCAGGTTTTTTAATCTGACCAAAACGGGTATTAAAAACTAATTGAGGTGGGGGTTGCGTGCTACAACATAAAATAAATGTTAGTCTTAAAGCATAATATAGGATGAGAACAATAAATAAAATAATTACACCTACCGGAAGGAAGCGCCGACTAAAGTAGGACAGTTCTGTTAAAGTCATACATCTATCATAATACCAAAAAATTTGAGGGAAAATCAGAGCTGTATGATTGATTTAGGAATATCAGCCAGTTCGATAATTTCATCCTCAGTTGTTGTTAGAATAGTTTGGTAATTTCTGATTAGATTAATGACCAATTTTTTGTTATGTGTATCTAGTTCTGAAAAAATATCATCCAACAATATAATCGGTTTTCTATGAAAATGCTCTTCATAGTACATTACTTCATTAAGATGTAGCCAAAAAACTCCTAGCCTCTGTTCACTGCGCGAACCAAAATGGTGAATATTGAATTTTTCTTCATTATAAATTTTCGATAGTATAAAATCATCCTTTTGAGGCCCTACAAGTGTTTTTCTATATCGTTTTTCTAAATCAAAAACTTTTTCTAATGTATCACTAGCAAATTTACTTTGCATGTATACGATCTGAAAACGTTTATCTTCAATCTCTGGATGTAAGTTTAAGTACTGCATATATTCGTCACGCTTTTGCGAAATATATGAAGCCTGCTCTATTAGATAATCATTCCAAAATACCAGTTCCTCTTTCAGCTGTTTTTCATCAGTGTGAAATTCCAGTATTTTATTTCTTTTCCGTAAACCATTTTCATAATTTACCGATCGTTTTTTATATACTGGATCATAAAATGAAAGCAAACGATCAAAGTAATCCCTTCTCTCTTGCGGCGGTCCGATTATAATACTCAATTGTTCCGGAGAAAATAGCACGGTTTTATTACTTTCCTCCTGGTACTGAAAAAATTTCCGTTTTGCTTTGTTGATCATGAAAGTCTTTTCGATGCGTCCCTTGTTATTGGTAAGAACTATTTTATTTTCCTGTTCGTCATCGCCTAACACAAAAATACCATCTACCATTTGTGTAACTTCGCCTCTGGTTATAAGCTCTTCCTCTCTTGATTCACGAAAACCAGTACCGTTTACTATAAAATACACTGCTTCAAGCAGATTGGTTTTACCACGAGCGTTACTTCCTATGACTATCGTAAGGAACAGATTAAATGAAAATGATTGCGTATGAAAGTTACGAAAGTTAGAAAGTTTTAAGTGGCGTAAAAGCATTTATTTATTATTGAATAACTGTACCTTTGAAGTCTTTACTGGCAAGTATATTGTTCAGATTATCAAAATCATCACCTTTTGTAGTAATAACACGGAGTTTTAATTGCTTTGCAAGTTGTGATGCAATAGGATCAAACGGATAGTTAGCGCCAGGGATCCATTGAGTACCCACAATTTTTTCAAGCTCACTCCAACTTAAATTTTGATACGGAACTGCATCTGAAAATTTCTTCGGATCTTTATTATATACGTAATAAATGTTCGTCATATTAATAACAAGCGGTATATTATAGTCTCGTGCAAGAATAACTGCATCATAATCCGTCGACCAACCGGGCTTCCACCCTACACCGATAGCAACCGGTTCATCCCAATTTTCAAGTTTATGATCGTAATTCTCTATAATGCGAGGGTGTGAAATATCTTTCAGCACTGCCCGCACCAAATGAGCATTCAAACGCGTTACGTGTATTCCTAACCAATCAACATCATCTGAAGCAATACCACCACTGACTGCTTTTGCGGCTCCTTGATACTGACGTGTAGTACCACCCCCCCCGACTACTAAAAGAAAACGAGTATTTGCAATATGAGAACGAATAAACTGGTTAAATGAATTGAGGAAATGTACATTTATACCTTCACCTGGTATAAGCAGACTGCCACCTACAGAAAGAATAACTGACTTCATAAAGTAATGAATATTATACGACAATTACTACTAGTTATTTATAAAACAAACCTTTGCCATATCCAAAGATTTGTGCAATGACAGCGACTATAAAAAATGAAGAAGCAAGAAGTACAAAGCCGATAATACCTGCTGTTATTTTTGCCCGTCCTGCTTTAACTTTGGCTGGATCGCCTTGCGACATCATAAAATCATATCCACCCCATATAAATATAAAAAGAAGTATCAACGCTGCAAATGGAATAAGGTATTTAAGTAGAACACTAATTAGAGACCCAATATCATTAATAGAAGGATCCAAAGGCCCATGTATTTCAAAAGTAGCTGCAGAAGAACCAGGAAATGCAGCGGTTGGTAACCGTAACACATCAGAAAGTAATTTAGTGGTCATTATAGTAATGGTTCAGTATTAATAACATTATGTACAGTGTAGCATTTATGCCTAATGAAAGCAATAAATACCTATTAATTGGTTGCAGTATTTTTACAGGTAAATTCAGCTTATCCAAAGGAAGTGAAATATGAAAATATAAAACAAGGAGAAAATAAATAATACATATAACTATTAAAACAGGCACTATCCCAGCTAAATCCTTTAAATCTTGTTTTGATGAATACATTGTCGAACATACGATAACAATCAAATAGATAGTTACACTTTTAATGAAGATACTATTGTAAGATAAAAAATTAACATAAAATATTCCGTACAGAACAAGTAAACCAACAAATAAAGGTGCAGTACCGACTAATGTACCTCTTATTCTATCTTTGCGTACATATATAACATGACCTAAGCGTAAACTTCTATCTTTCCATGAAGGAATAATACTAAAGCCTCTCACTTCGAGTCCCAATAGTGCAGCCGTAAGATAATGAGCATATTCGTGAAGCACTGTACCTGGCAAAAAGATAATTGCGAGTACTGTAAAGACAACACTATCTTTTTTTAAAAGGCGCTTTAATACATAGTAGAGTTGTTGAATAACTGATTTAGTAACCCAATAAAGTAATGCTATTATGAGCGTAAAATAAAACAGATGATTAATCAAAGTGGTCATGCCGAAGCTGACATTTAAGTTTTATCAGGGGATTCCGGTGGTACTGTTTCTTTAGGTTTACTATCACTCTTTTCTTGAACCGGTTCTGATGATATTGCAGCCTCTTTTTTCACAGTATTTTTATCTTCGACCTTTGGCTCTTCTTTGACATCTTTATTATCAGCGTCTTTAGTTTCAGTTTCTTTACCAACTTCGCTTTTTGGTTCTGCATCCTTTTTTTCTTCAGTTACTTCCTGCACGTGTTGAGACGCGCATTTGGAACAAACGACTGTTGCCGTACTAAGAACCTGAGTCTTAAAGGTAGCTCCACAGGTCTCACATAAGAAAGATTTAACTTCTTCTGGCTTTGCTTCTGTTGGAACAACAAGTTCAACTTTTTCGATATTGAATACAAAATTATCACCATCAAAATCAACCATGATCTGATCACCTACACCTACTTTTTTCTCAATAATAAGTGTTGATATTGGATTTTCAATGAGTTTTTGAATTGCTCTTCTTAAAGGTCGTGCTCCATACACAGGATCGAAACCTGCTCTCACAATTTCCTTCACTGCCGCTTCAGTATATATGAAACCCATATCCTGATCTTCAAGTAACTTTCCAACTCCCTTAAGCTGCAATTTTACTATTGCCATCATATGGATAAACTTGAGCGGCTCAAAAACAATTACTTCATCAAACCGATTGATTAATTCTGGCCTGAAGAATTTCCGTAATTCTAGCATTACTTTGTCTTTTACAACATCGTATTTTTTCCGATCCAATTCTTCGTCCACTTTTTTCTTTTCTTCAATTTCTTTTTCCAACGGGAAATCTTCACCAAAATAATCTTTCAAAGTCTTTGTCTGCCATGTCTTTTCTGTTCCATCTCTATACCAAATGACATCACCGACAATAATAATTTCTAAGCCCCCTGGAGAATATGTATGAATATCCCAGTGAGTTGTTGGAAAATTATTTTTGTCAACTACTTGATCTGTAAAATAATCTTTCAAATATCCTGTCTCCCACTCCTTAGTATCACCATTTCTTTTCCAATATCTATCTTTAAATGTTATAAGCTCTACTCCTTCTGGGCTATACGCATGTGTGCGGAGACGGGCAACAGGTAGTTGTTCCTCCGGCATATCTGGAAGTGAGTTTATAACTTTATGATCTTTAAAATAGTCATTCAAAGACTTTGTATCCCAACTGCGTGATGTGGTAGTTTGACGATAAAACACAGTATTGCCCTTTGTAATCATTTCCATTCCTTCTTCTGAATTCGACTGTTTTTGTACAAATGGAGAATCATTACCAAAGTAATCCAGTAATGTTTGCATGTGCCATACTGTTTCATCTGCATTTTTAAACCATACTGTGTTGTCTGCTATTATAACTTCCTTGCCTGTTGGGGCAAAAGTGTGAACTTGCCACTTTGTAACAGGTAGAGTCCCTTTTTCTGCAGATTGAGTTACATAATAATCTTTTAGCTTCCCTGTTTCCCAATCTATCGAATTTTTCTTACGTTTCCAGTATCTATCACTAAATGTTACGTATTCCATGTCATCTAAACTAAATGCGTGCGTATCAAGTCGAGCTGTTGGAAGCTGTTCATCAGGAGCATCGGGTAATGCATTAATCACAACATTATCTTTAAAATATTCGATAAGTGTACTTGTCGACCATACCTTTGCTGTTGTAGATGTACGATAATATACATTTTCACCTTTTGTCAGCATTTCAATACCTTCTGTTGACATAGCATGCGTATCAAATTCCTTTGGAAATTCCACTTTTGCAGTGGGCGGTTGAGCCTGTGGTTGATCTGTACTTGTCTTATTTTCAATTATCTGACCTGCAAAATAATCAGCAACCGCTGTTTTCTTCCAAGTTGATTTATTTGGTGATTGAGTCTGTTTTACATCAACTTGTTCACCATCTCGCTCGAAATAAGAATCTTTGAGAGTTAATATTTCACGACCTCTTGGTGAATAGGCATAAGTAGAAACTTGAGGAGCACTAGATGCTATACCTTTAGCTGAAATTGCCTGAGTATCAAAACCCATTGTGGGGAAATCTACTTTTTGTTGATCCTGATTATTCTCGGTTGTGACTTTTGGTGTATTCAGAATATTCTCTGCAAAATAATCAAGCAACATACCCTCTTTCCAGTCCACTTTCGGTTTTGCATCATCTGTTTGCATTTTTTTGTCATCAGTAGGTGCTTTGTCTTGTGCTTGCTTAACAGTCGCTGTGTTACTTTTGGGCATAGTCCTGAGGAAATATTTTGGACCAATGGTAAGCATCTCTCGACCGCTCGGTGAAAACGCGTAGCTTGAAACAACAGGAGGCTCTTCTACTTCACCTTTACCGCTCTTTAACATCTCATCTTGTATAACTTGCGTACCGATATTGGACGTACAAATGACTACAGTATTTTTGAATGAAACAACATGTCCTTTATTGTCGGTTAATCGTCCATCATCTAATATTTGAAGCAGGATATTAAATATATCAGGGTGCGCTTTTTCAACCTCATCGAATAACACAACTGCATATGGTCTTCTGCGAACTGCTTCAGTCAACTTTCCACCTTCTTCATAGCCAACATATCCGGGAGGTGCACCAAGAAGTTTGGCTACTTCATGTTTTTCCATGTACTCGGTCATGTCAAAGCGAATCATAGCTTCCTCTTGACCAAACAGTATTTCTGCTAAAGTCTTTGCTAATTCGGTTTTACCAACACCAGTTGGTCCAAGGAATACAAAGCTTCCAATTGGTCTTTGAGTCGATTTTAATCCGGCACGTCCACGTCGTACTGCTTGTGCTATCACTGAAACAGCTGCCTCCTGATCTATTAACCGCTCATGCATAATTTTTTCCAGGTTGGCTAATTTCTCCATTTCAGAGCCTGTTATTTTAGATACAGGAATGCCAGTCCAGCGAGAAACGATATCTTTGATAATCTCAATTGTTACCTCAGAAGTTGTCTGACCTTTCTTCATGTTATACTCATCTTTCTTTTCTGTAAGAGTATGTTCTCTGTCATCAAGTTTTGATTTTAAAATACGTGCTTTAACTCGATCACCGGTTTTTTCTGCCTCAGTCTGTTCTTGTTTTAATTGACTCACCCGCTCTTCAAGAGAACGAATTTCTTCAGGTAAAGAGATTAAAGGCAGTCTGACAGCAGAAGCAGCTTCATCGATCAAGTCCACCGCCTTATCTGGTAAAAATCTGTCGCCCACATATCGTTTAGAAAGTTTTACTGCAGCTTCTATTGCTAAATCAGGAATTTTTACACGATGAAATGCTTCGTATTTATCTTTTGTTGCTTGTAACATTTTCATAGCCTGTTCCTCAGTGGGCTCAGGCACAACAACTGGTTGGAAACGTCGTTCGAGAGCAGGATCTTTTTCTATATATTTTCTATATTCTGTGAGTGTAGTGGCACCAATAAGTTGAATTTCTCCTCGGGCAAGAGCCGGTTTTAAAAAGTTTGAAGCATCCATTGAGCCATCTCCAGAAGAACCAGCACCTACTATATTATGTAATTCATCTATAAATAAAATAATTTGACCTTTTGAATTTTGCACTTCTTCGACAAGGTTTTTCATGCGCTCCTCAAACTCTCCTCTATGGGAAGCGCCAGCCAACACGCTCATCAAATCAAGCTGTAATATTTTTTTATCAAGCAATGGATCAGGAACTTGTTTAGAAACTATTTTTTCAGCTAACCCTTCTACAATAGCAGTTTTTCCAACACCCGCCTCTCCAACTAAGGCTGGATTGTTTTTAGAGCGTCGAGATAATATATGAATTACACGTTCAATAACTTCTGATCGTTCTACAACGGGATCGAGTTGTCCTTGAGCTGCTTTTGCCGTGAGGTCAATGGTAAACTGTCCTATCATGCTTTTTCCACGTTCTTCTACTTTTGTATCAGTATTGAGTACTCCTTCTTTTTTGCCAGTAACTTTTTTGTTTATATCTTCTTTTTTCAAACCAAGTTTAGCCAAAATTTGTGCTGCAACTCCCTCCCCTTCTTCATAGAGAGCAATCAAAATGTGTTCAGGTGATACGAATTCAAAACCAAGTTTGCGGGCTATAACAAGAGAATTACCCAGTATCATTTTAACTCGAGGAGCTAGTTGCACAGTTTTGACAGGAGTAGCACCCTTTTTATATACTTTAGCTAACTCTTGTTCAATAACTTGCGGATATATTTTTAAATCACTAAATAGTTTATATATTTCACTATCAGAAAGAAGCCCATGCAGTAAATGTTCACTATCCACCAACTCTCCGTTTAATTCTTTTGCTTTATTTTGCGCGGAAAGGAATACTCGATTTGACCTTTGCGTAAGATGGGTCATCAAATCAAGCTCTTCCCGTTTTTTTTGATCAATAGTAGACTGCAGTGCGGCAGGCCCACCAGCGACTTTTGGAGTATCGCCATTTTTAGTTTCGCCAGCTTTTTGGTCAACAGCTTCTTTTTTTGTTTGATCTTTTTGTGCATTCTCTGCTACGTTTTTGGTTTCTTTAGTCGCATCCTTGTTATTAGTAGTATTATTAATGGTCTCAGGTTGTGCTGATGCAGCATCAGTTGGGGCTGTAGGTACTTGAGATGGAACAGTGGGTGTTGTTTGTGTTGTTGTTACTGTTTCAGTTGTTTGTGGAATTTGAGGTGTGGGTGGATTACCGATGCCATTATAAGCCTGTCCTCCAGGAGGATTTCCAATACCATTATATGATCCGCCACCATGTGTGACCACTTCTTCTTGCGTGACCACTTGAGTAGTCTGTGTTTGAACTGGAGCACCTGCTGTATCAGCAGGAACAGGGGTAACTGTCCCTGATTGAGGTTTTTTAATGAAATCAAAGAAACCGGCCATATAAAATCATTATGAAGATTATTAAATCAATTGTCAATTGATAAAAAATAATGTATCGTATTAAAAGATATATGAAAAAATTGATATTAGTCTTTATAAGTTTAATTATTATTGGAAAGATTAGCCCTGTATTTGCGCAAGGGTATAATCCATACATTGATTTTTTTAAAAAGTTTTATGAAGCCACTGGACATGGCACAAATTGTTCTGATAGTAAAAAGGATAAAAATGGTCAATGTAATCCTGCATGCTGCAAAACAAATGAAGATTGTCAATCAAATGGTCCCGATCAGTCTTGCACCATACAAAATGGTGAATGCAGCTCAGGAAATTCCTGTTTTAATCCTCATGACCCGACACAGGCATGTGTGAATGAAGGTAAAAAGGATAAATATGGTAATTATAATCCCGCTTGCTGTTTAGCTGATACAGATTGCCCTGGTGATCAACCGTGTGCCATCGGCAATAACTTTTGTAAATCAGGTAATTCCTGTGACCCTAACGGACACCGTACATCTACAACTCAGCCTAGCACCCCCTCGAATGGGGGATCTCCAAATAATTCACAAAATCCAGGAACATCTACGGGTAAGTATAAAACTTCGCTCGATGGTTTCCCATTTTATTGTCAAGGAGATAACGATTGGCAGAAATTACCTAACAATACCTATACCGGAATTAATGGTGCAGGATGCGCGCCTACATCGTTTGCTATGGTTATCACTAAATTCGGTTTACCCATGAATCCTATTGAGGTAGATAATAAATTTGTTTCTGAGGGATGGAGACAGAGATTAAACGGCGCCTCACGTGTTTGGGGTGGAGCACTGGCCAGTAATTGGTTCCAAAAGGAATTGGGTTTTAAAATAGGACCAAATCTAGTCTACGGAGGCAGATTAGATATAAACCAAGCCCAACAAGCATTACAAGAAGGAAACTTAATTATTGCAAGCTCTGCACGTTTCCCTTGTGGTGCAGGATGCGTTTCTCCAGGAACACCTATTGATCATGTATTTGTCATAGATAAGGTAGATAATAATATGGTGAGAGTTCGAGATCCAAGCAATTGTCAGTGGTTTTCAGGTGAAGAAAGTTTAGCACAACAATATCTGTACCGCCCGCCGAATCAAATTGATTTCTTTGCGTTTCCAGTTAAAAAGCTAAATTAAAATATGAACAAAATGTTCAGTGTAAAAATACTTAGCTATACAGCACTTGGTTTATTTGCTGTTACTCTAATCTTTGCAGTAATTTATAACAATTATTTACATTCGCCCAAAAAGAGCACTCCGCCAATCACTCCAGTTCCCACCTCATTTCATTACCTTAACCCGACTGATAGATCGAGATATTTTTCCAGACCGGACAATAATCCCGACTATAATAAAAGTTTCGAGAAACAAATAAAAGAGGAAGATGTGTTCATAAAACGAGAATCTCAAGTAGGATCGCTGCTTAGGGTATTACCCTATAAAGGGACCGATTTTATGATGGAATACGATTATAAAAACCTTAATTTTGTAGTTACTATAAACAAAGAACGTGCGGTTGCAGGAAATACAGAATTTGATCTGTTTTTGCAGCAACATGGAATAAATAACCGTACATGGATTCGAAATTTAAATATAACGACTGAATAATCTATTTTTTATTCCCTACAAAGAAAATACGGACACCACTTTCAATAGGATCAGGAAAGCCATATTCTGAATAATATTTCTTTACTATTTTCTGCGCTTGAGTTCTATCTTTATCATAATATACAGTCATTTTGTTCTGATATCTGTTATAGTCGATCACCAACCCTTGATATTGGATAGGGTAATCATAGGATTGAAAAATATAATTGTAACTTTGTCCTTGTTTTGCATGAGGAAGAACTGATGACTTTTTATTTAAATTAGTATTACCATAAAATATTGTTTGAGTTGGTGCGGTGGGTGAAAGAACAGTCGAAGTTTGATCGCCTCTAGATACGTAAGATATCACTAATAATAAAATGACCAAAGCACATCCTAACCCTACGATTATTAGAGCTAATTTTTTATTCATAATTAACATCGTTGACGAACTTTACACACAACCCACTGGCAGTAGGTCATCCTCAGATGATCATAATATATGCTGCAATTTGCACCATATCCCTTTATAGCACTCACAATATTATCATCAGTCCATGTGCCGTTTTCTCCCACTCCTGACTTCATCTTTAATAAAATAGCGGAGGCATACACATTATCTTTAATGTTGCACGCTTTTGGACTTGGATTACTATATTGAGCTGTTTGTGAAGATAGACCACCGAATGTATTTGGACATTTCGTTACCTTCACTCCACATCGAGGGCAGGTGGGATCACCATTACCATCACGGTCTGTAGTGACCTGCATTGGTCCAGCTTCCCCGCAAAAAGCAGTATTACTAATACAAGAGGCAGCATCTAATTCTGCATTTGGTTGCGTAAGCCGCTCAAATTCATCAGGCGATAAGTTCATCCAATTAGTTCCTGTTTCAGCTTCTTTTACTGCTTGTAATAACAGCGGTGGAACGTTTAATTTTGTTCCTACTTCACTAAAAAGAGCTTCCCAAGAGCGTAAACCCTGTGCGGGAGATGGTTGAGATTGAGGTACAGCTGTCGGTGAAGCTCCATTATTACCGGAGTTTTCAGCTTTTTTAATAAACGGCGAAAGAAAATCTTTTACGCATTGGGCATTATCTCCACATTGGTTTTTAGCTGCAGGTAATGCATCACAAAAATCTTTAGGAGGAATCGTAGGATAATTTGGACTGCGGTTTCCGGAATTCCCATTATTTCCATTTCCCGGATTTCGAGAACCACCACCTCCCGTATTTCCACTTTGTTCTTTTTTAATAGAGATCGCTTCTTTTTTTCCTCCATCAGGTCCACAGTCGCCTGCAAAATCAAAACCCACTATCTCTACTTTATCGCTGCTTGCAACTGCACCACTTGGTACAGTACAACCATATTTTACAGTGCTCCCATTCCACCCTTTAAAATTAGTATCTGAAGGACAATAATTTTGCGGCCAACTGCCATTTATGCTTATACCGCAGGCTATTGTTCGTGACCCTGCATGCCCATCATCTACTCCTACAGAACAATCAAAAGAATTATTACTGTTTGGATCAAGTGAAGAAATGGTAACACTTACTGAAGTTATTGTAGCACATCCAGATTGAGCATGAACCGGTTTAAAGGGCAGAAATAAAAATGCGACTAATAAAACGAAAATTACTTGCATATAAATATGTATACATAATTTTTCTCAATTTGTATACATATAATTTTATTAGTACTCAGATTGTTGCCCTGCGTTTGCGTCAGCACCACTACCCTCTACACCACTTCCTGCATCACTGGGTTCAAACTTTGGAAGCTCAGTATTATCATCACTTTGTAATGTATTCATATTGTCACCTCCTTTATTAATTGATTATCTAAAACTAATATAAGATAGATGTAAGATTTAAGGTTTGACTTTATCTTATTATTTTCGCTAGAATCACAATATGGGTCGATTATTGAAACATTCTTATTCTGTTGCAAAAAAAGGTCTATTCATGGTGGTAATCTACACTGTTATTATTACATTATTTGCTTACTTTACTACCAATAAGAAAGCTGAACATATTCCTGATCCCTATGTATCCCAACAAAGTCAGATATATAAAATGATAAAAGATCCCCAACTAAACTCAACAAAAGAAGGAGTAGTAAGTATCGCTTTATACCGCGCTCTCATGTGTAACGCAATAGGTGAAGTGTGTACTGATAATCCCAAAGATGCGGATAAAAATTTTGCTAATAGCTGGGTAGGTCACATGACTAATTTAATGGCGGTACCGTATACGCATCCTCCTGCGTCATTCGCCTATTGGGTTGGAAATGGTTTACAAAATACAGGTTTTATTCCCAAAACATATGCGTATGAAGGCGTGGGTTTTGCATCTATAAAAGGATATCGAAGTATTTGGAATATATTTAGGAATTTAAGCTACTTGGTACTGGTTTTTGTAATCGTAACAGTAGGTTTCATGATTATGTTTCGTATGAAAATTAATGCACAAACTATCGTAAGTATAGAAAACGCACTACCCCACATTGTCATGGCGCTTATCTATATTACTTTTTCTTTTGCGATAGCTGGACTGCTTATTGATGCGATGTATTTATTAATAGGAATAATCGTTTCGATACTATCCCAATTAAACGTAGGAAATCTAAAACCAGACGCACTCCATGTGGGAGAACTCATAAATGAGTACTTTGCTGCCGGATTTGCAGGCATTTGGCCTTATGATGCAGTTCTTGTGAATGGTAATATGGAACCGCTCGCAAATGTAGTAGAGGTAGCCACGGGACCGGGTGGACCTGCGATAAAGACAGGTTTTGCATTTTTCAACATATTGCCCTCTATAATTCAAATCCCCTTAAAAGGAGTTATAGCATTCGTTATTGGAAATTCGCTAAAAGGTATGGTGATGTCTCATTTAAAAGATTTTTTTGGCGCTTTTAGAGGTCTTGGTATCTTAGGAAATAATATTGGACATATACTTGATCTTATACCAGTAGCACTCGGATTTATTGTTTTTGTTTTAATTGTAAGTTGGTTGCCTGGATTTATCTTAGGGTTATGTATTCTTCTTACCATTTTTCTATTACTTACGAGAATTTTTTTTCTGCTTTTAAAATCGTATATAAGTATTACCTTACTCATTATTTTCTCGCCTATTATTTTACTTCTTGAGGCTATTCCGGGGAGAAATTCATTTAAAAATTGGTTAGTCAGTCTAATAGGCGAGTTGTTAACCTTTCCTCTGGTAATTTTATTTACATTAGTCGGTTATGCCATTGTATCTATCAATCATACGAGCCAAATATTCACACTCCCTTTCCTCTATGGGTTTTCTAGCGATGATATTAGCACCATCATTGGTATGGGTATTATACTTATGATACCAAACCTAGTAGAAATGATCAAAAAATCAACTGGCGCTAAGGGATTACCTCTGGATTTTGGTTTTAATACATTCTTTGAAGGTGGGGCACTGCTAGCAGGTCGCGGTACAGGGTCAGTAGCAGGATATGGGAGTCTGCTGCGTGGAATGCGACCACAAATTAAACAATTCACTGAAGGCAAGGGTATGTGGGGAGCAATCGGATCAACCGCCTTTGACGTAGCGACACAGCAAGGCTTATTCACAAACACACGGAAGGAATCTGAAGAAATAGCAAAACAAGTGGCAAAAACAATAAACGCAGCAGCAGATAGCAAGTAAGGTCTTTTAAATATCTAATACTATTTGCCGAATCCTGGAATACGTAGTATATCTACTCCAATCACCCGCAGAATAAATACTGAGAAAATTATAAGCATTAATCCTAAGATACATGAAGTCATATATTCTTGAGATTTTTTTACTTTCTGAGCATCACCTTGCGACATTTGCATAGTGAAAGCAGAATATATGATACAGGCTAATGCGAAAACACCGGCAAATCCAATCCCCATTCCAAACACTACATCTTTTATAAAGCTATCAAAGTTATAGCTTAAACAGCCAATAGATGTCCATAAACCTCTTTTAGTAAGGTCAGGATTATTTACACACTTCTCACAAGCACTCTTCTCTACTGTGCTGGAAATGTTATCGCAGAGTGCTGAAATATTCATAGCAGTTCTATCAGCACAAACGCATGCCTGGTATGATCTGTTTTTGGGATCAGAGAATCGTGGCACGCCCTGATAACAATAGGTACGCGGAGTTATTTTATCCAGACCATTATTCAAGATACTATAAACCGGAGTTGCAAGTGTTCCCAAAAAATCAAAGACACTCCCGATGACTCCATTTACAACAACCTTATTAAAATCAGGTTTATCAGGAATAGGGAGGCGGTTTATTCCACCGGGATCACAGCATTGAGCACCGAGCACACCACATTGAGACCGAGAAATAATTTGGTTTAATTGTGTGGCATCGAGTGGGATTGATGATTGATTTGTCAAACAGGTAACACCTTGCGGATCCATACTTGCTTGATGACAGCTTTCAGAAAGACATTGAGCTGCAGTTGAAAAAGTTGATTTTCCTCCCAGCGAACCTGTTCCGTCACATTTTAATATTTGAGTTCGATCATCGCTACATAAATAAGATCCAGTTGGATAAAAAACGCCATGATAATCACATCCTTCTTGAGATCTAGGAAAACATGCTGCTGTTTTTTTATACGGATCAGTGGTCATACAACGTTCTGTTATGGGATTGCATGCTTGGACAAACCCTTCCAAATTACGTGCAGGATCTTTACATGTCTTTATTTCATAACCATCACACCATTGATCTCCTGCGTTATAGAGAGTTCCATTTATCACGCAACCAGGTGCATTGGCAACAAAGCATGCTGCTTGTGTGTGCAATACGTCAGTAAACCAGCATTTTCCACCAGTGGCACCGCAATCTTCGGAAGTGCCAGGTGTGCTATTACAACTCCATAACATATCGTTTCCACTATAACGCTGACAGAGAGATTCTCCCTGTCGCACAATGATAGCGGGTGTTGAAGTACCTGGAAGATTAAAGGTACATTTAGTAGTTAAGGAAGATCCCCCCGTTCCACCGCTCGGAGGTACAGGCTGTGCCGCATGCGTAATACCCGTCCATAAAAGAACTGTATAAATAAAAAAAGAAAGAAATAAAATTTTGCGCATACTATTATGATTAAATCTAAAAATGAAGAAAATCTCAACTCTATTTTTTCTTTTGGCCAAGCCCAGATTCCTTCATTGCAGTTGTAAATACCTGTTGCAAAAATCCTCCAACGACAAGAAATGCGATAGACGGTCCGGCTTGCAGCCAAAAATATTTTTGCCTATCTGCACCGACTGCCACTTCCAACATATCACGCGACCATTTTCCTCCCTTAGCTAAATATCTTCCTTTCACAAGTGAATCCATGTAATCACGTATACTTTCTTCTGTCCACTGCATTGCGCTGGGACTTGAATTCCTTACTGATATCGACGCTTCTTTATCCAGACCCCAACCACTAAAAATACTTAATGGCATTGGGAAACGCATCCTCCAATCCAATTGAAAATAACGAACAACAGCAGTGGCAATTATATAATTAAGACGTTGCGCATTTTCTACTCCAACACTGCCTTCTAATGATTTGACCTTTGCATGCAGTTCCATTATTTTGCCCATATTCTTACTGCCGGCTGCTTCCAATAAAAGCTGATCAAAATTAATTAGTTGGTCAGTTACTTCATTCCAGTTTTTGTTACTCCCCCATACCCGTGAGTATGCTTCTTCCTCGTGCGCCCCGATTGTTTCAAAAATTGGAAGGACATCTACGTCGTGCGTATTTGGCAGTACTCCCCGTTGATCATACTCAAACCATCGTTTCGCTACAGTGTAGAAAAATTTTCGATCTCCCATTTTTGATTCTTTCCCTGGAGCATCGGCAAAATCTTCATTTAAATTATCAAAATACGTAACCATTCCATTCTGTCCTTTCATGACATCTGCGATAAAAATACTATCCGGATCATCTATTACTTGTTCCTGGTCTCCTACCTTAACAATTTTTTTGCTAATAATATCTTCTCTGTTCATAACAGCTTTCTTTTCTAGACGCACTTTATCCCCTGCCATTGTAATAATCTGATAGAATTTTCGTCTGGAGCCATCTTCATCAATAGAATATTTATTTCTTTGTGCATCAAATTTCATATATGGCTGATAGGTATACACTTTATGCCAAACTTCGGCTATTTTCGCGAGATGTTGCATATTGTCAGCAGTAGATTTCAAAGACGGATGCGTCCATCTCTGTGTCATTTTATCTAAAGCATCAGCGCGAGTTGCTTTTTCCGCTGCATTCATGGACTGTGCAACTCGAGCATCAAAAAAATACTCCCAAGCGGTTACTTGGTTCCTTCCGAGTCCAGGAACTTCCTGCGATAATGAGTAAGTTTTGGCTAAATCAGGCTCTAGCTGCATGATATTCAACATAAAATCATACGGTGAGCGATCCATCTGCGCTTTAAAATTCATAGCTCTATAAAAAAAAGTCTTCTCTTCGATAAACTCATTCGTAGTAAGATTGTTTTCTTTATCATCATTATTAAACTTAAATACAAATTTCTCGGCTTCCCTGCCATGTACTGAAGAAAACTCATTCCAATACCCATCAAGCACAGATGGTTTTACTTCGGTTTTATAATTAGCTCCAAATTTTTTCTTTAATAATATATCTCTAATCTCATCGCTTACTCTAAAAGTATCATAGAAGAATCGTGTCCCGGTGCCTACCTCACTACTTAAATTAGCATACGCCTCACGCCAGTTTTGATCCATTCCTTTCCCATGGTGAGATTTATACCAATCTTTTAAACCATCTATACGCCAACCCCCTAGTGTAAATAAACTATGAGTGGAAAATTGTTTAAATAAGTCTTTAAAAAATAAATGATCTTCACGAGCCTGCGGTAAACGAAGGGCATTACTTTCCTGTAGTTTTTCCAATAACACAGGGGTCTTCAGACGCTCAGAGGGTTTTCCTCTTCCCCACAACCTTGATGGTTCCCACCCTCCTTCGAATACTCTACCCCACAGACCCTTACGCTGTTCCTGCATCCGAATTTCAAGTTCATACATTTCGGGTGTATGCCACTGTTCACCAAACCTTCCTAAACGGGCTTTATGTTTTACACTAAAAGAGCCTATTAATGGAATTTCTCGTTTAAAATCAGTTCTTGGATTACTCATAGCCATGTAATCCCATCCTCGCATTGAGCTCACTAGAGATACACCCATGGCGATGTTCATCGCGCGATCTATTTCCCAATCCTGTATACCGTCAAGGTCTCTAAGAACTTCTCTACCATCCTGCGATTGCTCTAGCTGCAATCTATAATTTGGATCAAGCTGCATTAATCGTATTCTTTCTTTGAGATTATCCCGCACTCGCTGAATATCCTCATACTGATAATTTGAATACAGGTCCGGCTTATTTGCCGCAAAAAGATCAGCAGGTAACGTGCCTCCATTCAGCACTGTAATACGATGCTGAAGATCGCGTTCAAACTCTGATACTGCCAAACGTGTTAGATTACTTTTATACCCTTTTAACACCCAGTTTATTTCATGAGCTTGCACTTCTGACATTTTTCCTGCAACTGCATCAGCTGATTTTGCTCGACCCTCGATCATTGATCCTACGAGTCCCGTATATGTTCTTCTCATCTTTCTCTCTTCGTTTCTTGCATCCATAAACGTATTTGTTAAAAAGTTTCTATATGCAGAGTAATTATCCTCACCTAATCGTATCCGAATTCGTGGATCTTCGACTAAACTCCAGATTAGAGCATTTAGCGAAAAATCAAGCTGTCTTTCATTACCAAGTGTCGATGCTTCTGCAGAATCAGGTGAAGAAGTGGTACGAGACAACAAACGATTAGTTACTTGATATATCGTAGAATACATTCTTTTTTTAGCGTCTTCGGTCAACTCTCCATTTTTAAAGTATTCGTCCCATTTTGCGAGTACAATCTGTGGTTGTATTGGATCAAAATCTTGTTGTCGTAGTCCAAATTTTGATAAAAATTTATCGTCGCGATGATTGACTAAATCCACATAATAGTATTCAAGATACTGACGACTCTTCGCATCATTCCAATTTAAGCCAAAATAATTATTAATAATATTTTTAAAGAATTCATGCTGACCATCCCTCCTCGAATTTTGTAAAGCCCTTTCATAATATTCAAACTGATCTGATTCTTGTTTACCAGCTACTGGATCCCGATTAAGTAAATCAGCAACTGCTTGTCTTTTTGCCTCGATCTTTTGCTCAACCTCATCATCCATTGCCATAAAGTTGGCTTGTGATACTTTATCAAGTGGTCGCGGATATGCGGTAATATCTTTTCCACCTGCTACGATTCCCAAATCATCTGCCAACCGATCAAGAGCTGTCCTGTTATTTGTTTGTGTTTCGGTTGCTGCTGAAGTTGTTTGTCTTCCTTCATCTGCAGCTACTACAATTTCTGTATTTACATCAAAAGTTGCCGGCACCTTTAGGGGTGTTCTCGCATGTGTTTGTCGTATGGATTCAGATACTCGGTTAAGGTTATAATTTGACATTTTCCCTTTTAAATCCTGCCATTCTGTTCTCCATCGGTTTTCATCAAAATCAGTATCAATGAATTTTTTAAGGAAGTTATATAGCTGAATAGTATCGTTTGTATCTGTGAGGAAAGGACTAACGCGGGTATCAACTTCCCTGATCAGTTCTATCGCATCATCACGTAAGCCAATATCAGCAGGAGCTATCCCTACATCTCCTGCCACCTTTACAACTTCAAATAATCTAAACAAAGCACTTCTCCCCTCTATATACCCTGCATCATTTGCACCCACGCGTCTTCCAGATTCTAGAGCTTGTGCTAATCTACTCATTACTCGAGGGGAAGTGCTTGCACCAACATCCCGGAAGCGGTCAATATACTGACGAATAATATTTGGTTTTGCTGCAGGAGCGGCTACGCGAACATCAGCTCGTGCATCTTCACGAACTTCAATATCTGCGCTGTTTATTGATGGTTCTCTTTGTTCTTGAGCTGCCATATGGGAAAAAGTATACTACGTTTATATCTTATTTTGCTGATGAAAGTTTTTTTCTTCTTGACATAAAAAATTTCATATGGTAGGCGACAGAGGAGAGAACAACGAATGATAGTGAAGAATTTTCTAAAAAATAATTTAAGTTAGTACATTGAAGGCAAGAGGATCGTGTAATCCAGTAATAAAAAAAATCAAAAAAAACAAACACTGGTAAAAACACGATTAAAATAGGTGAAATTTTTTTTCGCTGCATGTATTGATCATACAGCAAATAGTATATTTATACTATCTTATTCCTCTTCAGTAGATGAAGCTTCATCTGAGGGATGATTGGATTTTAAATCTATCACTAGGTGCCTATCACGACCTTCTCCAACAGAGTAAGTGGTTAACTCGGGATAATCCTTCGTTATATACTCATGGATCATTTTGCGCTCATACGAAGATAATCCACGAAAATGAGTTGAGCGTCCAGTATTTTGTGTTTTATCAGCTAATTCAGCTGCTAATGACTCTAATCGTTCTTTCTGTTTTGCACGGTAATCATTGACATTTACTAATATATCTACTGGCTCACCAAGTGATTTGTACAAAATAACATCAAGAATTTTTTGAATTGCTCGGATAGTTTCACCATGTCTTCCTATGACTGTTGGAGCTTCTTCTTCTGTTTTGATAATTACGTGATATACATCGCCTTCTTGAGCAATCTCTACTTCAAAAGTATTAATCATTTTATTAAGCAGTGCTTCTGTCTCTTGTTTAATAGTTTTTGCTTTATCCATATTTGAATAAAATTCTAAATTCTAATTTCGAAAACCGAAATAAAGTTCAATTTTTATTTTGATCTATTTTCAATTTCGGCGTTCTGTTTTTGTAACTTTGATTTCGCATTGATTCGACGGTATTGTATTATAGTAAAAATCGAGATAATATTCCAGTACAGTGATAACCCCACAGGAAGCCTGTATGCAAACAGAGCAATCATAAACGGAAATATGAACTTCATTTGCATATTCATAGCTGACTGAAAATCAGAACCTCCTTTTTTGTCATCTTTATTTGCTGGAGCGGTAGTACTTTGAGGAATGGTTCCGCCAACTGAATAGTACTGAAGAATGCCTGTTATAACAGGAACAAGATAGTAATACCATAAATGAGCTTTTGAAGGAGATTCTGCTAAGTTAAGTCCAAAAAACCACGGATCAATGTGACTAATCTTAAGGTAAGGAGTGTATAAAACACTATTAATCTGCTGGATCACTTTACTTCCAGAATTCATAAGAAACAACGAAAAAGTATTGTACAAGGCATAAAAAATAGGTAACTGTATCAACATAAACAGGCAACCAGCAGCGGGATTTATTCCAGCTTCCTGATAAAGACGCATCTGTTCTTGCTGTAATTTCTTCGGATCTTTTTTATGTTTTTCTGATAGTTTATCTAAATAAGGCTTGAGATCCTGCATTTTTTGGGATGTCTCTATCTGTTGTTTAAAAAAAGGATGAAATAAAAGACGAATAAAAAGTGTAAGTGCAATAATTGCCAGACCAAAAGCACCGGGGACTTTTATAAAAAGAAAGACTTTATAAAACGCGACAAGTAAATTTAAAATTGGGAATACAAAAAGCGTACTAAATATATTATGTGAGACCATTTATATAAAAGATCGAATATCGAAAAACGAAATCCGAAACAATTTGTAATATCCAAACATCTGCATAAATTTAGACCGTAAGACGTTTTCGTCCTTTTTCTCTTCTTCGTTCAAGCACTTTTCTTCCGTTTTTAGTGGAAGATCTCTCTAAAAATCCATGCTTGCGCATTCTTTTTACTTTTTTTGGTTGATTTGTCCTTTTCATATACTATAAACAACTATTAAACTTAAAATATTTTACAGCGTATTTTGCAGTATTGAAGTGTCCTCATCGTTAAACACCTGCCATATGTTTTCTGTCACAAATGGCATAAACGGATGCAACATCTTTAAATTTTCAACAAATACTTCTGTCATTGTATCTAGAACCTCAATGTTACCATTTCTTAGCTCCTCTTTCAACTGCTCTATATAATAATCAGCAAACCGATGCCATAAAAATTGATAGACAAGTTCAAGAGCCTGTGAAAATTTATATGAATCCATGTATTTTATATATTTCTTTTTTTCTTCCTTAAATTCATGTTTTAAGTCGTTTATTATCCCTAAGTTTGACTTTTGCTTGCCCTTCCGAATCCCGACTCGTCGGGAGAAGGAGGGAAGACTTGAATTTAGTGATATAAATCTTCCAATGTTCCATATTTTGTTTGTGAAATTGCGCATGCCTACTACTTTATCTTCAGCCAAATTAACCTTGCCGCCTTGCGCCGTGCCAAACAATAATGCAGCGCGAAATGCATCAGCTCCATATTTTTCTATTAAATCAATAGGGTTTATCACATTACCTTTGCTCTTGCTCATTTTAACCCCTTTCGAATCCGCTACCATTGACCATAAATAAACATCTTTAAATGGTATATCATTTCGCAGATAGAGCGAGAACATAATCATACGTGATATCCAGAATTTCAAAATATCTGATAAAGTCCCCATAAAATCTGTGGGGAAGCGTGTCTCATACTCGTTTTGATGGAGAGTTACTAAAGGCCACTGTCCTGATGAAAACCACGTATCAAACGTGTCTGTCTCAGGAAGATAATTTTGACCGGGCTTTTCCATTGCTACTTTATAAACAGACTGTAACGCACCTGTTGGAACCGTCACTTTTTGAAGTCCATTCTCTATTTGTTCAAGCATAATGCCTTGAGTTAAAAATTCTGAGACACTTCCTTGCTGTAATACATGATCAGAATCCAGCCACGAAACCCAGATGTTTTTAGCGGATTCTTCTGTTACTTCATACCATACAGGAATGCGTATACCCCACACCACCTGCCTACTAATCGGCCAGTCATGCATTATCTCTAACCACTGAAGTATTTGCTTTTTATATTTTTTGGGGTAAAAATGTACCTGTTCTTCATTCACAACTTCAATAACACGCTGTTTTAAATCATTCACACGTATAAACCAATTAGGCATGACCATCGGCTCTAAATCATGTTTACATTTGTAACACACTCCAACAGCATGACTATAATTCTCATCAATTTTTTCGATCAATCCTTTTTCCTTCAAATCCTCCACGATCTTTGTTCTTGCTGCTTTAACTTTCATTCCCGCATAAGGGCCAGTGATTTTAGTCAAACGACCATTTAAATCGATCACTTGTTTTACTTTCAAGCCATGGCGTTTACCCATCTCAAAATCATTCGGATCATGTGCAGGAGTTACTTTCACCACACCCGTACCAAATTTGGGGTCTACAAAATCATCAGCAATCACTTTTAATGTAAACCTACCCACCAATCCTTCTACTTCTATTTCCTTACCTACCCATTCTTTATACCTTATATCTTTAGGATTTACCGCAACTGCCGTATCACCAAACTTAGTTTCAGGCCGTACCGTAGCTAAAACAAACGGACCATATTTTAAATAATATAAAGGATCAACACGTTCTATATGTTCTACTTCAAGTTCAGCAAGAGAAGT
Source organism: uncultured Gammaproteobacteria bacterium (assembly GCA_964644605.1). GTDB lineage: Bacteria > Patescibacteriota > Microgenomatia > UBA1406 > GWC2-37-13 > CAZLAJ01. The sequence continues at coordinate 37,235 of CAZXWS010000072.1, forward strand.
ACCGCAGTATGTGCAATAATTTACCATGTAACTATCTCTGTAGACTTTTCCTTCTTCCTCCATTTTTTTGAAAGTTTCAAAAACACGATCAATTACATGTTGATCTAAAGTAAATACTGTTCTGCTCCAATCCGCCAAAAACCCTAACCGTTTAAATTGATCAAAAATTAGCCCGGAGTTTTCTTTCACGAAAGTATATATATTGTTATATAAAGTCTGCCTGTCAAAATCCATACGTGATTTACCTTGTTTAGCTAAATATTTCTCGTAAACATACTGTGTCTCAAATCCTGCATGGTCTGCCCCTGGAATCCATAGCGAAGCATATCCTCGAAGGCGTTTATAGCGGATAAGAATATCGTCCACTGTATACATACCATGTCCTGCATGAAGCGACGCGTTAGCATTAGGAGGAGGCATAAGTATTGTAAAGGGCTTTCCTGCAGCAGGTTTTAACAACCCCTTTTTCTCCCAACTCTGATAAATATTTTTTTCTACTTCGGACGGTATGAATTTACTTTCCATAGACTATGTACATGATTTATACCAGATAAAATACTGAAAAGCAAACTACTTAAAAAAATCCGCTATTAATCTGCGCCAATCTTAATCTATAATAAGTACTCATGGAATGGATACTCATCGCTTTACAATGGTATCTCACTATTTTTTTAATTGGAATAGTGTTTTACCCTGTAACAAAAAAATTACTTGGAGAATTCTTGTTTGATAAAGGCTATGCTTTCTCCAAAATAGTAGGAATATTATTTTTAAGCTATGCTACTTTTCTACTTGGTATTTTAAAAATTCTACCTTTTTATCAAAGCAGTCTTATTGGATTACTAGGTATAAGCGCTTTAGTCAATTTTTTTATATTTAAAAAAGAAAAACATCCGAAACGAGAAAACGTTTTTCCGTACCATTTTATTACTATCATTTTCGAAGAAGTATTATTTCTCAGTACATTTATGTTCTGGGTATATGTACGTGGACAAGAGCCTTCTATACATGGACTTGAAAAATTTATGGATTTTGGTTTCATTAACTCTATCCTCCGCGCCAAGTATTTTCCACCACTCGATATGTGGCTTTCCGCAGATCCCACTCATTCCACTGGATACCCTATCAACTATTATTACTTTGGACATTTAACCGGTGCTTTTCTCATTCGGCTAACAAATATTAAACCAGAGATCGGTTACAATCTTATTTTGGATACGTTATTTGCACTTGGCGTTACACAAACTTTTTCGTTTGTGGGCAATATAGTCACGATCTACTTCAACTCAATTAAAAGACCAGTTGAAACTGTTTTCAACTATATATCGATTCTTTTTTTTGCTTTACTTGGAAGTTTTATTCTTAATTTGGGAGGAAACCTTCATACCATTTATCTTTTTACCACAGGCTATGAGAACGATAAAGTAGTCCCTTTTTGGCAAATATTAGGAGGATATCACCCCGAAAAATATTGGTATCCGAATGCTACCCGCTTTATACCATTTACTATCCATGAATTCCCCTCCTATTCGTATGTTGTCGCAGATTTACATGGGCATGTTTTTGATATTCCGTTTGTGCTGCTAACGCTGGCATTCATGCTTTTATTTGTGATGTATGTGCTGCAGAATAAACAAAAAATAAAATTTCAACTGTCACTAAATAGAGTTTTACTCTCTACAATATTTTTGGGATTTATGTGTGCAGTCCAGTTTACCACCAACGCCTTTGACGGACCCATATACTTACTACTTACAGTGCTTCTTTTATTTCTCCTGTTTCAGTTCTCTTCTAATTTTTTCGCTTTGTCTGGCACAGTGGCAGTCTCTTTCTTTGTTTTTTCCCGTCCCTTTAGCTCTTTCTTTAGTTCCTTTGTCTCCAAAATAGGCGCTAACTGTAGTCCTGATTTCTTAGTGAATATAGGCCATTTGGGTCCATTTTTATTTGAAAAAAATAACTGCCAATCGTCACCGCTTTGGATGATGTTTGTTTTATGGGGATTTTTCTGGATAAGTGCAATCTTATTTTTTATAGTTGTCTATTGGGAAATGAGAAAAGAATTAGAAACTCAGAATAACAAAATCGTAACGCGAAACATTCTTGATTTGTTCGTACTTATTTTATTTCTATTCGGCACGTTTTTGATTGTTATACCAGAATTTTTCTATGCAAAAGATATCTATCCTGCACACTTTAGAGCGAATACCATGTTTAAATTAGGATATCAAGCATTTATTATGATGTCTATTGCATCAATTTATACGCTTGTCCGTATTAAATATGCTCAAATACATATCGCATTTAAAATAGTGCTGCAACTTATATTTTTATTTTTCCTTTTTTTTGTCATTATCTATCCGTTCTTTGCCATCCCCTCATACTATGGTACTGGTGTAGATCTATTATCACGATTGATGGGGAAAAACACACTCAACCAAAAAAATGTTGAACTTGATGGATTACAATGGCTCGAAACTACATATCCAGAAAACAGAGAGATTATTCAGTACTTTAATACTCATGTAACAGGACAACCAATCATACTTGAAGCACAAGGCGATTCGTATACCGATTATGACCAAATTTCAGCGTTTACTGGCCTGCCCACAGTGGCAGGCTGGTGGGTACATCAATGGTTATGGCGAGGCTCTTCAGATGTTGTAGGCAAAAGAATTCCGGATATCATAAATCTTTATGAATCAGAGAATCTTGAAACTACCAAACTTCTTATTAAGAAATACCATATATCTTATATAGTTGTATCAACAATGGAAAAACAAAAATATACGCGTTTAAACGAAGATAAATTTTATCAAGTAGGAAAAGTAGTATTCACAAGTGCTAACGGTAAAGGAAAAATTTTCCAGATAAAAATCTAATAAGTTGTTGACAAAAAAAATTATTTCTGCTAAGGTTATATTACTTTGTCGAAATACTTCGGCAAAAAAAGACCACTATATGTCGTCGTTCCCCTTACACGAGCGCTTATAGTGGTCTTTTTTTATAACTGCATTAATGTTATTGGTATTTTTATTCGTTTTTTCGAGAGCAGACTAAACTGCTTTTTAGCAAAATTTTTTACTTCATTTTTACTTCTTTCTAAATGATCATTCTTTACTTTGCGTATCTTTTCTAATAGCTCATCTCGTTTCATACAGACACTATAAATCATGGGATATATTTTGTCAAGTCCTATAGAAAATATTCACTTTACTATAAGACTTCCTATAATATATACCAGATATAATATAAAGAAATAGACGCTTAAATACAATTAGGGATTAAAAACTTAAGAAATAAAATCTCGTAGATTTTTAGTGAATTTATCCATGAAGGTATGGAATTGCTGTTTACGTATATCTTTTTTCATTTCGTTTTTGATTTGTTTTGTACTATACAGATGCCCCCCCATCTCATACTCAAACAGTTCTTTAATCAATTTTCCTTTAAAAGACATTTGAATAGAAGACATAAACATTTTCATAATCACATTTGATCTCCCCTCACGCTGATATCGACGTAGAGAATAACCTATTTTAATACTTGGACAATATTTTGCTAGGACACCATATCTACGAGCACGCAAAATAATATCATGATCTTCTGGGAAAAAATTTTTACTATTTTTTTGTCCTTCTACATAGCCCTCTATAAAATGAAAAAATTCTTTTTCAAACACCATACAACCAATAGAAGGTAGTGGTTTTCCAATACTTTGAGATAAATCTAGAAAAAAATTATATAAATTGAATAAAATTCTATCAGTAGAAGTACCTTGTTGCGGTAAAATTTGCGGTAGTAATAATAAATAATGACTCTTTTCTATTTCACGACTAATATTTTGCGTGAAACTTGCATTTACGCGTGAGTCGGCATCAAGAAATACTAGATATCTCCCTTTTGCATTCTCTGCTCCTAAATTTTTTTGATATGAAACTCCACGTTTCACTGAATCTATAATTGTAAGATCAAATTCTTTCTTAAAAGCACCTGCTAATTTTTTTGTCTTGTCCTCTGAATGCCCATCAACAATTACTATTTCGAAATTTTTATTTTTCTGCTTTTTAAAATCGGTAAGAAGCTTGGGAAGATATTTTTCTTCGTTGAGTGTTGGTATAATAATCGATATAAATGGTGACTGCATGGTAAGTATTATATCATTTTCTTTAAAATACATATGAAAGTATCAGTGGTTATACCTGCTTTTAATGAAGAAAAATATATTGAAAATTGTTTGCAGGGTCTTATGGTACAAATAGAAAAGCCTGATGAAATTATTGTCGTAAACAACAACTCCACTGATAAAACAGTTGAGGTAGTAAAAAAATATCCAGTAACTCTGATTAATGAAACACAAAGAGGGATAACGCCTGCGCGAAATGTAGGTTTTAATGCTGCTCACTATGAGATTATTGCTCGTTGTGATGCAGATAGCATCCCGCCGCCGGATTGGATCAAAAAGATAAAAGAAGATTTTACGAATTACAAAATAGATGGTTTAACCGGAAACTTTGATTATTATGACTTACCTATTAGAACTAATCAACATATCTTTCCAAATTTATACCTGAAATCAATGAAAGTCTTACTCAGAGGTAACGAAACATTTGTTGGATTTAATATGGCTTTAAAAAAAGAAGCATGGGAGAAAGTAAAAAATGAAGTATGTCTAGATGACAAAAAAGTGCATGAAGACACCGATTTATCAATACACCTTGTCAAACATGGGTACAAAATCATGAAAGATAAAACATTAATTATGAAAACTTCTGCCCGTAGAATAAAGAGAAGGCCTCATTCATTTTTTTTGGAGTACCCTACACGAATGCTCAAAACCCTAGCTTCACACATTTAACTACTTAGTCGCTTTTCTAAACATCTCGTCTACTTCATCTAAAGTAGTGGATTCTTCCGGACGTCGATCTTCACGGAAACGGATAAGTCGAGGAAATCGCAGAGCATACCCTGGTACGTCTACTTCAACAGCAGAACCTGACTTGGAAGGTTTCATTTTTCGACCTGCCGTATGGACAGGAGATTTAGTAATTTCATCTGCTTTGATCTCAACTACTATTTCCGGCTTTACCCACTTATCAACCTCCATCATTTTATCTACTTCATACAAAGCAGGTTTTTTGTCAGATATATAATGATCTGCACGTTCTTTTAATTCCCTC
>CAZXWS010000073.1:0-3878 GCA_964644605.1 uncultured Gammaproteobacteria bacterium
GGGAATTATCGGTACACGGGCGACTATCGAAAGCGCTGTCTACTCTAAAAAAATTCGTGCGTTAAAAGAAAGCATTCATATCAAAGAAAAAGCCTGTCCGCTTTTAGTGCCTTTGATTGAAGAAAGTATTCAAAACAAACACGCTATTCAGGATATTTTGGAACAGTATTTTGTTGACCTTCACGATATAGACGATCTTATTCTAGGATGCACTCATTATCCTCTTCTGCGAAATGAGATACAAAAAGTCATTGGTAATGATGTATCTATAATAGATTCCGCGCATCCAACGGCTGATTCTTTAAAGCAAATACTTTCTGATAAAAGTATGTTAATACGCAATGGAATACCTTCTTATACATTACTGTTTACTGATTTTTCGATGCATGTTAAAGAATTTCTTAAGGAATATTTTGCCGAGACTCAAAGTAATGTAAGTGAGATTAAATTGATTGAATGATGATATATTGCGCCTTCTATTCATTCTACCGTACAATATATACATGACACAGCGATCCAAAAAAAAAGAGATGCCGCAAAAGAAATATGTTTTTTGGCTATATTTTTTTCCTATCCTTCTTTCTTTAGTAGGCTTACTCTTTGTTTTTGAAGCATCATCAGTTCGTAGCTTCACAGAATTTAGTGACAGTTTTCATTATCTAAAGCTTCAATTTGCTTGGATTGTTTTGGGTATTTGCATTATGACTTTTTTTGCGCTAATTGATTACCATAAACTCTATTATCTTGCATTTATTTTTATGATGACTTCAATCGTGTTACTTTGTATGGTACTTATCCCTGGTTTGGGTCATAAAGCTGGCGGAGCTCGCCGCTGGATAGATTTTGGTCTAATAAATGTTCAACCTACAGAACTTGCGAAATTCAGCGTCGTGATTTATTTATCGTCCTGGTTTATTTATAAAGAGAGGAAGCGATTTTTTTCTTTTATTATTTTGCTTGGTGTATTAATGCTCTTAATAATATTTCAACCGGATATGGGCACCGCGATTATTGTCTTTCTAGTAAGTATTATTATTTATTATCTTGCAGGGATAGATTTGCACTATTTGCTGCTTTTACTTCCAGTATCGGCAGGTGCTTTCTTTTTATTAGTAAAAAGTTCACCCTATCGAGCTAAACGGTTTCTTGCGTTTATGGATCCTAAAAGTGACCCATCGGGCATTGCTTATCATGTTAACCAGATTTTAATTTCGTTATCAAACGGGGGACTATTAGGAAGAGGATTTGGTTCTTCCCGGCAAAAATATTTATTTTTACCTGAAGCACATACTGATTCGATATTTGCGATTATCGGTGAAGAAGTGGGATTTATAGGTTCTGTGCTGTTAATTTTTGCGTTGTTTGTGCTTTTATATAAAATTTATGAAGTAGCAATACATGCTCCTGACCGTTTTGGACGACTACTTGCCGGTGGAATTCTTGGTTATTTCGGACTGCAAATAGCAATAAATCTAGGGGGTATGGTGAGCTTATTTCCGCTCACTGGTGTGCCTCTTCCATTCTTTTCTTACGGTGGTTCCAATCTGCTTATATCATTTGCGTTTATGGGCATACTGCTTAATATCGCGAGAAAGTGATAGAATAGTATACGGATAATTAATGATACAGATTATTATAAATGCTGATATACGGATATGCGGATATATAATTTAGTTATCAGCATATCCGCATCATCCGCATACTTAATTATCCGTATTATCTTATGAAGATTCTCATTACTGGCGGACATATAACACCTGCTTTGGCTTTAGCGGACAAACTTTTGACAAAAAAGAATGTTGAGATTGTATTTGTTGGTAGAAAGTATACTTCCTCAGAAGATGATGTTTCCCTTGAGTATAAAGAACTCACAAAAAGAGGTGTTCGTTTTATACATTTACATACAGGAAGACTAACACGAGTGGCTTCTATAAAAAGTTTTAAAAGCGTAATGAAGATCCTTCCTGGTTTTTATAAATCATTATTAATTTTAAGAAGCGAAAAACCAGATGTTGTTTTATCATTTGGAGGTTATATCGCACTGCCTATAGCTCTCACTGCATCATTTTTAAAAATACCTGTTTATACGCATGAACAAACGGCTATACCAGGATTAACAAATAAGGTAATCGCTAAATTTTGTAAAAAAATATTCATATCGTTTGCAGAGTCAGCACGGTATTTTGCAGTGAAGAAAACTATTTTAACTGGAAACCCAGTTCGTGAAAGTATATTTGCAGAATTGCATAAGCCCTTTGATATCCCGAAAGGAAAACCCGTGTTATATATCACAGGAGGTTCACTTGGTTCTCATTCAATTAATTATCATATAGAACATATATTAGAGCAACTGTTAGAAAATTATGTTGTTATTCATCAGACAGGGAATGTGAGTGAATATAAGGATTTTGAGCGATTGCAACAAAAACGCCAAAGTTTGCCAACAGATTTGCAAAAAAATTATTTTCTTATGGAGCATACGTTTGAAGAAGATCTGGGTTATATACTCAGTCACACAGACCTTGTTAGCTCGCGTTCAGGTGCAAATACATTTTTTGAGTTAATCGCATTGCAAAAACCTGCTATTCTCATTCCATTACCATGGTGTGCAAATGGGGAGCAACAACGTCATGCAGAGTTGTTTGCAGAAGCAGGTGTGGGTAAGATTTTTGATCAGTCGGATTCCAGCGACTCCTTAAAATCCCTAATAGAAATGATGATGGATGACATCGAAGTGTATAAAAGTAATTTTCATAAATTAAAATCTTTATATAAAACAGATGCTGCCGATCAAATTGTCTCTGAAATTCTCGTTTAGGCACTTATCCATTTTGTTATCCTTCCTAGTTATTATTCCAGTCGTGTTTGGAGGTTTGATTTATTTTCAAAAAACGTATGCAATAACGAATATTCAGATTATTGCATTAGGGGAGCGTAAAGAACTAAAAGGATTCAACGAGTTGAAAGGCAAGAATATAATTTTTACGTCAGATTCTGACATCCAGAAAGCTATTTTAAAAAGTAATTATGATGTACGATCAGTAAATGTTCAGAAACAATTTCCTTCTACAGTGTATCTGAGTGTGGTTCTGTACCAGCCATTGGCGTATTTACAGGGCGATTCCGGTTACTTTGTACTTGCTGAGGATGGGTATGTGTTATCTCGGCAGAAAGATTTAAATACTTCCTTGCCGCTTATTCATTTTTATGAAAAGTTAAATTTTTTTAATTACAATGTAGGTAGTAAGATCAGCTATTCGGAAGTAAAAGCTACACTTAAGTGGTTGCAGGTTCTACGGGCTGCGGGATATGCAACTGATGCTGTTGATATTAATGGACCGAATATGTTAGCATTTACAGTAATAAACGACAAAGGGCAACTTAACCGGAAAGTTGTATTTACAACAGAGAAAGATTTTGGTCAGCAAGAATATGAGTTAGAAACTATTTTGAAGAAATTTCGTATTGATGGACATGATTTTAAAACACTGGATTTAAGATTTAATCGACCAGTGATTACGTTCTAATATGACAGAAAATTTAATCTGCGCAATTGACATAGGAAGTTTCAAAATCGCGAGTATTGTCGGGATAATGACAAAAGAGAGTGATGAACTGCGAGTGATTGGGTTTGATGCTGTGCCATCAAGAGGAGTAAAAAAAGGACTTATAGTTGATATTGATCAGGTTACGCAGTCAATAGAGGAAAGCGTGGAGAAGGCAGAGAGAATGGCCGGACAAAAAATTAGCCGAGTTTTAGTTTCAATCGGTGGTCCTCATATTACATCGCTAAATTCTCACGGGGTTGTTGCAGTAGCCAATACTCAGGGTGAAATATCACAGGAAGATATTAATAGGGTTATTGAGGCAGCGCGCGC